>QGVF01000032.1 GCA_003242705.1 Acidobacteriota bacterium
TACGGCCAGGTGAAACCGGGCCGCCGGGTCGGGGGCGGGGGCATCGTCGCCCCCAAGATCAGCAGCACGCCGCGACGGATGGCGACGCGGATCGAGTCCGGCGGCACACCCGGCACGTCGACGACGACCTCCAGGCCGGTGGTCGTTTCAAAGACGTCGACCGCCGGGCGGCATTCCGTATTGATCTGGAGGACGCCGGGAACTTCCCGATCCAGCTCGGCCAGCAGCTCGCGGGCGTCGTCGGTCAGCTCGCTGGCCCCGAGAAATGCGTCGTGCACCCGCCCATCATACCGGGATTGCAGGGAAAAGGTTGCGAACGGACGGTCTGAGGCCGTATTGTCTGAATGACAAATATGAGTGCCAAATGCTCATAAGGTATGCTTGACACGGGCTCACATATGGCGTAAGATGAAGGTGTATTCAGCGAGCCGCAGGCTAACGCTGACCCGCAGGCTGAGTTTCGGAGCCATTGAAGACGAAGGAGGGAGATCACTATGACGACGTTGACTCGCTGGAGCCCGTTGACCGGTCTGGCGGCCCTCGAGGTGGATCGCCTGAACCGGATGTTCGAGGCTGCGTTCGGTGAACCCTTCTCGCCGGGAGCGTGGGTCCCGCCCGTCGACATCCTGGAAACGGCCGACAAGGACGTCATCGTCCGGGCCGAGCTGCCCGACATGAAGCGGGACGACATCAAGGTGACGTTCGAGAACAACGTGCTCACCATCGAGGGTGAGCGCGACCTCGAGCGGAACAGGGACGGCGAGACCTACCACCGCATGGAGCGCGGTCACGGGAAGTTCCGCCGGAGCTTCTCGATGCCCGCCACCATCGACGCCTCCCGTATCGAGGCCGATTACCGGGATGGCGTGCTGACGGTGAAGCTCCCGAGCCGCGAGGAGAGCCGACCGCGGCAGATCACCATCAACGGCTGAGCCGGCCATCGGCTCGGCAGAACAGACAGGGCCGGGTTTCCACCCGGCCCTTGGTGTGTACGGGGTCCGAAGAGAAGTCCGATGCGATCCGGCCCGTTCAGTGGCGCGTCCGTTCGAACGCGTCGGCTACGCGGAGGATCGTGGCCTCGTCCCAGGCCCGGCCCGTCAGCTGCAGACCGACCGGCAGCCGATCGTCGGTCCACCCGCACGGCACGCTGATCGCCGGCAGGCCCGCCAGCGGGGCGCTGACGGTGAATGTGTCGGCGAGATACATCTTCAGCGGATCGTCACGCAGCGCGCCGAGCGGGAACGCCGCCGTCGGTGTCGTTGGCGTCGCCACGACGTCGACATCGGCAAACGCCTCGTCGAAGTCGCGACGGATGAGCGTCCGCACCTGCTGCGCCTTCACGTAGTAGGCGTCGTAGTAGCCGGCGCTCAGCACGTAGGTACCGAGCATGATGCGGCGCTTGACTTCCGGGCCGAAACCCTGGTCGCGCGTGCGGTCGTACATCTCGCCCAGATCGCGCGCGTCGGGGGCGCGATAACCGTAGCGCACGCCGTCGAAGCGGGCGAGGTTGGCGCTCGCTTCGGCCGTGGCCACCAGGTAGTAGACAGGGACGGCCACGCGACTGTGCGGCAGCTCGATTTCGCTGACAACAGCGCCGAGTCGCTCGAGCGTGGCGAGGCTTTCCTCGAACCGCGCCATCACTTCCGTGTCGACGCCCTCGCGCAGCCAGCCACGCGGCACGCCGACGCGCAGGCCCGCGATGTCGCCGGTCAGCGCGGCCTCGAACTTCGGCGGCTCGACGGCCGCGGCCGTGCTGTCCTTCGGATCCGGACCGCTGATCACGTCGAGGCACAGCGCCGCGTCGCGCACCGTCGTGGCGAACGGACCAATCTGATCCAGCGACGACGCGTAGGCGATCAGGCCGTAGCGCGAAACGCGTCCGTAGGTCGGCTTCAGGCCGACGACGCCACAGAAGGCCGCCGGCTGCCGGATCGAGCCGCCCGTATCTGAACCGAGCGCCAGCGGCGTCATGCCGGCGGCAACGGCCACCGCCGATCCGCCGCTCGATCCGCCCGGCGCCCGGTCGGGATTCCACGGGTTGCGCGACGGGCCGAACGCGCAGTTCTCGGTCGACGAGCCCATCGAGAACTCGTCGCAGATCGTCTTGCCGATCACGATCGCGCCTGCCGCCTCGAGCCGCTCGACGACGGTCGCGTCGTAGGGCGGCCGATAGGTGGCGAGCATCTTCGAACCGGCCGTCGTGACCGTGCCGGCGACCGTGATGTTGTCCTTGAGGGCGATCGGCACGCCGTGCAGCGGTCCGCGCGGTCCGGTGGAGCGATCGAGGGCCCGGGCCCGCTCGAGCGCCCGCTCGGCGAAGACCGTGTGAAAGGCGTGCAGTTCGGGATCGCGCGCGGCAATGCGGTCGAGCGCCGCCTGGCAGGCCGCTTCGGCGGTCAGCTGCCCGTTCGCGATGGCGTCGCGCAGCGCGCGCGCCGAATGGGCGGATGAGTGCGGCACGTCAGAGCACCTTCGGAACCTTGAACAGCCCGGCGCTCAGCGACGCCTCCGGCGCCTCCTTCAGCACGACGGCGCGATCGAGCGACGGCACCACCACGTCGTCGCGCCAGATGGGCTCGCCCGCGCCGGCGTGCGCGGTCGGCGGCACGCCGGTTGTGTCGATCTGCTGGACGGCCTCGGCGTAGGCCAGGATCTCGCTCAGCTGCCGGGTGAAGAGGGCGGTCTCCTCGGGCGTCAGCTCGAGGCGCGCCAGGGCGGCCACCCGTGAAACATCGATGTCGGGTCGCGTCGCTGCCATGAGCAACAGGATGCTAGCATGGTCGCTCGTACCGCGACGGCGGAGGTCCGCCGGTCCGGTCGGTCAGCCCGTGGGACATCCGGCGCGTTCATGAAGGTTTTCCTCGTTCCAGCCAGCGCGACCCGGTATGCGCTGTACTGCGAAGCCCGGTTGTCCCCGGACGACAGCACCGAACCGGAAGACACCTTCTTCGGTCGCCTCCGGGCCCGCTTCCGGCGCGCCGTCGACGAAGGCGAGGCGGCCGAGCGCGATGGCGCCGACGCACAGGGACAGGGGCGGCTCCGGCGCCTGATCACGCGCAAGCTCGCCGAAGCCGTCGCCGAGCAGCGCCTGCTCTGGCGCATCCGTCAGGAGCAGGCCGCGCGGCTCGTTCACCCCGATCGGCTTCCGGGCGACCGCGCGCTGGCCTTCGCGCGCGAGGAGTTCGAGCGCGATCACGGGCGGCATCGCCGGTGGATGCTCATCGACGCCCTGATCGCTGCCATCACCGGCCCGCTCCTGTTCTTCGTTCCCGGTCCCAACCTCGTCTCCTGGTACTTCACCTTCCGCGCCGTCGGCCACTACTTCTCGATGCGCGGCGCCAGCAGCGCGCTCTCGCGCGTGCAGTGGACCGTCGAGCCGACGCCGCATCTGACCGCGATTGCCGACGCGCTCAGTCAGCCGCGCGACGTCCGCGCCGCGCGTATTGCCGCCGCGGCCGAAGCGCTCGGCCTCGAACGTCTCGCACCGTTCGTCGAGCGGGTAGCCGATCAGGGCACCTGACGGACGGGTGTATACTCCGGCCGCAGTGAAACTCGCAGAGCTGGCTGAGCGGCTCGGCTGCCGCCTCGAGGGCGACGGCACCATCGACATCCGATCCGTCGCCTCCCTCGACGACGCCGGCCCCGGCGACGTGACGTTCCTCGCCAATCCCAAGTACGCCGCGCGCCTGCCGACGACGCGCGCCTCGGCGGTCATCGTCGACGAGAACACGAAAGCGGCGCCGTGCGCGATGCTGCACACGCGCGATCCATACCTGGCCTGGGCCGAGGCGGTCGCGATCCTCGCGCCCGCGCCGCGACCTGCGCCCGGCATCAGCCCGCACGCGGCCATCGATCCGACGGCAACGCTCGGCGTCGACGCGCACGTCGGGCCCTTTGCCGTGATCGGTCCCGGTTGCCGGATCGGCGATCGCGTGGTGATCGAGGCGCACGCCGTGCTGGGGGCGGGTGTCACGGTCGGCGACGACTCGACGATCAAGGCGCACGTCTCGCTGCGCGAGGGCGTGCAGATCGGCCGACGCGTCATCCTTCACGACGGCGTCGTCGTCGGCTCCGACGGGTTCGGCTTCGCCCGTCGGCCCGACGGTTCCCATCAGAAGATTCCGCAGACCGGCGCGGTCGTCATAGAAGACGACGTCGAGATTGGCGCGAACTCTGCGGTCGATCGACCGTCGGTCGGCGTGACGCGCATCGGCCGCGGCACGAAGATCGACAACCTGGTGCAGGTCGCGCACGGCGTGCACATCGGCCGCAACGTCCTGCTCGCGGCACAGGTGGGCATTGCCGGCAGCACGGTGCTCGACGACGACGTGATCATGGCGGGGCAGTCGGGATCGACCGGACACGTGCATCTCGGCCGTGGTGCGCGCGTCGGCGCGAAGTCGGCCGTCACCAAGGACGTCGCGGCCGGCGGTCACGTGGCCGGCATCCCGGCCGTCGACCTGAGCGAGTGGCGCGAGATTGTCGTCCTCGGGCGACGCCTGCCCGAGATCCGTCGCGACCTGGCCGCGCTCGAAGCCCGGCTCGCCGCGCTGGAACGACAATTGAAGTGACATAATCGGGGCATGATCCGCAGCTCCTGGATCCGGCTCCTCGCGTGTGCGGCCGTCGTCTGCCTCGGCATCGGTGCCGGGCTCGGCGCGACGAGCCGCGCTGCGGACCCTGCAGCCGACGACGCCGTCGTCCGCCCGCCCAGGTTCGACTACCACATGGAGACGCTCGAGAATGGCCTGCAGGTCGTGCTGCTCGAGGACCATTCGACGCCGGTCGTGCACGTGGCCGTGTGGTACCACGTGGGCTCGAAGGACGAGAAGCCCGGGCGCACCGGGTTCGCCCACTTGTTCGAGCACCTCATGTTCAAGGGCTCGCGCAACGTCCGGCCGGACCAGCATCCGTCGTGGATCACGAGCATCGGCGGCGAGGCGAACGCCGAGACCGACGAAGACACGACCATCTACTGGCAGACCGTTCCGGCACACCACCTGCCGCTCGTGCTCTGGCTGGAGGCCGATCGCATGGCGTCGCTCGACGTGAGCGAGGACAAGTTCCTCACCGAGCGCGAAGTGGTGAAGGAAGAGCGGCGTATGCGCTTCGAGAACCAGCCCTTCGGGCGGTTGCCGGAGATCATCTACTCGCACGCGTTCACGACGCATCCGTACCGGCACCAGACGATTGGCAGCATGGAGGATCTCGAGGCCGCCTCGATTGAGGACGTGCGCGCGTTTCACCGCACCTACTACGTGCCGAACAACGCCACGGTGGTCATCGTCGGCGACTTCGAGACCGAGCAGGCGATGGCGCTCGTGCGCCGGTACCTGGGACGCGTCCCGCGCGGCAACCCGGTCCCGCGCGACATCCCGGTCGAACCGCCGCAGACGGAAGAGAAGGTCGTGACGGTGACCGAGCCGTGGCCGCTGCCGGTCGTCGTGCTGTCACACCACATCACGTACGACGGGCACCCCGACGCCTATCCGCTGCACATCCTCGCCAAGGTGATGTCCGACGGCGACAGCTCGCGGCTCTACCGGACGCTGGTGTACGAGAAGCAGCTGGCGCTGGCCGCGTTCGGCCAGGCGAAGCTCATCGAGCACCCGAACCTGTTCTATATGGTCGCGGTCGTGCTGCCCGGCGTCGATCCCGATCGCGTGATGGCGGAGCTCGTCGATCAGGTCGAGCGGGTGAAGGCCGAGGGGATCACGCAGGCCGAGCTCGATCGGGCAAAGCGGCAGTTCGCACGCGACTACATTCTCGGACGCGAGACCGTCCGCCAGAAGGCACTCCATCTCGGACACGCGGTAGTGATTCACGACGACATCACGACGGCCGATGGCGAGTTCGACCTGTTCCAGAACGTCACGCTCGAGGACGTGCAGCGCGTGGCGCAGACCTACTTCACCGAGACCTCACGGATGCGGCTGACGATCCTGCCGCGCGGCTCGCAGCCTGCGGCCGCCGGAGCGCTGCGATGAGCCGCCGCCTCATGGTGCGCATCGCCGCGACGGCCGGCGCGATCGCCGTGGCGCTGGCGACCCTGCTCGGTCAGGTGGGCTGGCCGTCGAGTTCGCCGCCGCCGCCGCTGCCGGCGCGGCCGTTCGACTTCCCGTCGTACGAGCTGCGGACGCTGCCCAACGGCCTGCAGGTGCTCTTCGTGCCGCAGCACGAGCAGCCGTCGGTGAGCTTCCGCATGATCGTGCGCGCCGGCACGATGCAGGAGCCGGAGGACAAGCCGGGCGTGGCGAGCTTCGTGGCCGCGCTGCTCAATCAGGGCACGATGCACCGGACGGCGAGTGAGATCGCCGACACGATCGATTCGGCCGGCGGCCTGCTCGGCGTCGGCTCTGGCGCCGAGGTCACGTTCGTGCAGGGGGCGGTGGTCAAGGATCGGACGGATCTCGCCCTCGACCTGATGGCCGAGATCGTGCGGTCGCCGTCGTTCCCCGAGCAGGAGGTCACCTTCGCGAAGCAGCAGGCGCTGTCGGCCCTGCAGGTCGGGTACGACGACCCCGACTACCTGGCGAGCGCCGCGTTCGCACGCCTTGTCTTCGGCCTGCATCCGTACGGCCGGCCGGGGCAGGGCACGCCCGAGTCGATTCCGCGCATCACGCGCGACGATCTGGTCGAGTTCCACCGCACGTGGTTCGTGCCGAACAACGCGATCATGGCGGTCGTCGGCGACCTGACCGCGGCCGAAGCATTCGCCGCCGTCGAGCGCGCCTTCGGCGACTGGGAGCGCCGCGACGTCCCGCAGATCGTGATTCCCGCGCCCCCGCCGCCGCGGCGCCGGATCGTCGTGCTCGATCGTCCGGGCTCGGCGCAGACCGAGATCAGGGCCGGACACCTCGCCATCGAGCGCACCCACCCCGACTACATCGCACTCGACCTCGCGGTGCGGATTCTCGGCGGCGAGGGCGCAAACCGGCTGTTCGGCGTCCTGCGTTCCGATCGCGGCCTGACCTACGGCGCGTCGGCCGACCTGCGGTCGTACCGCGAGAGCGGTGTCATCGTGGCCGAAACCGACACCCGGACGTCGGCCACCGGCGAGACGCTCCGGCTGATGGTGGGCGAGTTCGAGCGGCTGCAGCGTGAGCTGGTGCACCCGGCCGAGCTGCGCGGGGCGCAGGACTTCATGGCGGGCAACTTCCCGCTGACGCTCGAGACGTCGTCGGCCATCGCCGAGCAGGTGCTCGTGCGGCTCTTCTTCGGTCAGGATCCGGCCGAAATCGAGACCTACCTCGAGCGCGTCGCGAAAGTGACGGTCGCCGATATCCAGCGCGTGGCGAAGCAGTGGATCCGGCCCGACGATCTGACGATCGTGCTCGTCGGCGATGCGGCGACCTTCGTCGATCAGCTCGACGCAGTGGGCTTCGGCGACTACGAGCGCATCCCGATCTCGCAGCTGGATCTGGATTCCCCGTCGCTCCGCCGCGGCAGCCCGGCCTCGACTGCCGCGCAGCCCCTCCGGTGAGCCCGGCGATTCCTGTTGCAGAGCTGCGTCGCGCGCCCGGGTGGGCGCCGCGCGTCATGGTGTCGTGCGGCGAGGCGTCGGGCGACCTGTACGCCGCGGCGCTCACGCGCGAGCTGCAGCAGCTCGCGCCCGGCGTCGAAGTGTTCGGCTTCGGCGGCGGCCGGCTCGCGTCGGCCGGCGCCGAGCTGCTCGACGACTACACGCGCTACGCCGTCACCGGCCTGAGCGAGGCGCTTGCCGTTCTGCCGCGCTCGTGGCGCCTGCTCCGTCGCCTCGAGCGCGAGGCGGCGGCGCGACGGCCCGACGTGTTCGTGGCGATCGACTTTCCCGACTTCAACTTCCGCCTGCTTCCCGCGATCGCGAAGCTCGGCGTGCCGATCGTCTACTACATCAGCCCGCAGCTGTGGGCATGGCGACCGGGCCGTATCGAGGTCCTGCGCCGCTACGTCTCGAAGATGCTCGTGATCTTTCCCTTCGAGACGGCCATGTACGAGGAGCGCGCGATCCCGGTGGAGTTCGTCGGGCACCCGCTGATCGACCTGGCACGCAGTTCGGTCGATCGCGCGACGTGGCTGTCGTCGCTCGGCCTCGACCCGGCGCGGCCCGTGCTGGCGCTGCTGCCGGGCAGTCGTCCGAACGAAGTCGAGCGGCTGCTGCCGGTGCTGACCGCGGCGCTGCCGCGCATCGCGTCGAGAGTGCCGGGGCTTCAGGCGCTGGTCGCGCGCGCGCCTTCGCTGCCCGACGAGCTCTTCGCGGAGGTGGCCTCCGCGCCGTCGGTCCGCGTCGTGACCGACGCGACCGACGACGTGCTGGCCGCGGCCGACGCGGTGGTGACCGCGTCGGGCACGGCGACCGTGCAGACGGCGCTGCACGGCCGGCCGATGGTCATCGTGTACCGGCTGTCGCGGCTCACGTACAGGATTGGCCGGGCGTTCGTGAAGCTGCCGCACTACGGCATGGTGAACCTGATTGCCGGGCGGCAGGTGGTGCCGGAGCTGATCCAGGATGCGTGCACGCCCGACAGCGTCGCCGACGCCGTCGTGCCGCTGCTGATCGACGCGGCCCTGTCGACGCGCGTGCGCGCCGACCTGGCCGCGGTCCGCGAGCGGCTCGGCGGCCCGGGCGCCTCGCGCCGGGCCGCTGAGGCGGTGCTGGCCGCGGCGCAGTCGCCGCGCCGCTGACGCGCGCCGCGCGCCGCCAGAAGAGAGGCAGCGGCCCGCGCGATCCGTGAAATACTTGGGAGCGGCCGCCGGCGTCGACGCCCGGGCGGCCGGCATCGCGGCGGTCGGCCGCCGCATGGGCTGAATCAGACTCGCAACTTGCTCATGTCACTCAATTCCTTTGCCACGCGCCAGACGCTGACGGTCGGCAACGAGACCGTCGAGTACTACAGCCTGCCCGCGCTCGAGAAGGCCGGATTTCCCGGGGTCGCGCGCCTGCCGTTCTCGCTGAAGATCCTGCTCGAGAACCTCCTGCGCCGCGAAGACAACGCCTTCGTGAGCCGCGCCGATATCGAGGCGCTCGCCTCGTGGAGGCCCGACCGGATTTCCGATCGCGAGATCTCGTTCATGCCGGCCCGCGTCCTGCTCCAGGACTTCACCGGCGTCCCGTGCGTCGTGGACCTGGCGGCGATGCGCGACGGTATCGTGCAGCTGGGCGGCGACCCGCAGAAGGTCAACCCGCTGCAGCCGGTCGAGCTCGTCATCGATCACTCGGTGCAGGTCGATCACTTCGGCCGCAGCGATGCCATCGACCTCAATACCCGGCTCGAGTACCACCGCAACCGCGAGCGGTACGTCTTCCTGCGCTGGGGCCAGAACGCCTTCCGCAACTTCCGCGTCGTTCCGCCCGAGACCGGCATCGTGCACCAGGTGAACATCGAGTACCTGGCGCGCGTGGTCTGCCGTGAGACGGTCGACGGCCGCACGCTGGCCTATCCGGATACCGTCTTCGGCACCGACTCGCACACGACGATGGTCAACGGCCTCGGCGTGGTCGGCTGGGGCGTCGGCGGCATCGAGGCCGAGGCGGCGATGCTCGGCCAGCCGAGCTCGATGCTCATCCCGCCCGTGGTCGGCTACCGCCTCACCGGCGCGCTGCCCGAAGGGGCGACGGCAACCGACCTCGTCCTCACGATCACCGAGGCGCTCAGGAAGAAGGGCGTCGTCGGCGCGTTCGTCGAGTTCTTCGGCCCGGGACTGGCGCACCTGACGATTGCCGACCGCGTCACGCTCGGCAACATGTGCCCCGAGTACGGCGCAACGGTCGCGATCTTCCCGATCGACGACATGACGCTCGAGTACCTGCGCTTCACCGGCCGTGACGAGGAGCAGATTGCGCTCGTCGAGGCCTACGCGAAGGCGCAGGGCCTGTTCCGGGTGGAGTCGTCGCCCGACCCGGAGTACACCGACACGCTCGAGCTCGATCTGTCGACCGTCGTGCCGAGCGTGGCAGGTCCGCGGCGGCCGCAGGATCGGGTGGCGCTGTCGGAGGCGAACGAGGGCTTCGCGCGGGCGCTCCCCGATCTGCAGAAGGCCGTCAAGCCGGCCCCGGCGGCTGAGGGCGGCGGCGCGGCGGTGGCGGTCAGGACGCAGCTCGAGCACGGCTCGGTCGTCATTGCCGCCATCACGAGCTGCACGAACACGTCGAACCCGAGCGTGATGATCGGCGCGGGGCTGCTCGCGAAGAAGGCGGTCGAGCGCGGCCTGGTGAGCAAGCCGTGGGTCAAGACGAGCCTGGCGCCCGGCTCGAAGGTCGTCACCGAGTATCTGCAGAAGGCCGGCCTCACGCCATACCTCGAGGCCCTCGGCTTCCACGTCGTCGGGTACGGCTGCACCACCTGCATCGGCAACAGCGGACCGCTGCCCGATGAAGTGGCGGCCGAGGTGCGCGAGCGCGGCCTCGTCGTCTGCTCGGTGCTCTCGGGCAACCGCAACTTCGAGGGCCGCATCCAGCAGGATGTGCGCGCCAACTACCTGGCGTCGCCGCCGCTCGTCGTGGCCTACGCGCTGGCCGGTTCGCTCAACGTGAACCTCGTGAAGGATCCGCTGGGCACCGACAAGGACGGCAACCCCGTCTACCTGCGCGACATCTGGCCGAGCCAGCAGGAGATCCAGTCGACGATGATGAATGCGCTGTCGGCCGAGATGTTCCGGCAGCAGTACGCCAGCGTGTTCGAGGGCAACGAGCTCTGGCGGAACCTGCCGGTGCCGGGCGGCGACCGGTTCACCTGGGAGGGCGACTCGACGTACATCCGCCGGCCGCCGTTCCTCGAGAACCTCACGCCCGAGCCGCAGCCGCTGCAGCCGATTACCGGCGCGCGCGTGCTCGCGCTGCTCGGCGACAGCATCACCACCGACCACATCTCGCCGGCCGGCGCGATTCGTCCCGATTCGCCGGCGGGTCAGTACCTCATCGCGCAGGGCGTGGCGCCGGCCGACTTCAACTCGTACGGTTCGCGCCGCGGCAACCACGAGGTGATGATGCGCGGCACGTTCGCCAACGTGCGGCTGCGCAACCAGCTGGCGCCGGGCACCGAGGGCGGCTTCACCACCTACCTGCCCGACGGCGACGTGATGACGATCTACGACGCGTCGGTGAAGTACCGCGACGCGGGCGTGCCGCTGCTCGTGATCGCGGGCAAGGAGTACGGATCGGGTTCGTCGCGCGACTGGGCGGCCAAGGGCACGCTGCTGCTCGGCGTCAAGGCCGTCATTGCCGAGAGCTTCGAGCGCATCCACCGGAGCAACCTCGTGAACATGGGCGTGCTGCCGCTCCAGTTCAAGGAAGGCGAGTCGGCCGTCACGATCGGGCTGACCGGCCACGAGGTGTACACGCTCGAGGGCACCGGCACGTCGCTCGCGCCGCGCGCCACGGTCAAGGTCCGGGCGCAGGCGGCCGACGGCAGTGAGAAGGTGTTCGAGGTCATTGCCCGGGTCGATACGCCCGAGGAGCTCACGGCGTACCGGCATGGCGGCATCCTGCCGTACGTGCTGCGCCGGCTCGCGCGCAACGGCAACGGCGCGAGCTAGTCGACCGACGGGTGGCAGGCGGAGACGGGCGCCCGCGCACCGGGCGCGCGCCCGCGTCCGCCTGCGCCCGTGTTCGCGTCCCCGTCATCGTGATCAGCGCCGCTGTCGTCAAGCTCGAGGCCATCGAAGCCGGTTTCGACCTCTGCGGTATCGCTGCAGCGGCGCCCCACCCGAAGCTGGCGCGGCTTGCGTCCTGGATCGACGAGGGGCGCGCCGGCGACATGCACTACCTGCGCGAGTCGCTCGATGAGCGCCTCGACGTGACGAAAGTCCTGCCCACGGCGCGCTCGGTCATCTCGCTCGGCTGCGTCTACAACACCCGCGCGCCGCTTTCGATCGACACGCCACCCGGCCATGCGTTCATCTCGCGCTACGCGTGGGGCGACGACTATCACGACGTGCTCAAGCGGCGCGTCCGCCGGCTGCTCGAACGGCTCGCCGCGGCCATTCCGGGGCTCGAGGCTGTCTCGTGCGTCGACGCCGGGCCGGTGCAGGAGCGCGTGTTCGCCGAGCAGGCCGGTCTCGGCTGGATCGGCAAGAACACCTGTCTGATCAATCAGAAGCTCGGGTCGTGGATCTTCCTCGCGGCGATTGTCACCAACGCGGAGCTCGAGCCCGATCCGCCGGCCACCGATCACTGCGGCACGTGCACGCGCTGTATCGACGCCTGCCCGACCGGCGCCATCGTCGAGCCGTGGACGGTGGATGCGACGCGCTGCCTGTCGTATCTCACAATCGAGACGCGCCGGATGGTCGACGAGCCGCTGCGGCCGTTCGTGCACACGCAGGTGTTCGGGTGCGACATCTGCCAGGACGTCTGTCCGTGGAACCGGAAGGCGGCGGTGAGCGACGACCCCGCCTGGCAGCCGCGTCCCGGCCTGCAGATGCCGACCATCGTCGAGCTGGCGTGCCGGACTGATGCCGAGTGGCGCGCGTTCATCAGGAACAGCGCGATGCGGCGCGCCGGCGTGCGCCGCATCCGGCGATCGCTCGCGCTTGCCGCCGCCCGTCTGCCGGTCGAGGAGGCCGAGCGCGCCCTGGCGGCGATCGAGCGCGAGCCGTCGAGTGCGTTTCCCGACGTACGCGAGGCCGTTGACTGGGCCCGGCAGCAGGTGAAGGAGACGGCCGCCGAGGTGGGGGGGCGATGAAGGGACTCGCCGAGCTGCTGGCCACCTACGGCGCCAGTCGCCGGCAGCGGGGCAACGTCCGCACGCTGGCGTCGCTGCTCGCCATCCTCGCCGGCATCATCATTCTCTACAGCCTGCTGTTTCACGTCTTCATGGCGCTCGAGGGCCGGCAGTACAGCTGGCTCACCGGCTTCTACTGGACGATGGTGTCGATGTCGACGCTCGGCTTCGGCGACATCACGTTCCAGTCGGACGCCGGGCGGATGTTCTCGGTCGTCGTGCTGGTGACGGGCACCGTCTTCCTGCTGATCCTGCTGCCGGTCACCTTCATCCAGTTCTTCTACGCGCCGTGGCTCGAGGCGCGCGAAGCGGCGCGGGCGCCGCGTGCGCTGCCGGAGTCGACCGCCGGGCACGTGCTGCTCACGAGCTTCGAGGCGATCGACGCGGCGCTCGTGCAGCGGCTCGCGCACTTCGACACCGATTACTGCGTGATCGTGCCCGACGTCGCGCACGCGCTCGAGCTGCACGACCGCGGCATCCGCGTCATGGTCGGCGCGCACGATGATCCGGACACCTACCGGCGCGCCCGCGCCGATCGGGCCGCGATGCTCGTCGCGCTGGCCGGCGATACGACCAACGCCAACATCGCCATGACCGCGCGCGAGGCGGCGCCCGACCTGACCGTCGTCGGCAGCGCGAAGGATCCGGCGTCGGTCGACGTGCTCGAGCTGGCCGGCTGCGACCTCGTGCTGCAGCTCGACGATCTGCTGGGACGGACGATGGCGCGCCGGGTCTTCGCGCGGCGGGGCGGCAGCCACGTGATCGGGCGCGTCGGCGAGCTGCGCATTGCCGAGGCGGCAGCGGTCGGCACCCAGCTGGTCGGCCACACGCTGCGCGAGCTGCGGCTGCGCGAGCGGTTCAACGTGACGGTGGCCGGTGTCTGGGAGCGCGGGCGCTACCGACTCGGCGGGCCCGACACGGTGGTGACGCCCGATGCGGTGCTGCTCCTGAGCGGCACGCGCGAGCAGCTCGAGGCGTTCGGCCGCGCGTTCGCGAATCCCGACCCGCCGCCCGCCTTTGCGGTGATTCTCGGCGGCGGCCGGGTCGGCCGGGCTGCTGCACGCGCACTGCGCGAGCAGGGGATTGACTACCGCATCGTGGAGAAGGTGCCCGAACGCGTGGCCACCGATGCCGGCCACGTCGTGACGGGCGATGCGGCCGACCTCGAGGTGCTCAAGCGCGCCGGCATCGACCACGCCACGGCCGTCCTCGTCACCACGCACGAGGACGACATGAACGTGTACCTGACGCTCTACTGTCGCCGCCTGCGGCCGGAGCTGCTGATCCTCAGCCGCGCCACGCGCGAGCGGAACGTGATGACGCTGCACCGCGCCGGCGCCGACTATGTCCTGTCGTACGCCGCCATGGGGGCCAACGTGATCATGAACCGGCTGCGCGACAGCGCCCTGCTGATGCTCGCCGAAGGCCTCGACGTGGCGACCGTGCCGCTGCCGGCGTCGCTCGTCGGGCGATCGCTCAACGAAAGTCGCATCCGCGAAGACACCGGCGTGAACGTGCTGGCCATCCGGGTCGACGGCAGGATGGTGATCAATCCCGACGCGAACATGCCGATGCCGGCCGGCGCCGAGCTGGTCCTGATCGGCGACCGCGAGGCCGAAGAGAAGTTCTTCGCGAAGTACAGGAACCAGGCCGCGGCCGGTTCCCGGATCCCGCCGGGGGCTTGCCGGTAGAATCGTCGTATGTCTCTGGCGCCGGCTCTGCTCCTGTCGATGCCGCAGCTGATCGACCCGAACTTCGCCCGCACCGTGGTGCTGCTCTGCGAGCACTCCGACGAGGGCGCCTTCGGCCTGGTCGTCAACCGCCCGGCGGAAGCGAAGGCTGCCGAGGCGGTTCACCTCGATCCGCCGCTCGCGACACCCAACGACCTGCCGCTGCTCATCGGCGGTCCCGTCGAGCCCTACCGCGGCTGGATCCTCAGCACGCAGGTCACCTCGGAGGCCGAGTCGCGGCCCATTGGGGCGGGACTCTACCTGTCGGCGTCGCAGCAGGTGCTCCGGGAGGTCCTCAGCATGCACCCCGCGCCGCGCCGCACCGCCGTGCTTGCCGGCTACGCGGGCTGGGGACCGGGACAGCTCGATGCCGAGCTCGCTGAGTCGGCCTGGCTCATCATGCCGGTCGAGCTCGACCTGATCTTCGAGATTCCACCCGCGGTCGCCTGGGAGATGGCCATCCGTCGCCTTGGCGCCGATCCCAACCTGCTGCAGGCCGGTCACGGCGTGCACTGACGCCGAACCGGCACCCGGCACCGCGGACGGCACGGCGCGATTCCAGCTGGACAAGGGGCGGCGGTCAGCCGGCACGGACCGGTGCGCGCGCCCGGTGCCGGGCGGATGCTATCCTGCCCGGGATGTTCAAGCGGCAGACGACGGGTTCGGTGGTGTGTGCGTCGTGCGGGTACCTGGTCGGGGTGAACGACCCGACCTGTTACAACTGCGGACGCCGCTATCCCGGGCTCTGGGGCTTCGCCCCGATGCTGCGCAGCCTCGGCCAGGACCTCGGTTTCGTGCCGTTCGTCATCGGCCTGTGCGCCGTGCTCTACGTGGTCGGCCTGGTGTTTTCGGGCGGCACGGCGTTCGGCGGCGGCCTCTTCTCGTTCCTGTCGCCGTCGGGTTTCGTGCTGCTGATCCTCGGTGCGAGCGGCCAGGTGCCGGTCTTCGGTCTCGATCGCTGGTGGACGGTGCTGAGCGCCTCGTGGCTGCACGGCGGCCTGCTGCACATCCTGTTCAACATGCTCTGGGTGCGGCAGCTCGCGCCGGCCATCAGCGAGCTCTACGGGCCCGGGCGGATGGTCATCATCTACACGGTCGCGGGTGTCGCCGGCTTCACCCTGAGCTCGGTGGCCGGGGCCACGCTGGCGTGGCTGCCGATCCCGTTCCTGCAGCCCGGGGCGATCACCGTCGGCGCCTCGGCTGCTGTCTTCGGCCTGCTCGGCGCGGCCGTCTACTACGGGCGGCGCACCGGATCGCGCGCTGTCGGCAGCCAGGCCTGGAGCTACGCGCTGCCGCTGTTCCTGTTCGGGTTCATCATGCCCGGCGTCGACAACTACGCGCACGGCGGCGGCTTTCTCGGCGGCTACCTGGCCGGGCTCTGGCTCGATCCGATGAAGCCCGAGCGGATCAATCACATGCTCGGCGCCGTGATCTGCCTCGCGCTGTCGCTCCTGTCGGTGATCTATTCAGTGGTCGACTACTTCGTGCGGCTCCGCTGAGCCGCGCCGCGAAGGGTTCGACGTACAATTCAGCGCCATGGCCCAACTGACTGTCGAAGGAGTGGGCACGTTCAGCGTGCCCGACGGAAAGCGCCTCGTCCTCGCGCTCGAGCAGGACGCGGGCATCGATCAGCTGCACGCCTGCGGCGGCCACGCGCGCTGCACGACGTGCCGCGTGGAGTTCATCTCGGGTGAGCCCGAGCGGATGACGAAGGCCGAGGCCGAGGTCCTCGAGCGCCGCGGCCTGACGGGCGTCCGCCTCTCGTGCCAGATCCTCGTCGATCGCGACATGACGGTCCGCGCCATCAGCCGGCTCGAGGGCAGCGGCCGGGCCGATGCCGGTCCGGCGCCCGCGCCGCACATCGAGCCGCCCCCCGAATACTGACGCCGTGATCGATCCGGGCCTGCTGCTGCGCGCCTACCGCGAAGGCCTGTTTCCGATGGCGCTCGACGACGGCGACATCGGGTGGTTTTCGCCTGATCCGCGCGGCATCATCCCGATCGACACGTTTCACGTACCGAAGCGCCTCGCGCGGGTCGTCCGCTCGGGGCGCTTCGAAATCCGCATCGATACGGCGTTCGTCGAGGTCATCCACGCCTGCGCGCTCAATCGCGAAGAAGGGACGTGGATCAGCGACGAGATCATCGTCAGCTACGCCGCGCTGTTTGCCATGGGCTACGCCCACTCGGTCGAGGCGTGGCGCGACGGGCGGCTGGCCGGGGGCCTGTATGGCGTGCACCTCGGCGGTGCGTTCTTCGGCGAGTCGATGTTCCACCGCGAGACCGACGCGTCGAAGGTCGCCCTCGTCGCGCTCGTCGAGCGGCTCCGCGCGCGCGGTTTCACGCTGCTCGACACGCAGTGGGTGACGCCGCACCTGCGCCGGTTCGGCGCGATCGAGATTCCGCGCAGCGAGTACCGGAAGCGCCTCGAACGCGCGCTCGCACAGCGCTGCGAGTTCGTCTGAGCGCCGTCCGGCCGGTTCAGTGCACCGTGTAGGCTTCGCTCAGCGTGAAGGGCGCGATCTGCGCGTCGAACATCTCGCCCGACTGCGTGACCATCTGATAGGTGCCCTCCATCACCCCGAACGACGTCCGCAGCGGACAGCCCGAGGTGTAGGTGAACGATTCGTTCGGCTCGAGGACCGGCTGCTCGCCGACGACCCCGGGGCCCTTCACTTCCTCGACGTGGCCGTTCGCGTCGGTAATCTTCCAGTGGCGCGAGATCAGCTGCACCGTCTCGTCGCCGGTGTTCGTGATGGTGATGGTGTAGAGAAAGAACCAGAGCTGTTCATCGACACGCGACCGGGCCGGCGAGAACTCCGCGACGACCGCGACGTGGACGCCGCGGGTGGTGGCTTCGGACGTGAACATGGGGGTCATGATGAACCAGTCGCCGACGGCGGGGCAACCGTCCCCGATCCACCCGGGACTGTGTGCCCGCTGCGTGCACGCCCGGCAGGTCCGCAGCGACCGGGGCTCGGTCTTCTGGCGCTGCGCGCTCGCCGACCGCGACCCCGCCTTCCCGCGCTATCCGCGCCTGCCCGTCGTCGATTGTCGGGGCTTCGCGCCGGCGCCCGGCGGCGAGCCGCAGCCGCGGTAAGCTGAACCCGCTCCGCCGGAGGTCCCGGGCATGACCGAATCGCTGATCGCGCTGGCCACGCTCACGCTCCTCGAGATCGTCCTCGGCGTCGACAACGTCATCTTCCTGTCGATCCTGTCGAGCCGGCTGCCGGTGCACCAGCAGCGCCGGGCGCGGCGCGTCGGGCTGTTCGCGGCGATGGGCATGCGCCTCGCCCTGCTGTCGGTCGTCGCCTGGATTGCGGGCCTCGTCGAGCCGCTCTTCGAGGTGCTCGGCCGCGGCATCTCGGGCCGCGACCTGATCCTGATGGGCGGCGGCCTGTTCCTGCTCGCGAAAGCGACCTGGGAGATCCACGAGCGGCTCGAAGGACCCGGGCAGCAGGCGGCGCGCGTGGCCGCGTCGTTTGCGAGCGTCATCGGTCAGGTGATGCTGCTCGATCTCGTCTTCTCGCTCGACTCGGTCATCACCGCCATCGGCATGGCGCGCGAGCTCTGGGTGATGATGACGGCCGTCGTCCTGTCGGTGTTCGTGATGCTCGTGGCCGCCGAGCCGATCAGCACCGTCGTCGAGAAGCACCCGACGCTGAAGATTCTCGCGCTGTCGTTCCTGCTGCTGATCGGCCTGTCGCTGCTGCTCGACGGCATGGGGCAGCACATCCCGAAGGGCTACATCTACTTCGCGATGGGCTTCTCGGTGATGGTCGAGATGATCAACCTGCGGGTGCGCCGCGCCGAGCCGGTCGCGCTCAAGCGGCCGATCGGGTAGGCCGGCGACGCCGTCGCCGCCGGGTGTCGCGCGCTCAGAGCGCGACCCGGTGCCGTCCGGAGTGCAGGAAGTTCATGGTCTGCACCGTGACGAGCACGGCGAAGTCGTTCTTCGTCCGTTCTTCCGGGTGCTTCAGCCGCAGGTTCAGCTCGTCGGCGCGCCGGATCATGTCCTGGAGCACGCGGTCGATCGTGTACTGGTAGATGCCGGTCCACGACGCGACGCGGCGGCGGATGTCGCGGCGCACGGCCTTGATGAAGCGCGACGCCTTCCGGTTCTGCCGGTACTCCGGCGCGTCGGAGAACAGCTGTCGCAGATCGCGGTCGTAGAAGTGCGGATAGTCGAGGCCGTAGTGCCGGCGCTTCCGCGCATAGTGCCGCCGCAGCGTCGTGCGCAGGCGCTCGAGCGGATCCAGCCGGCGCCGCGTGTTCACGAGCGGCCTGCGCCCCGCCAGCGATCGCATCAGCTCGTCCATGTATTCGAGCTTCCGCAGCGCCGGCCAGTCGGCGTAGCGCGCGCGCCAGTCGCTGTCGGGCGCAAGCCACACGGCGAACGTCTCGGCGAAGTCCTCGTCGGGATGGCTCTGCGCGTACCACGAGTCGAGGTGCAGGACGTAGCTCTTCGAGTAGGGCCGCGGCAGGTAGAAGTCGGGATACGGCACCGACGGCTTGCCGAAGAGCCGGACCCGCTTCTTCCGCCGGCGCAGCTCGAAGGCGTTGTCAATGGCGTGTCCGGCCTCGTGCCGCAGGATCTTCATGCACCACTCCACGGTGCCGCCCTCCACCTCGAGCATCTGCGCCTCTTCGAGCTTCATCAGCCGCGGATGGGCCAGGTAGAAGGGGATGGCGATGCCCGGGATGCCGTCGGGAGTGAACCACTCGTTCGACAGCCAGAAGTGCGGCTCGAACACGAGGCCCCGGGCCCGCAGCTCCTCGCGCAGCGCCTCGATGCGCGCCTCGAGCCAGCTGCCTTCGATGCTCACGCCGAGCTCGTTGAAGCGCAGGTCGAGCAGCTCTTCGTCGGACAGGTGCTCCCAGTCGGCAGGGCTCGGCCGGCGTCGGGGCGTCGGGTGGGGGAGCGACGGCTCGGGGACGTCGGCGACGGTCACGGTCACGGGTTGCGGGGGCAGGTCCAGCATAACTGAAGGGGCGCCGTGTATCCTTGAAGGAGTTTGCGTACGCACCCCGGTATCTCCTCTGAACGTGCCCAGCGGGTCGGCCACCGCAGCGCCCACGGCGCGGCCGACGAAGGCAAGCGCAAGGTCCGATGGTCGGCTGCCTGGCAGGAAGCCCGGCAGCTCGTCTGGGCCCGTCGGGGCCGGCTCGCCCTCGGCCTCGGCCTGATGCTCGTCAGCCGGCTGGCCGGCCTGGTCCTGCCCGGCCTGTCGAAGTTCTTCGTCGACGAGGTCCTCACCCAGGGCCGGACCGAGCTGCTGCCGACCCTGGCGCTGGCCGCCGGCGCGGCCACGGTGGTCCAGGCCGTCACGGCCTTCGGCCTGTCGCAGGTGCTCGGCGTCGCCGCCCAGCGCGCCATCACCGACATGCGCCGGCGCGTCCAGGAGCACGTCCTGCGGCTGCCCGTCAGGTATTTCGATACCACACAAACGGGCGTCCTCATCTCGCGCGTGATGACCGACCCCGAGGGCATCCGCAACCTGGTCGGCACCGGCCTCGTCCAGCTGCTCGGCAGCGTCGTGACGGCCGTCGTCGCGCTCGGGGTGCTGCTGTACATCAACTGGCAGCTGACGCTCGTCACGCTGCTCGTGCTGGCCGCCTTCGGCGGCGTCATGAGCTACGCGTTCCGGACGCTCCGGCCGCTCTTCCGCGAGCGCGGCCGGCTGCACGCCGAGCTGACCGGCCGGCTCACGCAGGCGCTCGGCGGCGTCCGCGTCATCAAGACCTACACGGCCGAGAAGCGCGAGGACCTCGTGTTCGCGAAGGGCGCGCACGCGCTCTTCCGCAACGTCGCGAAGTCGATGACCGGCGTCTCGGCCACGACGGCCTTCTCGAACGTCGTCATCGGCGCCATCGGCATCGTGATGATCCTGATGGGCGGCAGCGCCATCGCGAGCGGCCGCATGACGCTCGGCGACCTGTTCATGTACATGCTGTTCACCGGCATGATGGCCGCGCCGATCGTGCAGATCGCCTCGATCGGCACGCAGCTGACCGAGGCGTTCGCCGGCCTCGACCGCATCCGCGAGATTCTCGACACGCGGCGCGAGGACGCCGACGATGCGTCGCGTCAGCCGGTGGCCGACGTGAAGGGCGACGTCGAGCTCGAGGACGTGTGGTTCGAGTACAACCCGGGCGTGCCCGTCCTCAAGGGCGTCTCGCTGCACGCGCCGGCCGGCACCACGACGGCGCTCGTCGGGTCGTCGGGATCGGGCAAGAGCACGCTGATCAGCCTGATCATGGCGTTCAACCGCCCGACGAAGGGCACCGTCCGCATCGACGGCCGCGACCTGAACGACCTGCGGCTCACCGACTACCGCCGGCACCTCGGCGTGGTGCTGCAGGACAACTTCCTGTTCGACGGCACGGTGGCCGAGAACATCGGCTACGGCAGCCCGCACGCGACGCGCGAGGACATCGAGCGGGCCGCCCGCATCGCTCACGCGCACGAGTTCATCTCGGAGTTCGAGAAGGGCTACGACACGGTCGTCGGCGAGCGCGGCGTGCGGCTGTCGGGCGGCCAGCGGCAGCGCGTGGCGATCGCGCGCGCCATCCTCGCCGACCCGCGCATCCTGCTGCTCGACGAGGCGACGTCGAGCCTCGACAGCGAGAGCGAAGCGAAGATCCAGGACGGCCTGCGGCGGCTGCGCCACGGGCGGACCACGTTCGTGATCGCGCACCGGCTGTCGACGATCCGGAGCGCCGATCAGATCGTGGTGCTCGAGGATGGCCGGATCGTCGAGCGCGGCACGCACGCCGAGCTGCTGGAGCTCGGCGGCCGCTACCGCGAGCTCTACGATCGGCAGTACAACTTCGAGATCGATCGCTTCATCAACCCGGGCGAGGAGCTGCCCGACGGCGCGCTCGGCCCGGAACCGGAACCGTCCGCACCGGCGCCCGCGGCGCCGCGGCGGCTCTAGCGCGGCCCTGCCGCGCCCGCCACGCGCCGTGCGCGGCACCCGCCGGGGAGATTCGTCAGCGACATGGCACAGTTCATCTACACGATGAAGGGGCTGGGCAAGGTCTACCCGCCCGACTCGGTCGTCTTCAGGGACATCTACCTCTCGTTCTTCTACGGCGCCAAGATCGGCATCATCGGCTCGAACGGCTCGGGCAAGTCGACGCTGCTGCGCATCATGGCGGGCCTCGACGAGGACTATCTCGGCGAGGCCGTGCTCTCGCAGGGCTACACGGTCGGCTACCTGCCGCAGGAGCCCGAGCTCGACCCGACGAAGAACGTCTGGGAGAACGTCAACGAGGGCGTTGCCGAGGTGCGCGCGCTGCTCACGCGCTTCGACGAGATCAACGCGAAGTTCGCCGAGGAACTGTCGCCCGAGGAGATGGAGAAGGTGCTCGAGGAGCAGGCGGCCGTGCAGGACAGGATCGACGCGGCCGGCGCCTGGGATCTCGACTCGAAGATCGAGCAGGCGATGGACGCGCTGCGGCTGCCGCCGCCCGATGCCGACGTCACGAAGCTCTCGGGCGGCGAGAAGCGCCGCGTGGCGCTCTGCCGCCTGCTGCTGCAGTCGCCCGACCTGCTGCTGCTCGACGAGCCGACGAACCACCTCGACGCCGAGTCGGTCGCCTGGCTCGAGCACTTCCTCAAGGAGTACAAGGGCAGCGTCGTGGCCATCACCCACGACCGCTACTTCCTCGACAACGTCGCCGGCTGGATCCTCGAGCTCGACCGCGGCCGCGCCTATCCGTGGGAAGGCAATTACTCGTCGTGGCTCGAGCAGAAGCAGCAGCGGCTCGCGCAGGAGGAGAAGGCCGAGAGCCGTCGCCAGCGCACGCTGCAGCGCGAGCTCGAGTGGATCCGCATGTCGCCGCGCGCCCGGCAGGCGAAGGGCAAGGCGCGCCTGAACGCCTACGAGCAGCTGCTCGCCGAGGAGACGGCCGGGAAGATCGAGCGCACCGAAATCTACATCCCGCCCGGCCCGCGACTCGGCAACGTCGTCGTCGAGGCCGAGTCGCTGCGCAAGGGCTACGGCGACACGCTGCTCATCGACGACCTGAGCTTCACGCTGCCGCGCGGCGGCATCGTGGGCGTGATCGGTCCGAACGGGGCGGGCAAGACGACGCTGTTCCGCATGCTGGTGGGACAGGAGAAGCCCGACGCCGGCACGCTGCGCATCGGCGAGACGGTGCAGATCGGCTACGTCGACCAGACGCGCGAGGCGCTGTCGCCCGATCGCACCGTGTTCGAGGAGATCACTGGCGGCGAAGACGAGGTGCAGCTCGGCAGGCGGACGGTCAACGCGCGCGCCTACGTCTCGTGGTTCAACTTCAAGGGACGCGACCAGCAGCGGAAGGTCGGCACGCTGTCGGGCGGCGAGCGCAACCGCGTGCACCTCGCGAAGCTGCTCCAGCGCGGCTGCAACCTGCTCCTGCTCGACGAGCCGACGAACGACCTCGACGTCGACACGCTGCGCGCGCTCGAGGAGGCGCTGCTCGAGTTCGCCGGCTGCGCGGTCGTCATCTCGCACGACCGCTGGTTCCTCGACCGCATCGCGACGCACATCCTCGCCTTCGAGGGCGACAGCCACGTCGAGTGGTTCGAGGGGAACTATCAGGAATACGAGGCCGACCGGAAGCGCCGCCTGGGTGCGGCGGCCGAGCAGCCGCACCGCATCAAGTACCGGAAGCTCACGCGATAGGAACCGTGCCCGTGGCGCGCACCTGGGTCTATCCGCCGGAGTTCCTCGAGTCGCTGGCCGGCCTCGGCCTGGCGCCGACCGCGTCGACGCCGCCGACGCTCGTGCGCGACGCGCTCAACGACCTGTACCGCTACGAGCTGCGGCGCGAGCGCGACCGGCTGCGCGCCGGCCAGGTCGAGAAGTCGGCCTACCTCGACATCGTCGTGGCGCTGCGGAAGAAGTACTGGCTGCTGTCGTTCCAGATTCCCGCGTGGGAAGCCATCTGCGGGCACGAGACGCCCGATCAGCCGTAGGACGGGACGACACCCGGCGCGTCGTCCCGGAACGTGTCAGCCGCGGCGCGCCGGGTCCCAGCGCAGTCCGGTCGTCAGGATTCGCTGCAGCAGCTGCGGATAGCTGATGCCGGCCACGTCGGCCGAGCGCGCGAAGTCCTCGCCGTCGGCAATCTGCGGATTGGGATTGGCTTCGAGCACGTAGAGGCGCCCCTCGCGGTCGAGGCGGAAGTCGATGCGCGCGTAGCCGCTCAGCTCGAGGATGCGGTAGACGCGGCGCGCGATGTGCTGCACCTTCGCCTCCAGCTCCTCGGAGATTTCGGCCGCGCCCGTCATGATGCCGACCTTTTCCTGGTACTTCGGGCTCCACTTCACCCGCTCGGTGGCGATGCGGTAGCGGCGCTCCGGCAGGTTCTCCCAGAACATCTCCCACACGGGCAGCGGCTCGAGCCGGTGGTTGCCGATCACGCCGCAGTAGAGCTCGCGCCCGTCGACGTACTCCTCGACGATCGCGTCGGTGCCGATCGAGTCGTGGATGAACTGGACGCGCTCGACGAGCCGCTGCTCGTCTTCGACCACCGACGCCTGCGAGATGCCGATCGACGCCTCCTGCGTGAGCGACTTGACGATCAGCGGGAACGACAGGCGCTTGACCATCCGCGCCTTCCGCCCGCGCCGCACGAGCATGAAGTCGGGCACGCGGATGCGGTGATAGTGCAGCAGGTTCTTCGAGAGCGCCTTGTCGCGCGCAAGGAACAGCCCGCGCGGGTTGCAGCCGGTGTAGGGCAGGCGCAGCAGCTCGAGATAGCTGACGACGTTCTGATCGAAGGAGCCGATCTCGTGGAAGGCCTCGAGCAGGTTGAACGCGATGTGCGGCCGGAACGAGTCGACCGCGTCGCGGATGACGCCGAGGTCGTCGTGAACCGCGAGCGGTAGTACGTCGTGCCTGAGCTTCCGCAGCGTGCGCAGGACGTCGTACTCGGTTCTCCAGATCGCCGTCTTCGGGTTCTGCCCGGCGATGTCGTCGGGCGGCACCATGTAGTGGTGCATCAGGACGAGCACCCGGAACTTCTTCATGGACGCGTGAATGATATCAGGCGATCCCGCGTCCGTGTGGAAATGCGTCGCGGTACGGATCGCGCGGCGGCACGAAGCGATCGCGATCGGTGGCGTCCTCGGGGACGATCGGACGCAGGTAGTACGCGATGCCGTACTCTCGTCGCCAGTCGCGTGGATAGCCGAGCGAGACTTCGTCGTAGCGCACGCCTTCACGCCACAGCGTCGTGCGCAGGTGCAGATGGCCCGAGATCACCGCACGCGCACGATAGCGACGGCCCCAGTCCTCGGTGCGCGTCGTCCCGCACCAGAGCGAGAAGCGCGGCACGCGCGGCGCGCGCGCCAGGTCGTAGCGCAGCGGCCAGTGGTTGACGAGGATCGTGCGCGTACCGGGCGGCAGGGCATCGAGCCGCGCCTGCGTGTACTCGCAGCGTGCCTCGCACCACGCGTCGCGCGATGGCCACGGATCGCTGGCGAGCATCAGTTCGTCGCCAGACACCACGCCGCTCGCGCGCGCCCACGCCACGGCCTCCTCGCGCGCGACCGACCGCGGGCGGAAGCTGTAGTCGAACAGCAGGAACATCGGCACGACGACGGTGTCGGGCAGGCCCGGGACACCCGGATAGTCGTCCTCGGGGGTGACGACGCCGAACGACTGGCAGATGGTGACGAGCTCGTCGTAGCGCGCCTGCCCGCGCGTGCGCGCCGTTTCGTCGGGCATCGTCCACAGATCGTGGTTGCCCGGCGTCCAGATCACGCGCTCGAAGCGATCGGTGAGCCGCTCGAGCGCGAAGCGCAGGTGATCGGGCCGTTCGCCGACGTCGCCGGCGACGATCAGCCAGTCGCCGGGATAGGACGGCAGATCGGCCAGCGCGTCGCGGTTGAGCCGGTGGCCCAGGTGCAGGTCGCTGATCGCCCAGAGGGTCATGACGCGTCATCCGTGCGGACGCTCATGGCATCCATTCAGTCGGAAACGGCAGGCGGACGAACTGCGGTCGCGTGCCGCCCACCGGCGAGACCGCCACCGCCAGGTAATGCGTCGAGCCGAGCGTCGTCAGGTCGAAGGCCCAGCCGGCGTCGGCGCCGGCCAGCGATCCGCGGAAGCACGAGCGCGGCTCGCCGTCGATGCGGAAGCAGACTTCGTCGAGCGGCACCGAGATGCCGAGCCCGACCGCCTTGAGGTACGACTCCTTCAGCGTCCAGTACTGCAGGAAGCGGTCCCGCCACTGATCGCCGTGCGTCTCGACGTCGGCGGCTTCCTCGGGACCGCAGCAGCGCGCGACGAGCGCGCGCTCGAGCTTCACGCGCTCGCGCGCCTCGACGTCGACGCCGACGAGCCCGCAGTCGGCCAGCGCGCACACGACGACGCCGCCGCTGTGCGCGAGGTTGAAGGTGATGGAGCAGTCGGGCAGGTCGACCTCGGGACGGCCGCGTTCGCCTTCGCGCCACGGCCAGTCGTGCGGGTCGAGTCCGAGCGCGTCGCCGACCGCCGCGCGCGCCATCACGCGACCCAGCAGGAACATGCGGCGGTCGACGTCGTGGCGGAAGCGCGCGTAGCGCGCCTGCTCGGCCGGCCGCAGCCGGGCGACGGCGCGCGCGAGCCGGCCGGGACCGTCGAAGACGTCGTCGACGTGCGCGTGCCAGACGCGCACGACGCGGGGAGCCATCGATGACGTCGGAACGGCCATTGGGATAGTATGTCGCGGCCCGCGGCTGCCCTGCTAACCGCGCGCATTCACGTCACGTCGACGACACACACACGCACATGTCCATCGTCTGTCTGTTTCCAGGTCAGGGGTCGCAGTCCGTCGGGATGGGGGGCGACCTGTTCGAGCGCTACGCCGACTGGACGGCCGAGGCCGACCGCATCCTCGGCTACTCGATCCGCGAGCTCTGCCTCGAGGATCCGCGCGGCGAGCTCGGGCTCACGCAGTTCACCCAGCCGGCTCTCTTCGTCGTCAACGCGCTGACGTGGCGCGCGCGCGTCGACGAGGGGAAGCCCGCGCCCGCCTACGTGGCGGGCCATAGTCTCGGCGAGTACAACGCGCTGCTGGCTGCCGGCGTGTTCGACTTCGCGACGGGCCTCGAGCTCGTGCGCGAGCGCGGCGCGCTGATGGGGCGCGTGAGCGGTGGCGGCATGGCCGCCGTCATCGGCCTGACGCCCGAGCGGATTGCCGGGATTCTGGAGGGCAGCGAGGCGGGGCGGCGCATCGACGTTGCCAACTACAACGCCTTCGACCAGACTGTCATCGCCGGGCCGCAGGCCGACCTCGAGGCCGTCAGGCCCGACTTCGAGGCGGCCGGCGCGCGGGCGTTCACGACGCTCAAGGTGAGCGCGCCGTTCCACTCGCGCTACATGCGCGAGGCCATGGAGGAGTTTGCCGCGACGCTCGAGCGCTACACGTTCGCCGCGCCCGCCATCCCCGTCATCTCGAACGTCACCGCCGAGCCCTATCCGGCCGGCGACGTGCGCGGGACCCTGGCGAAGCAGATCGGCAGCTCGGTGCGCTGGCTCGACTCGATGATCTGGCTGCTCGATCGCGGGATCACGGAGTTCGAGGAAGTCGGCCCGGGCAACGTGCTGACGAAAATGATCGCGCGCATCCGCAAGGCGAGAAAGTAGCGCACGATTGCGGTTTTGTAATCGGCGCGCGAACGGGACTTTTCTTCCATGTAGAAAAGACCCGGGTGTGTAGGAAGGAAAAGCCCGCAGCGGACGGGCCGGCCGTGGAAGCGCGCGAAGCTCCCGTCGTCGGGATGGCACGCACCGTGCTACCTGATAAGGGCATCAGGTTCGCGGCGCGGATGCGCCGCCACGAGCTCGTTTCCTGCCCGCCGCGGTTCCATCCCGCACGGCGCGTCAGGTTCGAGACGACAGGAGCGCGGGACGCCAGGGTCCGGGAGGGGGCCATGGCGTTCCGCCTCCCGTCGATTTTTCCGTCCCGCCTTCTGCTACGCTTGCGCGCGTGAGCGCGAGCGTTTCCCCAGACGACTCCTTCGATCTTCACTCAGTCAGACAGCGACTCGGCACCCGGGCCATCGGTCTCGATCTCGAGAGCGCTTTGACTCGATGGCGCGCGGCCGGAGGTGCCGGCGACGAGCAGGCGTTCGTCGACTGGATCCTCGCCGAGCAGGCCGGCGAGGCCGTCATGGTGACGGCGGTCCTGCCGCCGCGGCTGCAGGCCGCGCTCGCGTCGCCCGAAGCAGCGGCCACCATCCTCATGGCGCCGCCTGATGCCGAGGGGCTCAGCGAGCGGACCATCGTCGGCAGCGTGGAGGCCGACAGCGCCGACGCGACGGTGATCGGCGCGTCGACTGGAGCGCTGGCGCCCGGTGGCGGTGACGTGTCGGCGACGGATCGTGACGCCGATGCGTCGACGCCGGGTGGCGGCCGTCAGTCAGTGGCGGCCGGTGCGGGCGGCTCGCTGCCGCCCAACGCGCGCTACGTGATCCTCGGTGAAGCGGGCAAGGGTGGCATGGCCGTCGTGCACGTGGCGCGCGACCTCGAGCTGATGCGCCGGGTCGCGCTGAAACGGCTGGCCGGGAGCGCCGCGGCGCACGCCGGGATTCAGTCGCGCTTCCTGCGCGAGGTCCAGATTTCGGCCCAGCTCGATCACCCCAACATCGTCCCAGTGTACGGGCTCGAGGTCGGTCCCGACGGGCTGCCGGCCTACGCGATGAAGCTCGTCGAAGGGAAGACGCTCGAGGCGTACCTGCGCGAGGCGCGCGAGTTCTACGAGCGCGGCAGCCGGCCGCCCGACACGCACGATCTGCCGGCGAGGCTCGAGCACTTCCTCAAGGTGTGCGACGCGATGGCGTACGCGCACCGCAAGGGCGTCGTACACCGCGACCTGAAGCCGGCCAACGTGATGATCGGCCGCTATCACGAGATCTACGTGATGGACTGGGGCATCTGCCGCGTGCTCCAGCTGCCCGACGACGACACGGTCGACGGCGTGGAGGTGCCGGGCGCCGATGCCGATGCCGACACGCGCACGCGGATGGGGACCGTGGTCGGCACGGCGCGCTACATGGCGCCCGAGCAGGCGATGGGGAAGACCGAAATGGTCGGCCCCTGGAGCGACCAGTACTCGCTCGGCCTCATCCTGTACGAGATCGCCACGCTGCAGTCGCCCTACGCGGGGAAGACGATGGTCGACGTGCTCGCGCAGGCGGCAAAGGCGGAGATTCGCCCGATCGAGCACGCCTTCGGCGATCGCATTCCCGACGAGCTCAAGGCCATCATCGCGAAGGCGACGTCGCTCGAGCGCCAGGCGCGCTACGCCGACGTCGGCGCGTTTGCCGACGACATCCGGCGCTTCCTGCGCGGCGACGAGGTCGAGGCGCGGCCCGACACGCTCTGGCAGAAGACGGCACGCCGGCTCGCGCGGCACCGGCAGGCGGCGCTGCTCGCGCTCGTCGGCCTGATTGCGCTCGCGTCGCTCGTCACCGCCGGGCTGCTCTATCGACACGAGCGGGCGCTCGAGGCCGCGGCCGTGCGCGAGCGCGAGATTCTCCAAATCGTCGACTATGTCGCCACGCGCGGCGACGTGCTGCAGCGCCGGCTCATGGAGCTGCAGGGTGAGCTCGACGCGCTGACGTCGGCATCGGCGCTCGCGCTGCAGCACACGACGCCGGCGCCGGGGGCGCGCTTCTACTGGGTCGAGGACTTCTCGTCGGCGTCGAGCCGGCCGCCCGACCTGGTGCAGGTCGACTATCTCGACGAGCCGGTCAGTCTCGAGTTCGGCGCGTGGAGCCTGGCGCCCGGCGTACCGCAATCGCGCATCGTGCCGCTCATCGGCCGGCTCGTCAGGACGCGGCACCTGCGCAACGAGCTTTTCGCGCGCGCGCGCGTGCTGTTCGGGGCCGGTGATGCCGGGGATGATTCGGCCGGTGATGCGACGCTGCACCTGCACGATTCGGGGGTGCAGGCGTTCCTGATCGGCCTGGCCGACGGCGGCGCGCTCCATCTGCCCGGCCGCAGCGGCCTGCCGCCGCAGTTCGATCCGCGGAACACGCCGTGGTACCGGCTCGCCGCCGGGCGCCAGGGCGCCCACTGGGGCGAGCCGTACATCGACGCCGCGTCGCGCCAGCTCGTCGTACCCGTCGCGCAGGGCATCTACGCCGAAGACGGGCGCGAGCTCGGCGTGGTGGCGGTGCTGCTGCGCCTCGATGCCGTGATTCAGAACCTGCTGCGCGACGCCTCCGATACGAAGGTGCGCGCGACGCTGCTGCTCGACGCCGAGGGGCGGGTGATCGCGTCGAGCGGCCTGCTGCATCCCGAGCTGGCCGAGGACGGCTCGGATGTTGTCACGCTGCAGACGTTCCCGGAGCCCGCGCTGCTCGAGGCGATTGCCGCACGCGACACGGGCTACGTCGAGAGCACCGTCTTCGGCGTGCCCGACGTGCTCGTGTTCGACACGATTCACCCGATGGACTGGGTGCTCGTGAAGGTCGTCGAAGAACGGCTCGTCGAGGAGGATTAGCGGATGGCCGCCGGAGCGAGCCGGCGGCCATCGCCACGTGCGGTGCCGCCTGGCGTTATCCGCGCAGGTGCCGGTTGAACCAGTCGAGCGTGCGCTGCCAGGCGAGCGTTGCGGCGGCCTCGTCGTAGCGCGGCGTCGTGTCGTTGTGGAAGCCGTGCTGGGCGCCGGGGTAGATGTAGCCTTCGTGCACGACGCCGGCCTTCTCGAGCGCGGCCTGGTACTCGGGCCAGGTGCCGACGAGCCGCTTGTCCATCTCGCCGTGGTGCACGAGCACCGGCGCCTTGATCTTCATCGCGTCCTCGGCCGAGGGCGGTGAGCCGTAGAACGAAACGGCCGCGCCGAGATCCGGCATCCGCACCGCCAGGCTGCTCGCGACGCCGCCGCCGAAGCAGAAGCCGACCGCTCCCAGCCGGCCCGTGCTGGCCGGATGCGACTTGAGCCATGTAGCCGCCGCGACGAAGTCCTCGAGCATCTTCATGCGGTCGACCTGCTGGAACAGCCTGCCGCCTTCCTCGTCGTTGCCCGGGTAGCCGCCCACCGACGTCAGGCCGTCGGGCGCCAGTGCAATGAAGCCCTCGACGGCAAAGCGCCGTGCGACGTCTTCGATGTACGGGTTCAGCCCGCGGTTCTCGTGAATGACGATGACGGCCGGGAACCGGTCGCCCTGCGCGGGGCGGGCGAGCAGCCCGCCGATCGAGCCGTTGCCGCGCGGCGACTGCACGGTGACCCGCTCGGTCCGGATGCGCGGGTCGTCGGGGGCGACCTGCTGCGCCCACGCGTAGTTCGGCCGCAGCGCCTCGAACAGCATTGCCGTCGTCATGCCGCCGACGGCGAAGGTTTTCGCGCGGTCGAGGAACGTCCGGCGGTCGATGTCGCCGTGCTGGTAGAGGTCGAACAGATCGAGCAGTTCCTGCGGAAACTCGGTGGCCTTCCTGCGTTCCATGGCGGACTCCTGGTTGTGACGAGCGGGAGGACACGATACCGCAGGAGGGGATGATCAGGACGTGAAGAAGGAGGATGGTCGTCCCACGCGCTCCGCGGAGCCACGCCGGGGAATCACGCCTCCGTTCGCGCGGTTTCGTCCTGACGCCCTCGCCCGCGGTCCCAACGGCGTGGAGCAGCGCGAGCCGATGACCGTCGTGCTCGTTCCGCGGCGCTGCGTCGGGGAATCGCACCTCCGTCCGCTCGCGTTCACACTGACGCCCACGCCTGCGGTCCCAACGGCGTGGACGTTCTGACGTTCCGCACGCCTGGGACACGTGGGCGGAAACGCTGCG
>QGVF01000154.1 GCA_003242705.1 Acidobacteriota bacterium
CTTCTTGTCTGCGGGGCGGCGTGATTTTTATAAGTCGTGATGATACGCGCGGGACGGATCGGAACGGCCGCTACGTGGCGCAACTGGACGTGCCGGGGCGGGAGGAATCGCCCGCCTCTGACGACGACGACGTGCGTGTGGAAGCGATCGACGGGCAGGTACGTCCAGCCGCGCCAGCCGGTCGAGAAGCCGATATGGATCGAGACGAGCGGGCGGTCGTCGTAGCCGAGCGGCACCCAGCCGACGTAGCCCGGTCCGGTGGCCCACGCCACCCAGGCGGGTGCCCAGCGGCGGCCCGGAATCCAGTAGTACCGTCCGCGCTTGAAGCCCCAGCGGCCGTAGTGATGCGTCGGCCAGGCCCAGCGCTCGGCGCCGATCCAGACCCAGCCGTAGACGCCGACATACGTCCAGCGGCCGCTCGAGTACGGCGTCCATTCCGCGGCCACGCGCGGATACCAGACGTAACCGGAGCCGGCCTCATAGTGCCACTCGCCGTGACGGTCGAGGACGCCGCTGTAGAGCGTCAGCTCGGACGGCAGGTACGGGGAGCTGCGATACCCGACGCGTTCGTGGCGCCGCTCGTCCCACCAGCGCGCGAAGTCGCCGGCGTGGCTGATGTTGGCCGGGCGCGGCAGGCTCGGCGCGCGGCCGTCCGATGCCCAGGCTTCGTAGCCGGCGCGCACGAGCGAGCGAGCGGCGTTCGATTCGAGCTCCGCGCTCCCGCGGATGACCAGGAGTCGCACCATGCGATCGGCCGTTGAGGCAGCATCGATCTCGACGAGATACTCGCCGGCCGTCCGGGCCCACGTCGTGGTGCCGGCGGCATCGATGCGGTAGCCGGCCGAGCCGCGCGCCAGTTCGAGCCGGATGGCACCGCGCTCGAGGTGCAGCAGCGTGTCCGAGAGCAGCTCGGCCTCCGTGTGGCGATCGAAGGCGAGCAGGCTGCCGTCGGAGAACAGGATTTCGAGGTAGCCGTCTTCCGTGCGCAGACGGTCGCCGGCAAGCAGCGGGACGTTGAGCGGATCGGCCTCGACCGTGCCGTCGCGCTCGAGCCAGCTGTTGCCGGTGGTGGAGGAGACATGCGCCGGCACTTCGTCGGACCACTCGGCCGCGGTCTGGACCAGGTCCGGATCCCATGCGGAATCATCCGCAGGTTGCGCGGCGGCAGCAGCCGGGAAGAGCAGGAGACCGGCGGAAAGCAGGGCAGCCGCCGGCAGACACACTGGTGGCCTGACTCGTGCACGACGGGTCATGATCGTCATCCTTCCAAGTCAGACAGGCTGGCCTGGCCAGCATACCAGTCGGACGGGCAAGAGGCGAGGGGCGGGCGTCACCGGTTTGCAGATTTGTCTGCTTGACAGTGTCAGACTAAGGTTTCTATAATCGAAAGCACTAAGATTTTCACTTGGGGGACGTCATGAGCAAGATCATTGGTATCGACCTGGGCACGACCAACTCCGTGGTGGCAGTCATGGAGGGGGGCGAGCCCGTGGTCATCACCAACTCCGAAGGCGGCCGCACGACCCCGTCGGTGGTGGGCTTTTCCAAGTCGGGCGAGCGCCTGATCGGGCAGGTCGCCAAGCGGCAGGCCGTCACCAATCCCGAGAACACCATCTTCTCGATCAAGCGCTTCATGGGGCGCCGCTACGACGAAGTGGCCGAGGAAGTGAAGATGGTGCCCTACCGCGTCGTGCGCGACGGCGATCGCGTGGCCGTGTCGGTCGAAGGGCAGCCGAAGCCGCTGACGCCGCCCGAGATCTCGGCCATGGTGCTGCAGAAGCTGAAGGAGTCGGCCGAGGCGTATCTCGGCCAGAAGGTCACGGCCGCCGTCATCACCGTGCCGGCCTACTTCAACGACGCGCAGCGCCAGGCGACGAAGGACGCCGGTCGCATCGCCGGCCTCGACGTCAAGCGCATCGTCAACGAGCCGACGGCAGCCGCGCTGGCGTACGGCCTCGACAAAAAGAAGGACGAGACGATTGCCGTTTACGACTTCGGCGGCGGCACGTTCGACATCTCGATCCTCGAGGTGGGTGAGGGCGTCGTCGAAGTGAAGGCGACGAACGGCGATACCCACCTCGGTGGCGACGACCTCGACCAGCGCATCATCGACTGGATCGTCGACGAGTTCCGCAAGCAGGAAGGCATCGACCTGTCGAAGGACCGCATGGCGCTCCAGCGCCTGAAGGAGGCGGCCGAGAAGGCCAAGATGGAGCTGTCGACGGTCATGGAGACGGAGATCAACCTGCCGTTCATCTCCGCCGACCAGACCGGGCCGAAGCACCTGGCGATGAAGCTGACGCGGGCGAAGTTCGAGTCGCTCGTCGAGGACCTGCTGCAGCGGACGGTCGGGCCGTGCAGGCAGGCGCTGGCCGATGCCGGGCTGACCGCGTCGCAGATCGATGAAGTCGTGCTCGTGGGCGGGTCGACCCGCGTGCCGCGCGTGCAGCAGATCGTCAAGGAGCTGTTCGGCAAGGAGCCGCATCGCGGCGTGAACCCCGATGAGGTCGTCGCGGTTGGCGCGGCCGTGCAGGCCGGCGTGCTCGCCGGCGAGGTCAAGGACCTGCTGCTGCTCGACGTCACGCCGCTTTCGCTCGGTATCGAGACGCTCGGCGGTGTCATGACGAAGCTCATCGAGCGCAACACGACGATCCCGACGCGCAAGACGGAGGTCTTCTCGACGGCGGCCGACAACCAGACGAGCGTCGAGGTGCACGTGCTGCAGGGCGAGCGCCCGATGGCCCGCGACAACCGCACGCTGGGCCGGTTCCACCTCGACGGCATTCCGCCGGCGCCGCGCGGCGTGCCGCAGATCGAGGTCACGTTCGACATCGACGCGAACGGCATCGTGAACGTGTCGGCGCGCGACCGCGCGACGGGCAAGGAACAGAAGATCACCATCACGGCGTCGAGCGGCCTGAGTCAGGAGGAGGTCGAGCGGATGACGCGGGAGGCCGAGCTGCACGCGGCCGAGGACAAGAAGCGCCGCGAGGAGGTCGAGACCCGCAACCGCGCCGACCAGGCCGTCTACACGGCAGAGAAGTTCCTCAAGGACTCGGGCGACAAGCTCGATCCGGCCGATCGGCTCGCCATCGAAGGGGCGGTCAACGACGTGAAGAAGGCGCTCGAGTCGAACGACACGGCGGCCATCGAGCGGACGCTCGACGCCCTGATGCAGGCGCAGCAGAAGGCGAGCGAGGCGCTCTACCGCAACGCGGGCGCCGGCGCGCCGGGCGGCGAGAGCGCCGGTCCGTCGGCGGGCAACGGCCAGGCCGACGACGTCATCGACGCCGAGATCGTCGACGACAAGAAGTAGGCCGCTGGCAGTGACAGCCCGGGCGCGCGACGCGCGTCCGGGCATCCGGAGCAACGACCGTGGACTTCTACGCTCTGCTCGGTGTGGCGCGGACCGCTTCGGCTGCCGATGTCGAGCGGGCGTACCGTCGCCTCGCCCGGCGCTATCACCCGGGCGTCAACCCCGGCGATCGCGTCGCGGAGCAGATGTACCGTCGCGTTCAGGAAGCGTACTTCGTGCTCAGCGACAGCGAGCGCCGCCGGAAGTACGACCGCGGCCTGCTGCCGGTCGATGAGCAGGAACCGGTCGCCTTCGAGGGGTTCGACTTCTCGACGCCGGCCGAGGGCCCGTTCGCCGCGACGTTCTCGGAGCTGTTCGCCGACGTGTTCGTCCAGGCCGCACGCGAGGCCACCACGCCGACGCGCGGGCAGGACGTGACGGTCACGATGCACGTGCCGTTCGAGGACGCCGTCCGCGGCGCCGAGCGGCCCGTGTCGGTCACGCGACAGGAGCGCTGCTCGGCGTGCCGCGGGCGGGGCTACACCGCGCGCGCGGTGGCCAGCTGTCCATCGTGCAGCGGGCAGGGCACGCTGCGCTGGACGCGCGGCCACATGGTCTTCCGCAAGCGCTGTCCGACCTGCGGCGGCGACGGCCGCACGCTGCGCGAGGCCTGCCGGCGCTGCAGCGCGACCGGTGTCGTGCCGCGCGCCGAGGTCGTGACCGTCACCGTGCCGCCTGGCATCGAGTCGGGCAGCCGCATCGCCGTGCCGGGACGGGGCCACGCGGGCGCGCTCGGCGGGCCGTACGGCGACCTGTATGTGACGATCGAGGTCGGCGACCATCGCATCTTCCGGCGCGAAGGCGCCGATCTGCACCTGACGCTGCCCGTCTCGATTGCCGAGGCGGCCTTTGGCGCCGACGTGACCATTCCCGGTCTCGACGGTCCGGTCACCATCCGGGTGCCGGCCGGAACGGCGTCGGGCACGACGCTGCGCGTACCGGGCGCCGGCGGCGTCCGGCACGGGACGACGGCGCGCGGCGACCTGGTGGCGACCGTGCAGCTCGTGCTGCCGCGGTCGCTCGACGAACGATCACGTGAGCTGCTGCGCGAGTTCGCGCGCATCAATCGCGAGGACGTGCGTCGCCACCTGTTCGAGACGCACTGATCGCGGACGGGAACAGAAGATCATGCCACCGAAGAAGAGGGGCACCGGGAAGGGCTACTACATGATCAGCGCGGTGGCCCTCAAGTACAACATCCACCCGCAGACGCTGCGGCTCTACGAGCGCGAGGGGCTGATCAAGCCGTCGCGCACCGAGGGCAACACCCGCCTGTACTCGGACGAGGATCTGAAGGAGCTCGAGACGATCCTCGCGCTGACGCGGGACCTCGGGGTGAACCTCGCCGGCGTCGAGATCATCCTCAACATGCGCCGGAAGATGGAGCGCATGCAGAAGGAGGTCAACGAGTTCATCGAGTACGTCAAGGGTGAGCTGGCACGCGGGCTGGGCGACTGGGAGCAGCGGCTCAGCACGGCGCTCGTCCCCGCGTCGATGCCGCTCGACGACGAGCCGCGACCCGCCGACGACATCATCGACGCCGACGACGTTCAGGAGTCGAAGGCGGAAGCGCCGGCCGGGTCGACCGCCACCGAGCCGCACGATCGCTGAGGCGTGCGCACGACGTTCGACGTGCGCGCCGCGGTGGTATCCTTTCGCGATGGCATGCGCACGCTGTGAAGGTACCGGCTGGCGACCCGTCGAGCAGGACGGCATCCGGCGCGTCGAGCGCTGCTCGTGCTGGCAGCAGACGGCCGCCACGCGGGCGCTCGAAGCGGCCCGCGTGCCGCCCCGCTACGCGCGGTGCGACCTCGATTCCTTCATCCTCTATCCCAACGAGCGGCTGCAGGCGGCCGTGGCGCGTGCGCGGCGCTTCATCGAGGCGTTTCCGGCCGTCACCAAGGGACTCTGCCTGATCGGGCCGCCCGGGATCGGCAAGACGCACATTGCCGTCTCGGTGCTTCGCGCGGTCATCCTCGAGAAGGGGGCGCGCGGCCTCTTCTACGACGTGCGCGACCTGCTGCGCATCATCCGCTCGACCTACAACCCGGTGGTGCGCACGGCCGAGATGGACGTGCTGCGGCCCGTCATGGAAGCCGATCTGCTGGTGCTCGACGATCTCGGTGCCGAGAAGCCGTCCGAGTGGGTCGAGGAGACGATGAACCTCATCGTCAACACGCGGTACAACGAGCGGCGGCCGACGATTTTCACCACCAACTACGAAGACTCGCCCGACGAGACGCGCCTCGATTCGTTGTGTGTCCGCGTCGGCTTCCGCATGCACTCGCGGCTCCACGAGATGTGCGAGTTCCTCGAGTACGACGGCGGCGATTTCCGGATGCTGCCGGCCAACGGCGGGGCCGACGATCTGGAGATGCTCTGGAAGCGGGGCCGGGCGCGGCGCGGCCTGCCGCCGCGCACGCACGGCCCGGCGAAGGCCGAGCTCGGTCCGCAGCATGTCCGGGCGCAGGCCCCTCCGTTGCGCGAGCTCCGCTGGCCGGGAGGCAAGGCCGGGCGCGGGGTCTGATCGACACGGCCATGCTCGGCCTGTACGTTCACGTCCCGTTCTGCCAGGCCATCTGCTCCTACTGCAACTTCAATCGGGGACTGTTCGATCCCGGCCTCAAGGCACGCTATGTCCGGGCGCTCCTCCGCGAGATTCGCGAGACGGGGACCGGCGAGCCGGCCGACACGGTCTTCTTTGGTGGCGGCACGCCGTCGCTGCTCGAGCCGGACGAGATTGCCGCGATTCTCGAGGCGTGCCGCGAGTCGTTTTCGCTCGCCGCCGGGGCCGAAGTCACGCTCGAGGCCAATCCTGAGACGGTCACCGTGGAGCGCATGGCGGGCTATGTGGCGGCCGGCGTGAACCGCGTCAGCCTGGGCGCGCAGTCGTTCAATCAGGACGAACTCGTCCGCCTCGGCCGCGTGCACGATGTGGATCGCATCGGTCGGGCTGTCGCGGCGGCGCGCGAAGCCGGCGTGGCGAACCTCAGTCTCGATCTCATGTTCTGGCTGCCCGGGCAGTCGCTCGCGTCGTGGCTCGACTCGGTCCACCGCGCCGTCGCCCTCGGGCCCGAGCACCTGTCGTTCTACCTGCTCGAGCTGTACCCCAACGCTCCGCTCAAGGAAGCCATGGCGCGCGTTCTGAATAAGGATGGTGGCGCATCAGCCGCCGACGTGCGCGCCTGGATACAGGCGTCCGACGACGAGGCGGCGGATATGTACCTGGGTGGGCTGGAAGTGCTCGACAGGGAAGGGTACCGGCAGTACGAGATTTCGAACGTGGCCAGACCGGGATTCGAGAGCCGGCACAACCTCAAGTACTGGACGGCC
>QGVF01000155.1 GCA_003242705.1 Acidobacteriota bacterium
TCGTCGAGTAGAGGAGAACGAGCGGGACGAACCGTTCGCCCCGGCAGCGCGGGTTCGAACGGAGCTCAGCCGTGCGTGGCGGCCTCGGCCATCGGAGCGCGGCGACCGCGCGGGATCTCGATGCCCAGAATCTTGATCTTGTAGTTCATCACGCGCGGACTGATACCGAGCAGCTCGGCCGCGTCCTTCTGGACCCAGTTCGACATCCGCAGCGCCTCGACCACGGCCTGCCGCTCGATCTCCTCGAGCGGAATGCCCGTCGGTGGAATCTTGACGACCGTGGCATGCTCCCCCGAGGCGCTCTGCGGCGTCGGCTCGCCGATCTGCAGGTCGCCCACGCCGATCGTGCCGCCGTCGGCCAGCAGCACGGCGCGCTCGATGACGTTTTCGAGCTCGCGGATGTTGCCCGGCCAGTTGTGGCGCATGAGCACCTTCAGGGCTTCGGGGTCGAGGCCGTCGATGCGCTTCTTCAGCTCGTTCGTGAAGCGCTTCACGAAGAAGTCGGCCAGGGCCGGGATGTCCTCCTTGCGGTCGCGCAGCGGCGGCATCTCGACCGACACGACGTTGAGCCGGTAGAAGAGGTCCTCGCGGAAGCGCCCGTCGGCCACCATCTGCGTGAGGTTGCGGTTGGTGGCCGCAATCAGCCGGACGTCGACGCGCAGCGTACGCGTGCCGCCGAGCCGCTCGAACTCGTGCTCCTGCAGCACGCGGAGGATCTTCGCCTGCGTGCTGGGGCTCATGTCGCCCACTTCGTCGAGGAAGAGCGTACCGCCGTCGGCCTGTTCGAAACGGCCGATGCGCAGCCGATCGGCGCTCGTGAAGGCACCCTTCTCGTGGCCGAACAGCTCCGATTCGAGCAGGTTCTCCTGCAGCGCGGCGCAGTTGACCTTGACGAAGGCGCGGTTGGCGCGGGTCGAGTTGTGGTGAATCGCGCCGGCAATCAGCTCCTTGCCGGTCCCCGTTTCCCCGCGGATGAGCACGGTCGAGTTGCTGCGCGCCACCTTGCGGACGACCGACAGCACCTGCTGCAGCGCGCCGCTCGCGCCGACGATGCGGTCGAAGTCGTAGTGCTCCTGCTGCTCGTTGCGGAGGTACTCAACCTGGGACTTGAGATGGCGAAGCTCGATCGCCTTCTCGATCTTCATCTCCATCTCTTCGATTTCGAACGGTTTCTGCACGAAATCGAAGGCGCCGATCTTCATGGCTTCGACGGCCGTATGGATCGAGCCGAAGGCGGTCATCAGGATGACGGCCGCACTCGGCTGGATCGATCGCGTCGTCCGCAGGACGTCCATCCCGTCGGCACCGCCCATGCGCAGGTCGGTCAGCACGACATCGAACTGGCTGTCCTGCAGCCGTTCGATTGCGACCGTGCCGTTGGCCGCTTCCTCGACGTCGTGGCCGGCGTTGGCCAGCGCCCGTACGAGGCCCTTGCGGAGCGAGTCATGATCGTCGACAACCAGAATCCGTCCCATGCGTTATCTCCCGAGAGTGCGAACCGACGGGGCGACGGGCAGCGTGACCGTGAAGGCCGCACCCCGCCCCGGTGCCGATACCGCCGTAATCCGGCCGTCGTGCGCGTCGACCACCTTGCGCACGATGGCCAGGCCGAGGCCGGTGCCCTGGGGCTTCGTGGTGTAGAAGGGGTTGAAGATCCGCTCGAGGTCGTCGGCGCCCATGCCCGGCCCGTCGTCCCGCACTTCCACGACGACCTGCGGCGGCAGCGGGTCGAGCCCGTGGGCATCCTCCTCGCCCGGCAGCATGTGGGCCGTGATGTCGACCCGGCCCTCGCCGCCGAGCGCCTCGAAGGCGTTGGCGAGCAGGTTCGTGAACAGCTGCCGCAGCTGATGCGCGTCGGCCAGCAGCGGCGGCACGTCCGGCGCGATGTTCGTATAGATCGCCACGGCGCCGCGGCGCATCTTGGCCTCGGCCATCGTGATCGCGTCCTTGAGGACATCGTCGAGCGACGTGCGTTCGACCTGCAGCTGGATCGGCCGCACGAACTCCAGGACCTCGACGACGATCGCGTTGGCGAGCTTGGCTTCCTTGATGATGTCGTCGAGCGTTTCGAGCGCCTCGGGATGCTCGGACAGCTGGCGCTTGAGCACGCCCGCCATGACCTCGATGCTCGCGAGCGGGTTCTTCACCTCGTGGGCGATGGCAGCCGCCATCTCGCCCAGTGCGGCGAGCCGGTCGCGCAGCCGATCGCGCTCCTCGAGCTGTTCGACCCGGGTCAGGTCCTTGAAGAACAGCGTCGCCCCCACCAGCCGGCCGTCGTCGTCGTGCACGTGGGAGAGCGAGTAGCCGACCGCGCGTCCGGTGCGGCGGAGCCGCATCTCGGCGCGATTCGGCAGGTCGTCGGTGTCGAAGGCGCTCTGCAGGATCTGGCAGACCTCGGGCAGGTCGTGCAGGACATCGGTGAACGGACGCCCCGTGTAGTCGCCCTCCGACGGCAGGCCAAGCACGCGGCAGGCGATGTCGTTGATGGCCACCACGTCGCCCTCGCGCGTGATGGCCAGCACCCCCGAACGGAGGTTGAGCACGAGGTGCCGGAAGAAGCGGTCGCTGCGCGGATCGGTAACCGACACGGCAGCGCCGCTCGGGACCGCCGCAGCGCGACCCGCCTCGGGAGAGCTGGGGATGACCGCCCGTCGCTTCATCGACACAACAGAAACCGCCCCCTGACAGGCAAGGGGCGTGCCCGCCGAAACATTCGTGCGGAGCACACTTTCGTGTGTGATTGGTGACGGAAGGCCGACAGGGGTGACGGAGGGCCTTACAAAGCTGTGTCGGAATTACGGAAATGTAAGCAGAATGCCGGACTTCAGTCGGGAAGGTCCGCCGTCTGCAGATCTTCCCACTGCTGCATGAGATCGCCCACTTCCCACATCAGGGCCCGATGACGGGCGATCAGCGCCTCGGCGGCCGCGCGATCGTCGTAGAACCCTTTGGCCGCCATCTGCTGCTCGAGCTCCTTGATGATGCGTTCCCGCTCGGCGATCTGCTCTTCGATCTGCGCGATGCGCCGCTCGCGCCGCTGCTGTTCCCGCCGGCGTCGGCGCTCCTCAGGTCCCCCGACCCGCGGGCCGGGGACTGGCTCGGATGGGGTAGCAGCGGCCCCCTGTTCGCGACGCTCGGGGCTCCCCGCTACCCGTGCCGGCTGGCGGCCGGCCGCACCGGCCGGCGCGGCGGCAGCCAGTTCGCGTTCCTGCCGGCTCCACAGGAACTGTTCGTACGTGCCGGGATACACCTCGACGCTCCCGTTGCCGACGACGACGATCTTCGTGGCGAGGCGTTCGACGAAGTAGCGGTCGTGTGAGACGAAGATGAGCGTACCGCCGAAGTCCTCGAGCGCCTCGAGCAGCACGTCCTTGGAGTCGAGGTCGAGGTGGTTCGTCGGCTCGTCGAGCAGCAGCGTGTTGGCCGGCTTGAGCAGCATCCGCGCGACGGCCAGGCGCGTGCGCTCGCCGCCAGAGAGCACGCCGCATCGCTTGTAGATGTCGTCGCCCGAGAAGAGGAATCCACCCAGAATATTGCGGATGGCAGGCACCATCGTGACCGACGATTCCGTCTCCATGACCTGATAGACGGTCGCGTCGGGCGGCAGGCGGTTGGCTTCGTCCTGCGCGAAGTACTGCATGACGACCTGGTGCCCGAGGTGGCGTTCGCCGGAGTCGGGCGGCTCGGCGCCGGCCAGCATCCGCATCAGCGTCGACTTGCCCGCGCCGTTCGGCGCGACGAGCGCGATGCGATCGCCGCGCTCGATGTGCAGCGAGATCCGGTCGAGCACCGTCAGGTCGCCGTAGCGCTTCGTGACGTCGCGCAGTTCGAGCACCGTGCGGCCGCTCTTCGGACAGGCCGGGAAGGTGAAGTGCACGCGCTTGCGCTCGGGCGGTACCTCGATCGGCACGATCCGTTCGAGCATCTTGATGCGGCTCTGCACCTGCGCGGCCTTGGTCGCCTTGTAGCGGAATCGATCGATGAAGGCGCGCATCCGGGCGATTTCCTCGTCCTGCTCCTGCTTGGCTTTGCGGAGCCGGTCGAGATCGGCCTCGCGGGCCCGCAGGTACCGCGAGTAGTTGCCGACGTAGTCCGTGATGGTGCGGAGCGACAGATCGGCGATGCGGGTGACGACCGCGTCGAGGAAATGGCGGTCGTGCGAGACGAGGACGACCGCGTGCGGGTACGACGACAGGTAGTCCTCGAGCCAGTTCCGGGCCTCGAGATCGAGATGGTTCGTCGGCTCGTCGAGCAGCAGCAGCGTCGGGCGCTGCAGCAGCAGCTTCGCCAGCGCGATCCGCATCTGCCAGCCGCCCGAGAACGTTTCCGCCGGCCGATCGAATGCGTCGCGGCTGAAGCCGAGACCCTCCAGGATCTGCGTGACCCGCTGCTCGATGGTGTGCCCTTCGCCCAGGCGGTAGGCCTCGGTCAGGTCGTGGTAGCGGACGAGCAGCCGCTCGTGCTCGCCGTCGGGCAACGCAGGGTCGGCCAGAGCCTGCTCGATGCGCGCGATTTCGTCGCGCATGTCGAGCAGCGGGGCGAACGCCAGCGACGCTTCTTCGAGCAGCGTCCGACCCGCGTGTTCGAGCCCGTCCTGCGGCAGGTACCCAATCGTGGTGCCCGACGGCAGGACGATCTGGCCGGCGTCGGGTTCCTCGAGGCCGGCGAGCATGCGGAGCAGGGTGGTCTTGCCCGCGCCGTTCGGGCCGCACAGGCCGACGCGGTCGCCGTCGCCCACCGTCCAGGTGACCGAGTCGAGCAGGACGCGCTCGCCGTATGCCTTCGACAGACCCGTAATCTGAATCATGAGGACGCGACAGGACCGGCCCGGGCGCAGGTCGCGCGGGCGATCAGTCCATTGTGACCGATTGTCGGCCGGTACGGCCGGTCAGCCGATCGTCGTGGCGGCCGGCCCGAGCGCGCGCGCCGCGACGGCCAGGACGCGCTCGACGCCGAACGGCTTCGTCAGGTAGCCGTTGACGCCCAGATTGATGGCCTCGATGGCGACCGCTTCCGACGAAGCGCCCGTGATGATGACGATCGACAGCGACGACGAGAGCCGCCGGGCGGCGCGGACGACCGCGAGGCCGTCGGTTCCGGGCATGCGGACGTCGGTAATGAGCAGATCGTAGGTGCTGTTCTGAAGCCGTTCAATCGCTTCGGCCCCGCCGGCGGCGGCGTCGACGTCGTATTCGGCGCCTGACAGCGTGACCTGCAGCAGATCCCTCACGATCTGCTCGTCGTCGACCACGAGGACGCGCGGCCGGCGCGTGCGGATCGGGCGCGAGCGGGGGGCAGGGGCCGTCGTCCGGTTCTCGTCGAGCCAGGCGTCGATGTCCTTTTTGTGGAAGCGCCACTGGCGCCCGACGCGGACGGCGGGGATCCGACCTGCCTTGATGAGCCGGTAAATCGTCCGCAGGTTCACCTGCAGGTAGTCCATGACTTCTTCGGTGGTCAGGAACTGCTCATCGCGCATAGTCCGTGTCCTGCCGTCGGTTGCGGGCCCGTGGGCGCCCCGTCGTGACGGGGGCAGTGTAGCACCGGGTGACGCCGGGGCCGCGGCCCCGTATACTGCGCGCGAGTCCCGGAACGGCCCGTACCGACTGTTCGCGGCTGCCGACAGTCTAAGAAGCAGGACGTGCGCGATGCACCCTGCCTGACCGCACGATCTCGCAGATGACCCGGACGGATGAGGAGCTCGTCGCCTGTGCGCAGGCAGGCGATCTGGACTGCTTCAACCAGCTCGTATCGCGCTGGGAGCGGCCGATCTACGCCCTCGCCTACCGCACGCTCGGCCGCGAGGAAGAGGCCCGCGACATGACGCAGGAGGCGTTCCTGCGGGCCTATCGGGGGTTGAGGGCCTTCAAGGGCGAGGCGAAGTTTTCGTCGTGGCTGTACCGGATCACGCTCAATCTCTGCCGCGACTGGATTCGCCGCGAACGTCGCGCCCCGGTCGTGGCCGTCCCCGAAGGGGTCGATCCGGTCGATCTGGCCGACAGCCAGATGGCCCCGGCCGAATCCGTCGAAGAGCTGGTGGCGCGGCGCGAGATGTCGAAAGCGGTCGCCCTGGCCATGGCCGAGCTCCCCGAAGAACAGCGGACGGCGATTCTGCTCAAGGAGTACCACGGCCTGACCTTCCAGGAGATCGCCGACATGCTCGGCTGTCCCCTGAGTACGGTCAAGACGCGGCTGTACCAGGGACTTTCGGTGCTGCGTCGCCGCCTCGAGCGGCAGCAGGCTGAGGCCGCGGCCCTGAGGCGGGCCACCTGGGAGGCGAGCAAGCTATGACCCGGAGGGCATCGGCCAGAGCCGGGTGAGACGAAAGTCATGTGTGACGAACGCGAACGACTGATCGAGTACATCTACGGCGAGTCGGCTCCCGACGAGCGGCGGGCGATTGAGGCGCACCTCGAGCAGTGCCCGGCCTGCCGGCACGAAGTGCACGGGCTGCGCAGCGTGCGCGACGACCTGCTTGCCTGGGAGGTGCCGCCGCACGAGCCGATCTGGCGCCCCGTCGTCCCGGCGCCGCCGATGCCGGCACGCCGGACAGTGCCGCTGTGGGCGATGACGGCCGCGGCCTCGGTGCTCTTCGCGCTCGGTGTGGCGGGGGGGGTGGGGGGGTCGGGCCTGTCTCTTTTAAACAACTCCCGGA
>QGVF01000156.1 GCA_003242705.1 Acidobacteriota bacterium
CTCATTTACAGTGTAATGTTGTCTGTGGTCTCATTTTTTTTTTTCAAGCAAAAGGCCGCCTCGCGTTCCTAGTCCGTTTCCGTGGGCTCGGGAATTTTTAAAAGAGACCGCCCGCACACGGTCCGCATGAGCGGCACGAGCTTCGTTCCCGCCGAGATCACGATCACCGCCGGCGATCGTGTCACCTGGCTCAACGAAGACTATTTCCCTCACACGGCGACGTCCGAAGCCGCCGGCTTCGACTCCGGTGCCGTGGCCGCAGGCGATTCGTGGACGGTGGTCATCGATCGCCCCGGCACGTTTGATTACGTCTGCTCGCTGCACCCGCCGATGGTCGGGCGATTGATCGTGCATGACACGGAGTGACCTTGTACCCACCTGTCCCGGCACCTGGCGGTACCGGCAAGGGAAGCCGGGACGACTACGCCGCCGTCCGCGACAGCTCGGCAAACCAGCGGAGGGCCGCACGATAGGCCGCGGCCTGCGCGTCGGGACCGATGCCGGTCAGCAGCGCCAGCCGCCGCGTGAGGCTCCACTCGCCGCGATCGAGCGCCAGCGCGCACTCGAGCAGGCGACGCTCGAAGTTGTCTTCGCCGACCAGCGCCGCACGCATGGCCGCCGACAGCGGCAGCTCCTCGACGACGACGCTCATGGGCTGATTGAGGATCGCATCGAGCAGCGAACACATCCCGAGGAGGAATCCTTCGTCGGGCGACGCACCAGGGACGTGTCCGGCCAGCAGCTCGCAGCAGCGCGCACGCACGGCCGACATGGCCAGCAGCTCAGGATGTGCGCTCTCGCCGAGACCGGCCAGCAGCCACAGCATCACCCAGCGCCTGACGACGCCGACGCCGATCAGCACGATGGCCTGGCGGATCGACGACAGCGGCCGCGTCTGGCCGAAGCCGGCCGAGTTGGCCGTGCGCAGCAGTCGATAGCAGAGCCCCGCGTCCTGCTGAATGAGCGCTTCCAGCCGGATCGCATCCAGGTCGGGATCCTGCAGCACATGCAGCAGCTGCAGCCGGCTCAGTCGATGTCCCGGCAGCCGGCGCGCCGTCTGCGTCGACGGACGGCCGAAGAAGTAGCCCTGAAAGCAGTCGAATCCGACCGCCGCGGCCTGCTCGTACTGCTCGATCGTCTCGACTTTCTCGGCCACGAACGTCGGCAGCGTCCCGTCGCGCAGCCGGCCGATCGGCCCGCGCGGGTCGGCCGGCGGACCGGCGAGCAGGTCGATTTTGATGTAGTCGGCCAGCGGCACCAGGCCGGCGTTGCGCTCCGACAGGACGAAATCGTCGAGGGCGATTGCGTAACCCGACCGCTTCAGCTTCGCGCACGCCTCGATCACCTCGGCGTCGGCCTCGATGTCCTCGAGCACCTCGATGACGACGCGATCGGGCGGCAGGATTTCCTCGAGGCCGTGGAGCCCCTCGAGCAGCAGGAAGCGCGTCGCGTTGATGAACGCAGGCCGGCCGAGCGTAAGCGCGTCGAGACCGAAGGCCATCACGGCGTCGGTGAGCACCGAAGCCGTCGCCTGTTCGGGAAGCGGACCGGTAGCTCCCGCGCCTTCGGAAGGCCGGAACAGCAGTTCGTACGCCACGACGCGTCTCGCGCGGTCGAGAATCGGCTGCCGCGCGATGAAGACGTGGGGCTCCACCACGGGACCGAATCGGTTACTGCCCTGCAGTCTTGAGCCCGGGCCCACTGGTCGTGGGAAGGAGAGCGCAGAAGAGCGCAGGGCCGGCACGGGGCCGGCCCTGCGGGTGGATGGCCGCGGACGCCGTCACCGGCGCCGGGCATCGCTACTGTCCGGCCGGCATCCCGCCGGCACGCCCGCGTCCGCCGCGGCCGCCCGGCGCCGGCGGCGGCGCGTCCTGGAAGAACCGGTGCTGCGGGTTGCCGCCCGACTGCAGGTACGCCATCAGGTCGCGCAGCTCGTCGGGATTGAGCGCGTTGATCAGGCCCGGCGGCATCACCGACACGGTCGTACGCTGAATCGACTGCACCTGACTGCGCTGCACCGTCGTCGCCTGCTGGTTCGGGTCGCGTGGATGCACGGTGAGCGTGCCGTCGGCGTTGTCGACCGGCAGGCCCATCAGAACGCGACCGTCCGTCAGCCGCACTTCAGAGCTCAGGTACTGGTCGGCCACGACCAGGTTCGGATCGATGATCTTCTCGAGAATCCGGTTCGCGTTGAAGCGGGACGCCACCGTCGTCAGGTCGGGGCCGACGTCGCCGCCGTACTGGTTCAGACGATGGCAGGCACCGCAGCCGGTCGAGAAGAAGAGGCTGCGGCCGCGCTCGAAGTTGCGGTTCGTCATCGAGGCCGCCGCCACGGTTTTCACGGCCTCGGGCAGCGTCCACTCGCGACCCGGCCCTTCCGGCGGCCGGATCTCGAAGTCGGGGGCAGCAGCGTAGCTGCGGCCGGTCAGATCGGCCACGGCCTCGCGCTCCTCGGGCGTCGAGTTACGGAGCGCCTCGGCGCGCACGTCCTCGAGCATGAGGCTGTAACTGGCGCCTCCTCGGTACTCGGCCGCCTCGTTGAGGAACTGGAAGTACTGCCGCCGCAGCTCCGTCGTCCAGCCTTCGCGGTGCGTCCGGAGCATGAAGGCGTACTCGATCTCGGTGGCCGGCGTCGGGTTCGCCACGAGGGCGAGCGGCTCGCCGCCGTAGCGCTCGCTTCGCTTCAGGCGTGCCGGGCTCCAGCCCGGCGGCTGCGGCGGCTGGCGGTCGCGGATGAGCGCCATCAGCTTCGCCGTGACCTGATCGTCCTTCAGATAGATCAGGTTGCGCGCCGTTTCGATGTTGATGCGGTTGTCGCGCTGCGGATCGGGCAGCATGCCGTGGAGAGCGGCAACGATCCGCTCGCGTTCGGTGGACGTCGGCTCGCCGAGCCGCATGAAGACGAGCGAGTAGGCGCGCAGCAGCGCGAGCTTCTGGTCGGCATTGAGCTGCGCGGGATTGAGATCGAGCAGCGCCCGCGTCGCCGCTTCACGGTGCGCGGCCGTCCCGTTGCGCGCCAGCGCCACGATCGCGGCAATGCGCGCCGTCGGATTCGTCTCGGCGATCGCACGCTGGATCCAGCTCTCGACCGGCTGCCACTCAATCGCGACGCGGGCGGCCCAGCGCAGGAACCGGTCGCTGCTCGACAGGTGCGGCCAGGCTGTGTCGACCGCCTTCGGATCCTGCCGACCGTGGAACGACTCGAGCTGCTTGCGGAGCTGCCGCGCCTGGCGCGCTTCGGGCGTGTCGGGCGCCGGGGCCGGGTCGGTCGGTTCATTGCCCCGATAGACGACGCGATAGAGCTTCGACTCGCCGCCTCGGCCGCCCACTGCGAAGTACATGTGGCCGTCCTGTCCGATGACGGCGTCGGTCACGGCAAGCGGCACGCCCGTGACGAACTCCTCGACCTCGCCCTTGTAGCTCGCGCCGCTCGGCGTCAGGTGCACCGCGAAGATGGTGCCGAACGTCCAGTCGAGCGCGTAAATCGCATGCTGGTACTTCGCCGGGAACTTCGCGCCGATGCCGGAAATGACGCCTGTCGGTGAGCCCGGCCCGATGTCGACGATGCCCGGGAGGCTGTCCTCGTAGTAGGCAGGCCACTTGCCCGTGCCGCTGCGCCAGCCGAACTCGCTGCCGCTCGTGATGTGGACGATGCGGGTCGGCCGGTACCACGGCGCCCCCATGTCCCACTCCATGTCGGAGTCGTAGGTGAACAGCTCGTCGTGCGCATTGAGTGCCAGGCCGTACTCGTTCCGGAAGCCGACGCTGATCACGCGCCGCTCGGTGGCGTCGGGATTGAGCCGCAGGACGAAGCCGCCCGGCGCGAGGATGCCGCGCGCATGACCGCGCGCATCCCATTCACGCGGCAGCAGCAGGTCCTCCTTCCAGTTGGTGATCGTGCTCGACGTGAACTCCCCCATCGGCGAGTGGTTACCGGCCGCGTAGTACAGCCCCTTGCCGTCCTCGGTCAGGATGACGTCGTGCACGCCGTGCTCGCCGCCGCCGTCCGACACCCCCAGGAACTCCGCCGTATCGGGCACGTTGTCGCCGTCGGTGTCGCGGATCCGGTACAGGCCCGTGCCGTTGACGTTCGCGTAGAGCGAGTCGAACGCCCACACGAGGCCCTGCGCGCCCGATACGGCCACCGGCAGGCGGGTGACCTCGGCCGTGGGCGCATCGAGCGTGCCACCCACCCGAATCCTGTAGGTCCCGGTCTTACCCTGATCCGACGCGTACAGGCTGCCGTCGGGTCCGATGCCGAGCGACACCCACGATCCCTGCTCGTTGAGGGGGACTTCGTACACGAGCTGGACTTCGAATCCTGGAAGGACGAGTTCGATTTCCGGCAGCCTGCCGCCGGCCGTCGGCGTCTGCGTGGCGCTGCGGCCGGAGACCATGACACCGGCAGCCGCCATCAGCAGCGCCATGAGGGTGAACCGTTTCATATCCGCGCTCCAGTCGTATGCGCCCGAGCCCGCTCCTGTCGCGGGCCGTCTGGGAACTCCTGCTGAGAGAGAGCAATACGCTAGCCCGACGACACACACGCTGCCAACCGAACCGGCCCTTGTTCCATCTCGCGAAACGTTCGGCCGGCCCGCCGCACGGCGATCCGATTCCCCCTAGATGTCCTCCACCTCGAAAGCGGGCGGCGCCGGACGGGCCGCGAACCACTCGAGCGGCCCCTGCACCAGCATCGACGCCCGATAGGCGCATTCCCACTCGCGCGCGAAGCTCTCGACGTCGTGCCCTTCGACGAGGGCCCACACGCTGCCGCCGAATCCCGCTCCGAAGCTGGTCGCGGCAAACGCTCCCGCCTGCCGGGCTGCACGCGTCAGCGCCATGGTCGCGGGCACCTGGTTGCCCAGCAGCCGCTCCGCGTCGGCCTGGGACGCGGCCGTCAGTTCGCCCAGCCGATCACGATCGGCAGTTCGGAACGCTTCAAGCGCCTCGCACACGCGTGCGTGCTCGGCAATGAAATGCGCGAGGCGTGCCTCCAGCTCTTCACGGGTGAACGCCGGGTGCGTCGATCGCACGACCAGCTCACGCAGCCGTCTCCCGTCGCGCTCGCCGGCAAGAATCGCCGCAAGCGATTCCCGATGCGAACCGGCGGCCTGCTGGCAGAGCTCGACGAGCGCTGCGACGGCGTCGGCCGCGCGGTTGTACTGTCCGCGCACGCGACCGGCCTTGTCGGCGTGCACACCGCTCGTCATGACGACGAACGTCCAGGATGTCGGCATCGCCGCTTCGCCAAGGGCCTGCATGGGCAGGCAGGTGAAGGCGCGAAGTCGCTCCGGCGCCGAAGCCAGGATGGCGGTGTGATCTTCCGACCCGCCTTTCGTGCCCACTCCGCCTGCCGCACGCAGCCCCCTGAAGCCACGGCCGGCTTCGACGGCGCCAAGGTAGGCCGCCAGATCGAGCGGCGTGCGTATCGCCTCGCGCCACTCGGGCCGCGTATCGAGTCGGCCGCGACGTGCGAGCACAAGGGCCATCGCGACGATGAGCGCGCTCGAGCTGCTGAGGCCGGCCGCGCGCGGCAAGTCGCTCGCGATCGCGACATCGACGCCCAGCGACGCACCCGGGAAGTTGTCCGCGAACCGACGTGCGACGACCGCGACGTAGCGGGCCCAGCCGCGAACATCCCCCGTCGTACCGGGCTCAATCACTGCTTGCGTCGCCCATCGGGCATCGGTCACGGCAATTGTGCCGTCGTCGCGCGGCGTGGCGGCCACCGCGAAGCCGCGCGGGACGGCCGCGACGAGTGAGGCGCCGCCCGCGTAGTCGGTGTGCTTGCCGAGGACTTCGATGCGACCGGGCACGAACCAGGCCCATTGTGGTGGCGCACCGGTGGCACCACGGAGCGCGCTCTCCGCACGGTCGATCAGCGCCGTGCGCGCTGCGAGGTCTGTCGCCGCAAACCCGGCCCCGGCTATTCGCCGACGCGAGACGAACGTGGTCACAGTCGCACCGCCCGCTGCGCCAGGCGCCGCGTCACCCCGGCAATGTCGACGCGACTCGACAGATCCAGCACGGCCGCGGCGGCACGGACGATCCGGAACGACACGCCGTGCGCAAGGGCGTGTTGTACGGCGGCCGGAAGCTCGATCTCGCCGCGCGGCGATGGCACGACTGCACGACACATCGGAAAGATCCGCGCATCGAACCGCCAGCAGTTCATGCTCACGAGCGCGTCGACGCGCACGGCTTCCGCGCTCGGCTTCTCGACGAGCCCGATCAGATCGCCCTGCGGCGTGGCGTCGATCGTCGCGAAGGCGCCCACGCGCCCGGCCGGTATGTTCCCGGACACCACCAGTGCGTTCCTCTCGAACGCCACCAGCCCGGGCCTGCCGAGCGCCACGAGGCGACGCAGGACGTCGGCCGGGTAGAGGTTGTCGCCATTGACCACGAGGAATTCGTCGCTGCCGACCCAGGACTCGGCAGCCAGTACGGCGTGGGCAGTGCCGCGTGGCTCCGCCTGCACGACGAAATCG
>QGVF01000033.1 GCA_003242705.1 Acidobacteriota bacterium
CCGGTCTTCGAGACCGTCGACGAGCTCGAGTGGCGCGGCCCGACGTCGACACTGCCGGAGTTCCGCACGCGTCTCAGGCTCGATCGATGACCGCGGCAGCGGGTGTCGAGCAGCACCACGCGCCGCTGCCGATCTACGGACGCCTGCAGAAGACGACGGCGACCGCTCTGCCGGCGGGCATTTACACCGACGCGCTGACCGTTTCGATCGAGTTCTGAGCCATGCACGCGGGATTCCGGGCCGCGCTCGTCGGCGTCTGCCTGATCGCCGCTCCAGTGTCGGTGCTGGCCGTCGATCAGAGCTTCACCGTATCCGCGGAGATCGTTCCCGGCTGTGTCGTCGCCGGATCGGCCGCGACGTCCGGACTCGCTTTCGGCGAGCTGGCGTTCGGCACGCTGCCGGCCACGGCCGAGGGGGAAGCGACGACCAGCACACAGCTCGGCTCGATCGGCGGGATGCAGATCGAGTGCACCGCGGGTCTCGACCTGACGCTGTCGATCGATGGCGGACAGCACACGGTCGGCGGCGTCCGACATCTGGCGCGGATGGGCGGCGGCAGCACGATTCCGTACGCCCTCTACGCCGACGCCGGCCGCAGTCAGCCCATTCCCTCGACCGGCGGCCTCGACGTCACCGTGCCGCCGTCCGGCCTTCTCAGCCTGGAGGTCTACGCCGTCGCCACACTGCCCGGTGCGCCAGCCGCACCGGGCACCTACACCGACACGCTCGGCGTGGAAATCGCCTGGTAAGGACGGGGGAACGACATGCTTCGCGTGCGCGCGTTCCTGTTCGTGAGCCTTCTCTTTCTGCTGGCGACGATAGCCAACCCTGTCGCGTCGCAGGAGCAGGCCCCGGGACCGACCCTTGTGCTGTGGCCGATCGATCCGGTCATCGAAGCGCCTAATGCAGCCGCGGCACTGTGGCTCGAGAATCGCGGCCCCGAGCCGGTCACGCTGCAGGTTCGGATTGCCGAGTGGCGCATTACGCCCGATGAAGACGTTCTCGAGTTCAATCAGACCGGCGTCGTGCCGAGCCCGCCCGTGGCAACCATCGAAGCGGGTGTCCGACAGCTCGTCCGCCTGGTCCGCACGATGCCCCTCGCCCCGGGCCGCGAGCATGCCTACCGCGTCGTCATCGACGAGCTGCCGGCGCCCGGCGCCTGGCTGCAGCGCCAGTCGAACGCGATGGCGCTGGGCGTGACGCTGCGCATGCGCTACTCGCTGCCGCTCTTTGCCTACGGCTCCGGCCTGTCTGCGGTCCGGCGACCGGAGCGCAGCGGCAGTCGTCGCGCGACGCCGACGCTCCAATGGCGTGTCGAACGACGCGACGACGGGGACTGGCTCGTCGTGCGCAACGATGGCTCGGGGCACGCGCGCCTCAGCCGGGTCGAGCTCCTGACATCCGATGCGCGCAGGCCGCTCGGCCAGGGGCTGCTCGGCTACGTGCTGCCGGGAACCGAGCGGCGATGGCTGCTGCCCCAGGGGTTGCCACCCGCCGACGCGTTCGAGATCGCGGCCGAAGTGAACGGCACTTCCGTCATCGCTCATCCCGTCGTTCACCGGTAAGGGTCGACGATGCACATCGTGCTGTTGTGGGTCGCGGTGGCGGCTGTGATTGGAAGCGCAGGGCGCGCTGCCGCCGCGGAACGTCCGGAACCAGCTTCCGCTGATCCCGTCGTGCTCCATCTCGAACTTGTCGTCAACGGCCGGGCGACGGGCCTTGTGGTGCCGGTCGACTACGACAGCCGGCACCTGCGCATCGAGGTCAGGCGCACGCCGCCTGGCCTGCGCACAGCTGTCCGGCGACGATACCGGGCCGACGACGCGTCAGTCGTCGTGGTGATCGGTGCGGTAGTGCTCGCGCTCGCGCCGCTCGGCTTCGGCCTTCACGCGGCGGGTTGCGCCGAACCGCTCCCGGCTGCGCTGCTGCGTGCTCTCGGAACTGACCGCGAACATCGACAGCAGCTTCTCGACGGTCGACGCGCCGCACGCCGGGCACGTCGGCTCGGGCGATCCCTTCAGGATCAGCTGCTCGAACACGTGGCCGCACGACTCGCAGCGGTACTCGAAGAGAGGCATGCGACAGCCTACATCAGGGCGGCGCCAGTCGTGCCATCGATGCGTCATCCGATCGACCGTCGCCCGTGCCGGGCCCCGCCGGTGCCCCTGCCTGCGAAACACAACGGGCCGGCCCTGACGGACCGGCCCGCTGATCTCTGATGGGAGACAGCCGCCTAGCGGCGACTACTCCCGGTGCGCTTTTCCATAGTGGCACCTCCCGGCCGCGGCCGATTTATGGGTGCTCCGCAACTGGCGAAGCGGTGGCCGCTTTGAAGCCTTTTTCCCGGACGTCGCGCAGATCAGTGTGCGACGGTGCCCTCACCTTACCACGCCGGCCGTCCCACACGCACGCGTCCGCGTCAGCCGCGACCGCTCCGACGTCTCCGGCTCGCCTCGACCGTTCGGGCGATACCCCGCTGGATACGCACCGCCTCGGCCCCCTCGAGCCGGCGTTGTCCGTGATACAGGCGTACGCGGTGTCCCTCCGTCAACGCGACGACGTTCCGCACGACACGCGACCAGTTGGCGTCCTGCAGCAGACTGCCGCCTGCACCGAGCGCCAGCCAGTCGACGGGATTCGCGGCCGCGTCGCACACGAGCACCTCGAACCGGACGCCATCGCCGGCTGTCCGCGCCCGGAACCGCACGATGCCCGCCACAACGTGCCCGCGCGCCGTTGCCAGCATCACATGTCGCGGTCCTGCATCGACGACACGCACCTGCACGTGCCCGCGACCGGGCACGTGCATGCTCATCGACGTGTCGAGCTGCAACTGCTTCGCCGGCAGCACCGGTTCGACACCGATGGGAATCGGCATCACGTCGGCAAAGCGCGCGCGCAGCCGGTCGATGAGTCGTTCCGGTTCCAGCCGCGCGTCGGCGATGACCGCGCCGAACAGCTTGACCTCGATCGCGCCGGTGCCCTCGGCTGGCGTGATCTCGGGCAGTTCGGCAACCAGACGCCTGAGCCCCTCGGACACGCCGACGGATGCCCTGCCCGTGATCGTCTCGGGCGCGTCGGCCCGGGCATCATCGCCCGTCGCCTCCGTCTGCTCCACAGCCAACGGTGATGTGGCCGCCGCATAGCGGGGATCGAACCGCGCGAGCAGGCGCGCACCGGACGCGGCAATTGAAACCGGCAGCGCCACACGCACGGGATCCCGATCGATGAGTCCGCCGAGCGCTTCGGCCAGCTGACGCCAGCCGACGACCTCGGGTCCGGTCACCTCGATCCGCTCGGCACGGCCGCTGCGCTCGACGACGGCGGCCACGATGCGTTCGAGGTCGCCGCGCCAGAGCGGTCGCAGGGTGTGGCGCCCCGGCGGCAGCGGTACCACCGGAAGGCTCCGCATCATGATCAGCAGCTGGGTGACCGGATCGATGCCGGTCCCATAGACGAGACTCGTCCGGATCGTCGTGACCGCCCCTCTCGCCGTCGACAGCCAGTCGGGCATCCCGTCCGGCGAGGCCGCGCGGCGCGACTCGACGTGCACGACGCGCCGCGCCGCACGGGCGGCCCGCAGCCCGCGCTCCCCCGCATCGTCGGCAATCCCCCACCGGAGGGTGGAACGACCGTGCCCGGCGACCGAGCGATCGATCACCACGACAACGTCAGGATCCGGACTGGCGCCGGGCGGATCGGTTCGTGCACCATCACCGGACGGCCGCTCGTCGCCCGTCCGGCGGTCGAGGTCGACCTCGTGTCCGCGGGCGGCGAGGGTCGAAGCCAGGGCAACCTGGAGAAACGGATTGCCGCCAGTGAGCAGTACACGCAACGTCGACCTCCGTCGCAGGAGATCAACTGCATGAACAACGCCAGCCGGGACGTCGTCGTGGTCGGCGCCGGCCCGAACGGGCTCACGGCCGCGGCCGTGCTGGCGCGCGCCGGCCTGTCCGTGCTCGTCGTCGAGCGGAACGAGCGCATCGGGGGCAGCTGCCGGACCGAAGAGGTCACGCTGCCCGGCTTCCGCCACGACATCTGCAGCGCGATTCACCCGCTGGGTATCGTGTCGCCCGTCTTCGAGCGTCTGCGGCTCGACCGCTACGGGCTCGAGTGGCTGACGGCGCCCCTTGCCCTCGCCCATCCGTTCGACGACGGCCGGACAGCCGTGCTGTCGACGGACCTGGAGCGGACGAGGGAATCGCTGGGCCGCGACGGAACGGCCTGGCTGCGCCTGATGAAACCGTTCGTCGAACGGCACCGGGCGCTCTTCCGCGAGATCCTGCGCCCGATCCGCCTGCCCGGCCATCCGCTGCTTCTTGCCGCGTTCGGGCTGCACGCCATCCAGTCGGTCGAACGGCTGGCGCGGACGTTCCGCGACGCGCCGGCCCGGGCGCTGCTGGCAGGCAGCGCGGCGCACTCGATGCTGCCGCTCAATGCACCGGGGTCGGCATCGTTCGGCCTCGTGCTGAGCATTGCCGGGCACGCGCTCGACTGGCCCTGTGCGCGCGGCGGATCGCAGCAGATCGTCGATGCGCTGGCGGCCTGTGCGCGGGTGGATGGCTGTGAACTCCGGACGGGTGTCGAGGTGCGGTCGCTGGCCGATCTGCCGCCTGCCCGCGTGGTCCTGCTCGACCTGACGCCGCGCCAGATCGCGGCGCTCGACGGCACCGGGCTGACCGGCCGCTACCGGCGGGCCCTCGAGCGCTTCAGGTACGGCCCGGGTGTCTACAAGGTCGATTACGCGTTGTCCGATCCGATTCCATGGCGGGCGGCGGCCTGCCGCGAAGCCTCGACGGTGCACGTCGGCGGCACGTTCGAAGAGATCGCCCGCGCCGAGCTCGACGTGAATCAGGGGCGGGTGGCCGATGCCCCGTTCGTGCTCGTAGCCCAGCAGAGCGTCATGGACGGCTCGCGGGCGCCTCAGGGGCTGCACACCGGCTGGGTGTACTGCCACGTGCCGCACGGATCGCCGGTCGACGTGACGGAACACATCGAGCGACAAATCGAACGGTTCGCGCCCGGCTTCCGCGACACGATCCTCGCCCGGCGGGTCCACGCCCCCGCCGCACTCGAGGCGCACAACCCGAACCTGGTGGGCGGCGACATCGGTGGCGGCGCCAACACGCTCGGGCAGGTGATCTTCCGTCCGTTTCCGCGGGTCGATCCGTACCGGACCCCGAACCCGCGGCTGTATGTGTGCTCGAGCTCGACGCCGCCGGGCGGCGGCGTGCACGGCATGTGTGGCTACTGGGCGGCACGCTCGGCGCTGCGGCACGCGTTCGGCCGCGACCTGCCGGAAGAGCTCGAGCTCGCCTGAGCGACCCGCGCCGCGACCACCCGTGGGCCATGTACGGTCGGCGGTGCTTCAGGCAGCCGACACGACGTGCTCAACGCCGTCCTTGGGACCGTCGGGCGTCGGGTCGAGGCGTGAGTGCCACTGACGCAGCCGCTCGGGCGTCCCGAGATCGGTCCAGCCGAGCGACGCGGGGAGGATGCAGGTCGCCAGCCCCCGGGCCTGCCCGAGCACGTCGCGCGAGAAGTCGTACGAGCGATCCATGGCCGCATAGACGACCTCGAGGCGTTCGGGACGCCGCTCGCGATCCGCGACGGCTTCGACGAATTCCGCGTACAGCTCGGGCAGCAGCCGCGCGAACAGCCCAAGCAGGGATGCGCGCCGCGCGACGACGACCATCGTGTTCCAGGCCGCGCCCGCCTCGCGCAGCCGGCGGGCGGCTTCGGGCGCCGGCTTCTCGACGAACGAGGCGATCGGCCGCAGCCGCGCGGCCGGCGCCGCCTCGCCAGGCGTAATCCAGCCGTAGTCACTGCACGCCTTGAGGGGCTGTGCCCCCAGCACGACGATCTCGTCGTGCGTCTGCACGTGGCGGATGATCTCGACGAGCAGCCGACGGAAGCCGCGCGTGTCGGCCACGCCGTGATCGGATGGCGTGAGGATCACGACGTCTTCGTGGGGCTCGCCGGGCAGGTGCGTCAGGCCCAGCAGCACGCCGGCGGCCGTGCCGCGATCGGCCGGCTGCTCCGCAATGGTGCCGGCCAGTTCGACCGGTCCCGTGTCGACGTACCGACGATGATGCCGGCCGATGACAACCGTCATCCGCTCGAGGGGCGCGAGCGGCGAGAAGCGCGCGATCGTGTCCTCCAGCAGCGTCCGTCCGCCGGGTCCGCGCCAGAACTGCTTGGGCGTCCCGCCGGTGACTTCGGCGAGCCGCCGTCCTTCACCTGCCGCGAGAATCAACGTCGAGATTTTGTATGCCATGGCGTCCTGCCGAGTGCTGCGGAGTCGTACCGTCCCGGTAGCCGCTTTTTCTGAACCGTGTCATCCAGCAGAAGTGATGCCAGCCCGCGCACGCAGCGGCCGTCAGGCGCGGCCCGCCCATACAGTGTCATTGATACATATAAAAGTCTCGCGGGGGTGCGGCGTTTTCCCGCGCCCGGTCGCGGGAGCCTTCACGGGCAGACGTGCAGGGCGACAATGGCTGCGCGCAACGCCGGGAACCACGTGGAGCCGCGTGCCTCTGTCTGGGCAGCCGGATACCCTCGAACCCCACGCGAGTGTCCACCGGTGCCGCGGCGCGGTCGGGCACCCGTGCGGCGGTCAGACTTCCGGGCGTTCGCCGGCCAGGGTCATCCGCTCGCCGAAGTGCCGCTCGACGGTCAGCCAGGGCACGTCCGCCTGTCGCGCGAGCGCGACGATTTCGCCCGGCGTCAGGGCACGCCGGATCGAGAGCGGTCCGTCGTGGTGAAGGATCGGGTGGAAGGGCCAGGTGATCAGCCAGGTCAGCCACCAGGCCCGTCGCGACCGGACCAGGTCGTTGACGACGATCCCGCGCCGGGCCAGGCGGGCCGAGGTGCGCAGCACCTCGACGATCCGGCTGTCGGTGAGGTGATGGAAGAAGAGCGCGCTCGTCACGTAGTCAAACGCCCGGTCGCGCCAGGGCGGGCACATCGCGTCGGCCCGGACGAGCCGCAGCCGCGCGTCGGGTGGACCTGTCCGGCGCGCGTAGTCGAGCGCCGAGGTCGACACGTCGGTTGCCGTTACCCGCAGGTCGAATCCCTTCCCGCGCCCCCAGGCCACGAGCGCGCGCGGGATGTCGGCCGCGCCCGTCGCCACGTCAAGCACCTCGATACGTTCACCGGATCGCCACTTCCGGCTGAACGCCTCGAAGCGTGCGATGGTTGCCGCCGCGCCACCAAGGCGCCGGTTCACCATGGCCAGGAACGCGTAGACGCGATCGACGACGGCCTGCTCGGGCTCGTGGTCGTCGAGGATCTCGGGCTGGTTCGTCCGGCGCGCGAACGGATCGGACAGCGACTCTCTCATAACCAGTTACAGGAACGCCCTCAGCAGGGTGGCCGCACCGAGCGGCCGGCGCGCGACGGCAACGTCGAGCAGGGTCGGGACGAGCCCGGGTCGGCGCAGCAGGGCCCTGGCCCCGCGCCCCTGGAATCGGCCCAGGCCGATCAGCAGTCGTCCGAGGCGCTCCGCCGTGCGCCCGATTGCGCCCCGCACCCGCTGGTATTCCGCGAGATCGCCCGACGCGATGGCTGTCACGGCCGGCGCCACCGACGCGAACGCGATGGCCAGCCCGTCGCCGGTGATCGGATCCGGCGCGCCAGCGGCGTCGCCGATCAGCAGCAAACGGTCGTCAACCACCTTCGGCACCTGAAGTCCCAGTGGCGCGGCCGCCAGCATCGGCGTGGTCTGCTCCGCCGTAGCGGTCCGCTCTCGCAGCTCGGGAATGGCGCGTAGCAGCCGGACCAGGCCGTTGCGGTGAAAGCGGTCCTGGTGAAACAGCGCGGCCACGAGCGCTTCTCCACCGCCGCATGGCGCCAGGTAGATCTCGCCCGCTTCGTGAAAGAAGACTTCGACCCGGTCCTCGATGCCCTCGACGCCTCCGAAGTGCGTCGACAGCCCGACCCGGCGGACGACGGGCGCACGCGCGGGCAGCCGGCGATGGAACTGCGAGCGGAGACCGTCGGCGCCAACGGTGAAGGACTCGCCGCAGGGCGCGTATCGGGTGGCCAGGCGCAGATCGACACCCGGTGTCGCGGCCGCCCGCTCGCGCAGCCACGCGTGCAGCCGGTCGCGCCGGACCACGAGGCCGAAGCCTTCGGGAAAGTCGGCGACGACGGACATCCCGCCGGCGACGAAGCGCAGGCCGCGGACACGGGCGCCGTCCGGGAGACCGCCGGCAACCTCCGCCAGCGCCCTCACCCCGTGCGGCAGGATGCCTTCGCCGCACGCCTTGAGGCGCGGCTCGGCGTCCTTCTCGAAAAGGGTCACCCGTGCGCCGGCGCGGGCCAAGGCAATGGCCAGCGACGCACCGGCCGGTCCAGCCCCGGCGATCGCCACGTCGACTACCACTCGAGCACCAGCAGCTCGGCGCCGAAACCGGGCCCGAGCGCGAGGACGAGGCCCGTGTCGCCGGCCTGCGGCCGTCCGCTGCTCGTCAGGTCGCTCAGCATGAACAGCACCGCAGCGCTCGAGAGATTGCCGAACTCGCGCATGCAGCGGCGCGCGATGCCGAGCGCTTCTTCCGGAAGGTCGAACGCCGACCGGTAGGTCGCCATCACCTTCGGTCCACCCGGGTGCAGCACGTGATGCGTAAACTCGCGCACGTCCTTCCCGAAGCGCCGCGTGAACGCCCGCGCAACGGGCGCGATCGTGTCGCGCACGACCTCGGGGATCTCGCGGGCGAGCACCAGGCGCATGCCGTCGCTCGTGAAGTCCCAGCCCATCAGGTGCTTCGCATCGGCGAACAGTCGCGTTTCGGTGCCGAGCACCCGCACACCGCGCCGCCCGGTCCCGTCGCCGGCCAGGACGGCCGCGGCCGCACCATCGCCGAACAGGGCCACGCCGACCAGGTCAGTCGGCGTCCTCGCCTCCTTCGAGAACACGAGGCTGCAGATTTCGACCGACACGACCAGCGCCACGTCGTTCGGCCGCGCCTCGAGTACGTCAGTGGCGCGCGCCAGGGCGCCGGCACCCGCCGCGCATCCCAGGCCGAACAGCGGATACCGCCGGATCGTCGGCTTCATCCCCAGCCGTCCGGCCAGCAGCGCATCCAGGCTCGGCGTCGCCAGTCCTGTTGTCGTCACGAAGTAGAAGTGATCGATATCCGAGGCCGTCAGCCCGCTCGCCTCGAGACACCGCCGGACGGCGGCTTCGGCCAGCTCGAGCGCGCGCACCTGATACTCGCGGTTGCGCTCGTCCCACGAACGTTCCTCGAGGTACCACGCCGGTTCGTGGATCAGGTGACGGGCCTCGACGCCGGAACGATCGAAGACGGGCATCAGCCGCTCGACGTGCGGCAGGCCGGCGACGAGGCGCCCGAACTCGCGCTTGATCGCCTCCTGCGGGATGCGATGCGGTGGTGCAGCCGTCGAAACGGCAAGGATGCTGGGCATGGTGTGTCAGGACGGCTGTGCCCGCGGCCGGACGGGACGTCAGCCGAGCGCGACGTCGAGCGTCATCATGACGCCGAAGCCGAGAATCGTGCCGAGCGTGGCCAGATCGCCGTGGCCGCCCGACTGCGACTCGGGGATCACTTCTTCGACGACGACGAAAATCATGGCGCCGGCGGCAAAGGCGAGCGAATACGGCAGCAGCGGGCGCATCTGCGTCACGGCCAGCGCACCGAGCACGGCCGCGACCGGCTCGACGATGGCCGACAGCTGCCCGTACCACCACGCGCGCACGGGTGAAATGCCCTCGCGCCGCAGCGGCACCGCCACCGCCGTTCCCTCGGGCGCGTTCTGGATGCCGATGCCGATGGCGAGCGCGATGGCACTGCCGAGCGTCGCCGACTCGTAGCCCGACGCCACCGTCCCGAACGCCACGCCGACGGCCAGTCCTTCCGGGATGTTGTGCAGCGTAATCGCCAGCACCATCAGCGTCGTCCGCCGCCACGTCGTCTTCATGCCCTCGGCGGTCGACATGCGGGCGAACAGGTGGACGTGCGGCAGGATGTAGTCGACGCCGCGCATCGCGAGTGCGCCGGCGAAGAACCCGATGAGCGGCGGCAGCCAGCTGATCATGCCAAGCTCTTCGGAGAGCGCAATCGCCGGGTTGAGCAGCGACCAGAAGCTGGCGGCAATCATCACACCGGCGGTGAAGCCGAGCGCCGTGTCGAGCACGCGACGGTCGACCTCGCGGAACAGGAAGACGGCACCGGCGCCGATGGCCGTCAGCCCCCACGTGAACAGGCCGGCGGCCAGCGCCTGCGCGACGGGATTCCAGGCAGCGATGGTCTCGAGCATGCCTCAGGGTCGGGCGGCGTCGGGCGACGGGCGCCACGGGGTGAACGGCGGCCGCCGCGTGTGCAGGAAGCCGTCTTCGATGAGCACGCGCCGCGTGAGCCATCCCGAGCCCAGCACGGCGCGAGCGCCCAGATTCAGGACCCACCCCGGCAGATGCACCCAGATGCCGGGGCGGCCGCGCGGACCGATCCGCGCGTCGATCCAGCGCTCATAGGAACCCAGCGCCTCCCGATCGCGCCGCGCGCCGGCCGCGGCCACGACTTCAGCGGCGGCCAGGCCCGATTCAATCGCGGTCAGGATGCCTTCTCCACTCGGCGCCAGTGCAAGCCCCGCCGCATCGCCCACCAGCACCACCCCGTCGTCGACGACCCGACGCCGCGAAGCGGTGTGGATGAGGTAGGCGTGCCCTTTCCAGGGCGACGGCACGCCGCCCGGGACGATGCCGAGTCGATCGACCAGATCGGCGAAGCGACGGACGACGGCGGGAAATCCACCTTCCGCAAGCCGGCCGACGCCGACGTTGAGGTAATCGCCCTTTCGTACGCACCAGCCGTAACCGCGCAGATCGGGCCAGAAGAAGAGGTCAGGACATTCTGGCGCGACTCGACAGCCTGCCGCCTGTTCGGGATCGAGCCGGAACTCGATCTCCTGTGCCACGATGACCTCCTCCTGCGGCTGATCCGCGTTCAGCGCACGCGCGACCGGACAGAAGTGACCGCCGGCACCGACGAGCATCCGCGCACGGAACTGCTCGTCGACGATCCAGGCGTCGCCGTCGCGGCGAATCGATCGCACAGGCTGACGCTCGACGACCTGTGCGCCGGAACGCTCGAGCAGGTAGTGGTCGAACTCGCATCGCCTGATGCCGTAGCTGACGATCTCGCCGAACGTCGTCTCGCGGCGCGGACCATCGAGCGTGCCGGTGCGGAAGGCGCGGAACGGCTGCAGCGTCCGGCCGCGGGCGTACTCGTCGAGATCGATCTGCAGCGCGTCGACGACGGCCGGCGTGATCCAGCCGGCGCAGACCTTGTCGCGCGGGAACGCGGCACGGTCGACGACGAGCACGTCGGCACCGGCGGCGAGGAGGGCGCGTGCGCAGGAGGATCCCGCCGGTCCGCCCCCGACGACGAGGACGTCGCACTCACGCATCGGCGCCCTCGTAGAGGTAACGGCGCGTCCATGGCAGGTCGTTCGCCATCGGCCGTGCGAAGGTCACCTGGAACAGCTGCATGTCGCCGGCGAGGAACGCCGCCTGCGAGCCGGCGAGGTAGAGTCGCCACGTGCGTACGAAGCGCTCGTCGAACATCACGCGGATCTGATCGACGTGCTGCTCGAACCGCTCGAGCCACGCCTTGAGCGTGAGCGCGTAGTGCAGCCGCAGGTTCTCGACGTCGAGGATCGACAGCTGGCGCGACTCGAACACGCCGGGCAGCACCTCGCTCAGTGCCGGCGGGTGCGCGCCGGGAAACACGTAGCGGCGGATCCACTCGCTCAGCACCATCGGGGAATTGCGACCGATGAAGTGCAGCAGGCCGCGCCCGTGGACCGGGTCGAGCACGCGATCGATGACGCGGCCGAGATCGTCGTAGTGGTCGGGCCCGACGTGCTCGAGCATGCCGACGGAGACGAACGCGTCGGCGCTGCCGTCAATCGTGCGGTAGTCGCCGTCGATGAAGGTCACGCGGTCATCGAGGCCCTGGCGCCTGGCTTCCTCGCGCGCCCAGGCGAGCTGATTGGTCGAGATGTTGTAGGCGCGCACCTTCACGCCGTACTCGCGTGCCATGTACAGGGCGAGCGCGCCCCAGCCGCAACCGGCCTCGACGACCGTCTGGCCGGGCCGGAGCCGGAGCTTGCGGCAGACGTGCTCGAGCTTGGCGCGCTGCGCGGCCTCGAGCGACACATCGGGGCGCTCGTAGTAGGCGCAGGTGTACAGCAGCGCCTCGTCGAGCCACAGCCGGTAGAAGTCGTTGCCCAGGTCGTAGTGCGTGTGGACGTTGTGGCGCGACCGGCGCTCGTCGTTCGGGGCCAGGCGGACGGGCGCGGGCGTGCGCTGGCGCGCCAGCGCCCGCGCGATTTGCTCGAGCGCCGCGACGAGGTCGCCCTGCACCTCGACCCGGCCGTCGGTGTACGCCTCGCCGAAGCCAAGCTCGGGCCGGATTGCGATCCGGAGGAGCGTGCGGCGGTCGCGGATGTGGATCGTTGCAACGGGCGGCCCGGACGAGAGTGTCAGTCCGTGACCGTCCCACAGCTGGAGTCGCAGCTTCGCGCCGGCAAGAGGTCGGGCGATCCGGTCGAGCGTCCATCGGTCGAGGGCGCCCGAAGCGGGAGCGGCCGTCTGCGTGGTGAAACTGGTCGTCCTCGCGCGCACACGGAACCACCTTTCTGATGACGCGGTCGTCCGGCCGGAGCCGCCGCCGCAGGACCTGACGTCGGGGAGCAGGGCGAGTATGGCACGGGCGGCGGGCGCGGATGCAAGCGGAGGGGCCGCCACGCGCCGTTCGCGCGTACGGCAGAAGGGGCGGACGATCCGCGTGGACCGTCCGCCCCGGCGTGGGTAACCGACGTGAACGCGTCAGTTGCTTTCGCAGCTGGCCGCAATCATCTCCAGGTTCGTGACGTTGAGCGTCGGCGCCTCGTCACCCGACGCGGCCGAGACCGAGCCGGTCACGCGCACCTGATGGTTCACGTGCTGGCTGAGGTCGACGCTGCTCGACGCCTGGAGCCGGTACTCGTCCTTGATGTCAGCCGCAGCCGACGATTCCGCCCCGGCCGCCGCCTTGGCGTCGGCCAGCTTGAACATCGCCGACTCCGACTGTCCGGCCGCCGCCGACGCCGCGGTGTCACGCTGCAGACACCCCTCGACGGTGATGGCGCCGGCCGCAGCCGACTGGCTCGGCTGAGACGGTTGGGTCTGACCAGACTGCGCGGACTGCGAACCCGCCTGCTCCTGCGCCTGAACCGTCATGCCGAAGGCCAGCACGCATGCGGTGGCGAGTCCTGCACACATCCTTGCTACGTTCATCTGCGAATCCTCCGTAAAATTCCATCCCGTCGCGTGCAGAACCGTGCAAGCGCCGTGCCTTTCCGTCAGTTGGGAACGTCGGCCGGAAGTGACCAGGACGGCCGGACGGATCGCCGCGACCGCAGCAGGTCGCGCCATCTTGATGGCACCGTGAGGGAAGCGGCTGCGTAGCCGGCTACACACCCTGTGCCTCACGGCGTCGCGCGCAGGATCGCGTCGCGTGGCGCCTCCCGCGTCGGCGGGCGTCACGGCAGACGCCGGCCGCCGTGCGCCGCCCCCTGTCGCCGGTCCGGCGTGTTACGTGCGGCCTCGCGCCGACGCCCCGAGTTCGGCGACAATCCTCGCCGTGTCGGGAATACGCCGCTGGTGGTGGGTCGCGCTGTTCGCAGCCATCTGTGCGGCCGCCTATGCGGCGCAGATTCACCGCGAGCTCGCGGACTTCGAGGTCTACCGCACCGCCGGGCGGCGCGCGCTGGCGGCCGAAGCGCTCTACCGCGAGGCCGACGGTCACTACCAGTTCAAGTACCTGCCGGCCTTTGCGCTGGCGATGACGCCGATCGCCGCGCTGCCTCCCACGGTGGCGCGACCCGTCTGGTTTGCGCTCTCGGCAACGCTCCTTGCCCTTTTCGTCCGCTTCTCGCTCGCGGCGCTTCCCGAACGGCGTCGACCGGCATCGACGGTCGTGCTGCTGACGGTCGTATTCATGGCGAAGTTCTATGCGCACGAGCTGACGCTCGGGCAGACCAACCTGCTGCTCGGCGTGATGCTCGTCGGCAGTCTGCGCCTGCTCGGGCGCGGATCCACGGCTGCGGCGGCGGCCCTGGCCGCCGCGGCCGTCTTCGTCAAGCCGTACGCCCTCGTCCTGCTGCCGTGGCTCGCCTGGGCGGGCGGCGCGACAGCGGCCGGCACGGCCGGGCTCGTGCTCGCCGCGGGCCTCGCGGTCCCGGCGCTGGTCTACGGCTGGTCGGGAAACCTCGAGCTGCTGCACGGCTGGTACGCCACGGTCGGGGGCTCGACAGCGGGGAACCTGCTCGGCAACGACAACGTGTCGCTCGCCGCGATGTGGGCGAAGTGGATCGGTCCCGGCCCGACCGCGTCCGGTCTGGCCGCCGCGACGGCGGGCGCGCTGCTGCTGTTCGCACTGCTGGCGCTGCTCCGCGGCCGCTCCCTGCGGCACGGGGCGTTCTTCGACGTGGCGCTGCTGCTGACGATCGTTCCCCTGCTCTCGCCGCAAGGCTGGGACTACGTGCTGCTGCTCGCCACCCCCGCCGTCATGCTCATCGTCGATCGCTGGCACGAGCTGGGTCGCGGCTGGCGGCTGCTGGCGGCGGCGGGCCTGGCGGGGGTCGGCCTGACGATTTACGACCTGCTGGGACGCGAGCTGTACGGCGCGTTCATGGCCGCCTCGGGCGTCACGGTAGCCGTTCTGACCGGCGTGCTGCCCGTGCTGGCGCGCCTGCGCTGGATGCGGCTGTCGTAAGGACGAACGGCAGCGGCACGGCAGCCCGGACGTTGGCGGACGACGACGCCCGCGGTGGGCAGCGTTGGAAAATGCAGGAGAGGAAGAAGAAGGAAGGAAGCAGAACGAGGGAGCGAGGAAGAAACGTTGGCCCAAACGTCAAGGTGCCCGGTGAACGCCCCGATTTCGCGTCGGACCGTTCACCGGGCACCTGACAGGCCGTCGACCGCCGGTTCCCTGCCGGCGGTCTGTATCACCGCGCCTCCTCGGTCTTCACCGCACTTGCGGAATTCTTGAGGAACACGAGATTCTCGGCCTCCTCGCCGAAGATCCGGCGGGCTTCGTTCCAGAGCTCCCGCGCTTCACTGTGCGGGCACTCCTCGTCCTCGTCGCAATCCGTCGCAAGGCGCTCGTGCAGCACCATGGCCTTGTGCCAGCGGCTGAGCTCGTCCGCCAGCTCCTCTGCGTCGGGACTGCCCACGCGCCCGGCGACGACACGATAAACGTCCAGCATCGATCGACCCCTCCAGTCGTACAGGTTGAAAATGGAAAAAGGGGAAGAACCTCGACGCGCGTGCTTAGCAGCAGATGGTGCGCGGCGAGGTCGCATCAAGGGAGATGCGACGGTGCGTGGCAGAGACAGACCTCTGCACGGGCGTATCCGCCAAGGGCGAACGACGTGTGAAGGTCTGCTGCATGGCTCTGGCATCTATCCTAACATGTCACCCCCGGAAAGGCACGTTTTCCGCCCGTTTCCGGGCCTGACCGGCTAGACTGGCACGCCGGCCGACTCCCAAGGACTCACACATGCCCACCTCTGCTCCCGCCATCAGCTGGATCCTGCTGTGCGACACCGCGGTCGTCGATGTCGACGGGCGCGTGACGGCTGTCGCGATCGCCGACCGGCTGTTTGTACGCCACTTCCCCGCCGTCCTCCCGCGCCTGACGCTCGTCGCGCGACTGGCCGGCACCGAACTCGACCCCGCGTGGGACATCACCGTCATCGCAACGGCGCCCGCCGGCCGGACGCAGGTGTTCGATCAGTTCGAGGACGCCGATCTCAGTCCCGAACACTGCATCGCGCGCCTGGCCGACGTCGAGGCGCCGGAAGCCGGCACCTACCGCTTCGACCTGACGATCGACGGTCGCGTCGTCGGCACGACGCTGCTCGAGCTTGGACGGACGATTGCGAGCGACGACGTGGCGGAATCGGGAGCAGGCGCACAGACGCAGCCGTAGCCCTGCGCTGACCCGACGGCTGCCGGGCGGACAGACGTGTCGCTACGAGTGGCTGAGGAAACGCTGGGGGAAGATGGTGCCGAGGGGCAGAATCGAACTGCCGACACTACGATTTTCAGTCGTATGCTCTACCAACTGAGCTACCTCGGCACACGAGGCATGAACGGCACGCGCCGAACCACGGAAGGATAACTGAAACGACGCACGCCGGCAAGCCCGCACCACGCAGGAGCGTGCGGGCCAGCCGGCGTCCGTTTGCGCATCACGCGCCGGCGCGTCAGTCGACGCGCTCGAAGCGGACGATCGACGTCTTCGCGCCGCCGCGATCGTCGAGCGCCAGCCAGATGCCGCCGTCGGGGCTCTGGCGCACGTCGCGCACGCGCAGGTTCGTGCCGAGCATTTTCTCCTCGCTCACGACGCGCGTCCCGTCCATCACCAGACGCGCCATCGACTGCACGCCGTTCATCCCGCCGAGGAAGATGTTGCCCTTCCAGTTCGGGAACTGGTCGCCCGTGTAGACCATCAGGCCCGACGTGGCGATCGACGGCACCCAGTAGCGCACGGGCTGCTGCATCCCCGGACGCGAGGTCGACGCGTGAATCGGCTGCCGCTCCGGCCCGTAGTTGACGCCGTAGCCGATGACCGGCCAGCCGTAGTTGGCGCCCTTCTGGATCAGGTTGAGCTCGTCGCCGCCCTGCGGGCCGTGCTCACTCTCCCAGATGTTGCCGTCGGGATCGATCGCGAGGCCCTGCGGGCTGCGGTGCCCGTAGCTCCAGATCTCCGGCCTGGCGTTCGGACGCCCCACGAAGGGGTTGTCGTCGGGCACGCGGCCGTCGTCGTGCAGGCGAACCACCGTGCCCTGATGATTCGACAGATCCTGGGCGGGGTGCGCCTCGAGGTTGCCGCTCGGCGGGGCCTGGCGGTCGCCAATCGTGATGAAGAGATATCCGTCACGATCGAACGCCAGCCGCGACCCGTAGTGCCCCATGCCCTTCGACCAGGCCTGGGCCTCGAAAATCTCCTCGACGTTCGTCAGCGCGTTGCCCTCGAAGCGGCCGCGGATGACCGCGGTCGTGCCGGTGGCACCATCGGCGCTCGGCTTCGAGTAGCTGAGATACACCAGCCGGTTCTCGGAGAAATTCGGGTGCGGGACGACGTCGAGCAGGCCGCCCTGGTTGCCGACCCGGATGGGCGGCAGGCCCTGCACCGGCTCGTCGACCAGCTTGCCGTCGCGGATCACGCGCAGCTGGGCCGGCCCGCCGCCCTGGAACCCGCGCTCGGTCACCAGGACTTCGCCGGTCGGCAGGAACGCGATCGACCAGGGGTTCTGCAGCCCGTCGGCCACGGTCACGAGCCGGAAGCGATGGCCGCCCGATTCGTAGACGGTGTTCGGGTCGGGGGCCGTCTGCGCCCCGGCACACGCCACGCCGATGCCGAACAGCAGCGCAGCGGTCGCCGGCAGCCACCGGCGCCGCGCCGGAAACACGGCCCCGGAAGTGGAACGGATCGCAAGGTCATTCCGCATGACTCAGGAGTCTCCCAGGAGAAGGATGGCGCACGTCGGATGCCGCGCGCAGCAATTGATCATGCCACGGCGGGCCGGCTCCCCGGCAGAAAACCGCGGCGCACCCGGTTCTAGGCCCGCAGCCGCGCCACGACGGCGTCTCCCATCGCCGCGGTGCCGACCGCCGGCGTCCCGGGCGGGGCGATGTCGGCCGTGCGGATGCCGTCCTCGATGGTGGCCGCCACGGCCTCCTCGATGGCCGTGGCCGCCTCGTGCGCGTCGAACGAATAGCGCAGCATCAGCGCCGCCGAGAGGATCTGCGCCACGGGGTTGGCGATGCCCTTGCCCGCAATGTCGGGCGCCGAGCCGCCTGCCGGCTCGTAGAGCCCGAACGAGCCCTCGGCCAGACTCGCCGACGGCAGCAGCCCCATCGAGCCGGTGAGCATCGCGCACTCGTCCGACAGGATGTCGCCGAACATGTTGCCGCAGAGCATCACGTCGAACTGGTGCGGATTGCGCACGAGCTGCATGGCCGCGTTGTCGACGAGCATGTGGTTCAGCGTGACGTCGGGATACTGCGCCGCGACGCTCGACACGACCTCGCGCCAGAACACCATGCTCGTGAGCACGTTGGCCTTGTCGACCGACGTAACGACACGCCGCCGCGTGCGCGCCGCCTGGAAGGCCTTGTGCGCGATGCGCTCGATCTGCGCCCGCGTGTACTGCTTGACGTCCCACGCGCGCTCATCGGCGCCGCTGCCCTCGCGCCCCTTGTCGGACGCCTGCCGCGCGAAGTACGCGCCGCCGGTCAGCTCGCGAACGACGAGGATGTCGAAGCCGTCGCCGGCGATATCCGGCCGCAGCGGGCACGACGGCACCAGCGCCCTGTAGACGCGTGCCGGCCGCAGATTGCAGTACAGGTCGAAGTGCTTGCGCAGCGGCAGGAGCGCGGCGCGCTCGGGCTGCTGCGCCGGCGGCAGCGACTCCCACTTGGGACCGCCCACCGACCCGAACAGAATCGCCTGGCTCTTCTCACAGATCTCGAGCGTCGCCGCCGGCAGCGCCTCGCCGTGCCGATCGATGGCGATGCCGCCCACGTCGGCGTGCCGGTATTCGGCGCGGAAGCCGAACTTCTCGCCCGCGGCGTCGACGACCCGCAGCGCCTGCTCCATGACCTCGGGACCGATGCCGTCACCGGCCAGAACCGCAATCTCGAACACTTTCATCGACGCAGTCTCCTCCGCTCCCGCTCGGGGGAACGAGACAGCCTAGCGGGGAATCCGAGGTGCCGGCAAGTCACGCCTGCGGCACGAGCAGGAGCTTGCCGGTCGTTCGCCGCGATTCGAGATCACGGTGTGCCTCGGCGGCATCGGCCAGCGGGTAGCGCTTTGCGATGCGGATCGTCAGCGCGCCCGCCAGAATGCTTTCGAACAGCTCGGTCGCCCGCCAGCGCAGCTCCTCGGGCGTGGCCACGTAGTGACTGAGCGTCGGACGCGTGAGGAAGAGCGACCCGTGGGTATTGAGCACCTGCGGATCGATCGGCGGCACCGGTCCGCTCGACTGGCCGAACAGCACCAGCATGCCGCGCGGCCGCAGCACTCTCAGACTCCGATCGAACGTGGCCCGGCCGACCGAGTCGTAGACAACGTCGACGCCGCGGCCGCCGGTCAGTCGCTGAACTTCGACGTCGAAATCCCGCTCGACGTAATTGATCACCTCATCACAGCCCAGCGCGCGTGCCTCTTCGGCCTTGGCCGCCGTCGACACCGTCCCGATGACTCGCGCGCCGCGCTGGCGCGCCATCTGGACGATGAGACCACCGGCACCGCCGGCAGCGGCATGCACGAGGCAGGAGTGGCCCGGCTCGACGGGAAAGGTCGATCGCACCAGAAAGTGCGCCGTCATGCCCTGCAGCAGCGCCGCTGCCGCCACGTCGAGCGCCAGCGGCTCGGGCACCTTCACCAGCTGCGCGGCCGGCACGATGGCGTGCGTCGCGTAGGAGCCGCGCACCATGGCGTAGGCGACGCGGTCGCCCACCGCGATGCCACTTACGCCGGGGCCCACTGCCGAAACCGTCCCTGCCGCCTCGCTCCCGATCGCGATCGGCCGCTCAGCGCGGTACAGGCCGGTGCGGAAGTACACGTCGACGAAGTTGACGCCCGACGCGGCAATATCGACACGCACCTCGCCCGGCCCGGGCTCCGGCGTGGGCACGTCCTCGACGACGAGCTGCTCGGCGCCGCCTGGTTCGTGAACGACGACTCGCTTCATGCCGTCCTGCGACCGTGCGGGGGCGGGCGACGCGGGCCTGCCGCGTCGCCCGTCACCGGCTACCAGCCGAGCACCTTGGCGAAGATCAGCGGCGCCACGATCGTGGCGTCCGACTCGATGATGAACGACGGCGTGTCGACGCCGAGCTTGCCCCAGGTGATCTTCTCGTTGGGAATCGCCCCCGAGTAGGAGCCGTAGCTCGTCGTCGAATCGCTGACCTGGCAGAAGTAGCCCCAGAGCGGAACGTCCGTCTTCAGCAGGTCCTGGTGCAGCATCGGCACGACGCAGATCGGGAAATCGCCCGCGATCCCGCCGCCGATCTGGAAGAAGCCGATCGTCTGCTCGGCCGTGGCCGTCTCCGTGTACCACTTCGCCAGCTCGGTCATGTACTCGATGCCGGTGCGGACGGTGTGGACGTTGCTGATCTTCCCTTCGATGCAGCGCGCGGCGTAGACGTTGCCGAGCGTCGAGTCCTCCCAGCCGGGCACGAAGAGCGGCAGACGCTTCTCGGCCGCCGCAAGCATCCAGCTGTGGCGCGGATCGATCTGGTACGAGGCCTTCAGGCTGCCGTCGAGCAGGATTTCGTACATGAACTCGTGCGGAAACGCCCGGCGGCCGGCATTCGAGGCATCGATCCAGCGCTTGATGATGACGTGCTCGATGTGGCGCATCGCCTCGAACTCGGGGATGCACGTGTCGGTCACCCGGTTCAGGTGCCGCTCGAGGAGCGCCTGCTCGTCGGCGGGCGTCAGGTCGCGCCAGCGGGGCACGCGCACGTAGTGGTTGTGCGCGACGAGGTTGAACAGGTCCTCCTCGAGGTTGGCCCCCGTGCAGCTGATGGCGTGCACCTTGTCGGCCCGGATCATCTCGGCCAGCGAGAGGCCGAGCTCCGCGGTGCTCATCGCGCCGGCGAGCGAAATGAGCATCTTGCCGCCGGCATCGAGATGCGCCCGGTAGGCGTCGGCGGCCTCCTTCAACGACGCGGCGTTGAAGTGACGGAAATGATGATCGATGAACTGGGAAACGGGACCCGGCATGTTGCCGCCTCCTTCAAAGCCCCGACGCAGCCTCGGTCCGCCGGACGCCACTCGACCGGACCGCGCGACGGCCGGCATGAACGGCGCCCGATCGACCGCGTCGAAGGGCTGGGAATAGGGTCGGCTCGGATCCGAGATGGCAGCCGACCGGAAGTACGCAGCCTACGGCCCGAGCACACGGACCGCCATCGGCATACGCAAGGTGGCGCAAGGAGTGTATCACCCCGGGCGGACAAACGCCGCGACGGGCCGGTTCCGGGGGTTGCAACGCTGCGATGGCTGCGCTACGAATGGGGCCGTTCACGTTGACTGCGACACCCGCCCGTGCCCCGCTGTTCACACGCGCCAGCGCCCTGCTGCTCGCGCTCATCGTCGCCGGCGGCGGCGCGCTCCGTGTGCACGGTCTCGACGCGGAAAGCGCGTGGCTCGACGAGGCGTTCGCGATCGGCATCGCCCGGGCCGGCCTCGATGAGGTCCTGTACGAGACGCGGCTCGACGTCCATCCGCCGCTCTACTACGTGCTGCTGACCGGATGGCTTGTGCTCTTCGACGGATCGGTCTGGAGCGCGCGGCTGCTGTCGGTCGTCTGCAGCCTCGGCGTACTGGTCGCGGCCTACGTCGCGGGTGCACGACTGCTCTCGCGCGAGACCGGACTCGTCGCCGCCGCCCTGCTTGCCGTGTCGGTCTTCCAGATCGAGTTCGCTCAGGAAGCGCGGATGTACGCGCTGCTGACGCTGCTGGCCGCCGTCGCGACGATCGCCTTCATGCGGCTGTTCGAACCGGAACCGTCGCTTCCCGCGTTCCTCCTCTACACGGCGGCGACGACCGCGATGATCTACACGCACGTCTACGGGCTGTTCGTCCTCGCGGGACAGATCGCCGCTGCCGGAGTCGACCTCGCCTGGCACCGCCGGGCGGCAGTCCCGGCGGCGTTCGCGCTGCTCGCGGCGTGCGCGCTCGCGTTTGCCGCGTTCCTGTGGTGGCTGCCGGTCTTCACGTGGCAGGTCGACCTGGTGCAGACGCGCTTCTGGATCGAAGCCCCGGAGCCGACCGGTTTCGTGGCGTCGTTCCGCCGCTACGCCGGATCTCCCGAATTGCTGCGACTGCTCGGCCCCATCGCGGTGATCGGACTCGTGCGCCTGATGTACCGGAGCGCACCCGGCCTGTCCCGTCGACCGCTCTTCTTCGTGCTGCCGTGGCTGGCGGCACCGATTGCGTTCCCGTTCCTGCTGTCGCTCATCGACACGCCGATTTTCCTGTCGAAATACACCATCCCGGCATCGGTTCCCTTCGCGATCCTCGTCGCAGCCGGGCTGACGGCGCTGCCGTGGCGACAGCTTCGGATCGCCGCGGTCGCCGCTCTTGTCGTCCTGTCGCTGCAGCTGCTGCCGGCCTACTACGCCGTGCCGGCCAAGGACGGCTGGCGCGAGGCCGTGGCGACGGTCGAGGCGCTCGCCGAGCCGGGCGATGCGGTGGTGCTCTATCCCTACTTCAACAGGATTGCGTTCGACTTCTACGTGAGCCGCGACGACCTGCAGGTAAGGCCGCTGGCGCTGTACACCGAACAGCCGCCCGTCGACGGGTGGGAGCCGATCATCCGGCGGGCGACCGCCGGACGCCCGCGCGTCTGGCTCGTGGCGCTCGCCTTCGACTCGTCGAAGGCTCCCGTCGTCGAGGCATTCGGACGCCGATACCTGCTGCGCACACACCAGGTGCGGCAGAAGATCGAGATTTTCGGCTTCGATCGACGCTGATCCGCACGATTCGCGCGCGGATCGGGTTTCATCGGAACGGCGTTTACGCTATTCTCGTCGGTCGCATGGCAGCCGAACACAAGCAGGTCTTCAGGGGCCGGCACGTCACCAACCGGCTCCTGACGGGCCCCGGCTCAGGCAAGATCACCCGCCACCACGAAATCTCGCTCGAAGGCGCTCCGGTGACGTATCTGCCGGGAGATGCTCTCGGCCTGTATCCGATCAACGATCCCGCGCTCGTCGAGCAGGTCATCGAGGCCATCGGCGCGACGGGCGACGAAACAGTCGAGACGGCCGACGGCACGACGTGCACGCTGCGCGACGCGCTCGCGATCCAGAACCTGAACACGCCGACGCGGCGCCTCATCGAGCTGTACGTGTCGAAGGGCGTCAAAGCGCTCGAGCCGCTTCTCGAGAAGGGGAACGCCGAGCAGCTCAAGCTGTACATCAGCGGGAAGGACGTCGCGCACGACGTGCTCGACGTGATTCAGTCGCACCCCGACGTCCGGATCACGCCGGCCGAGCTCATGGGCGCCCTGCGCCGGCTGCTGCCGCGCCTCTACTCGGTCGCTTCCAGCCAGAAGCTGCACCCCGACCAGGTACACCTGCTCGTGGTCTCGGTGCGCTACACCATCCGCGGTCGTGAGCGCCTGGGCGTCTGCTCCACCTGGCTGGCCGAGCGCTGGCCGCTCGGCACGACGGCCGAGATGTACCTGCAGAACCAGCAGCGGCACTTCGCGATGCCGGCCGATCCGTCGACGCCGATGATCATGATCGGCCCGGGCACGGGTCTCGCTCCGTTCCGCGCGTTTCTCCAGGAGCGGCAGGCGATCGGCGCGACCGGGCGCAACTGGCTCTTCTTCGGCGAACAGCACCGCGCCACGGAGTTCTTCTACGAAGAGGAACTGACGGCGTGGGAGCGCGACGGCTTCCTGCGCCTGGACCTCGCCTTCTCGCGCGATCAGGCGCAGAAGATCTACGTGCAGCACCGCATGCGCGAGCAGGCGCGCGACATCTGGGCCTGGCTCGAGGACGGCGCCGAGCTGTTCGTCTGCGGCGACAAGGAGCGGATGGCGGCCGACGTCGAACGGGAGCTGCTGTCGATCATCCGGACGGCCGGCGGGCGGACCGAGGAGCAGGCGCGCGAATACCTCGACACGCTCCGGAAGACGAAGCGCTACAAGCGCGACGTTTACTAGCCGTCCGGCGCGTCGCTCAGTATGCCTCGCCCTCGCACTCGGGGCACTTCATCTGGACCCAGCGGATCCACTCGATCAGGTCGTCGGCGTCGGTGCTCCCGGCCTCGTCGATCACCGCGAAGACTTCGCCCCAGCGATCCGCGACGACCGCGCCCGGGCGCGGCACGCCCGCGATCGGATCACGCGTCACGACGAGCCGCGCCTCGAGCGCCGCGATGTCGGATGCCCTGCCCTGCAGGTCGCGCGCAATCGCCGCAAACGGATCCCCGTCATCGTCGCCAAGGCTGACGAGCAGCAGGTGATCGCGCTGCCAGATGGCCTCGTCGTAGGCCACCCGCGCGGCGCTCGTGTCGGTCACGTGGAAGTGGGGCACCCGGCCGCCTCGCTGCAGCCGCGGCGGCACAGGCTGTACAGCCGGTTGCTGGGCCATGGTGACCTCCTGCGGCCGCAGCGAGGGGGACGTCAGCGGCGGCCGTACGTCCAGCTTGCCACGAGCAGCATGATGGCCACCACCACGATGCTCGCGGGAATCGAGTAAATGGCCGGCCCGAGCCCGGTCAGCCAGCGTGCACCGGCCAGCGCCAGCAGCCCCGCGAACGGGATCGACACGAACGCCGTCGTCCGCAGGCCGCGCGCCACCATCAGCCGATCGGCCGTCAGCGCCTCGCGCCGATCTGTGTCGACCTGCGTGAGCGGCGGGTACTGCACGCGAAGGACGATGAGGATGCCGATCCCAATCGTGACGATGAAGAGCCCGGCCGCAACCAGCGCGTAGAAATACTGTTCGCGGCGATCGAGGTTCCATTCCCAGTCGCCCTGACGGACCTGCGATCGGTCGACGTCGAAGACGGCCAGCAGCGTGGCTCCCTCGCCCGCGCCAACCGGTGCGCGCTCGGCCTCGAGCCGCGTACCGTCGATCGCCACGGCCCAGCCCGGCTGACCGACACCGGTGCCGTCGTAGAAGCGGGAGGTCTCGGGCAGGTCGAGCCGCAGGCGCACCGCGTTTACCGCCGGTGCACGCCCGGGCAGCAGCGGCGACCACTCGAGCCGGCCTCGCGGCTGATTCACCGCCGCGGCCCGCAGTACCGTGTATTCGAGAACCATCGATGCGGGCCCCGAACGCGTGCCGGCCGGCTGCCAGCGAACGCGCAATCCGCCGTCCGACACCTCGTCGACCTGAAGCTCGGCACCGGCCGCGACGCCGTCGATCGTGGCGCTGCCGAGCGACACGCCGTCAGCAAACGCACTCTCGATCCGTCGATCCAGCGCAATGCGCCCGGTGTCATCAGGGGTGATGCGAAGCGTTTCGGTCACGGCCAGATCGCCGGTCGGCTGAAGCGACGCGTGCAGCTCGAACTGCTCGATGCGACCGATGGTCGCAGGTTCCGTCGTACAGGCTGTCGCCAGCACCGCTGCAAGCAGCAGCGCTGCAGCCCTCAGGCTCAGTGGTGTCATCTGCGTTGCCGCTCCCGGTCGCGCAGCAGCGCCCTGAACGCCCGGGCGTGCGTCTTCGACTGGCGCTTCGCGTCGATCAGCCCGCGCTCCTCGCGCTTCTGCTCGATCGCGTCCTGCTCGGTCCGGAGCTTGATGTAACTGTCGTAGCGGGCCGCGTCGATGCGGCCCGCCTCAACGGCGGTCTTCACCGCACAGCCCGGCTCGGTCTGGTGCCGGCAGTCGCGGAAACGGCACGATGCCGCCGCTTCGGCGATTTCAGTAAAGGCGTCGTCGATCGCCTCGATGTCCCACAGCGCGACCTCGCGCATGCCGGGAGTGTCGATGACGACACCGCCCTGCTCGCGGAGGACGAGCTGGCGATGCACGCTCGTATGCCGCCCCCGCCGATCCCATTCGCGCACTTCGCCGGTCGGCAGCACCTCGCGGCCGATCAGCCGGTTGACGATCGACGACTTGCCGACTCCCGACGGTCCGATGAGCGCGATGGTCCGGCCGCGGCCGAGCCAGCCTTCGACCCGGTCGAGGCCCTCGCCGCTCTTCGAGCTTACCGCGAGCACCGGCGTCCCGTCCGTGTGCGGCCCGACGCCACGAACATGTGCAGCCGCGTCGGGCACAAGGTCGCACTTGTTCAGCAGCACGACCGCTTCGGCGCCGCTGTGTCGCGCGACGACCAGGTAGCGCTCGATGGCGCGCGGGTTCACCGGCTTGTCGAGACCGAAGACGACGAACAGCGTGTCGATGTTGGCGGCCACGACCTGCTCGACGGTATCGCGCCCCGCCGCCTTGCGCGAGACGCGCGTCGAGCGCGGCAGCACCAGGCGAATCTGGCTGCGGGCGCCGGCGGGATCGAGGCGGACACCGACCCAGTCGCCGACCACCGGCAGATCGGTCCGGGCCGCTGCGCGATGCTTGAGCGCCCCGGCGACTTCGGCGAGGACCTCGCCGTCGGCCGTGAGTACCCGGAAGACGTGGTTGTGTTCGAGCGCGACGCGCCCTGGTACAAGATCCGGCCCGGCCAGCGCAGCAAAGCGCTGCGCGCGGTCGTCGGTCCAGCCGAGATCGGCAAGACGCACGTCGTTGGGCACACACGCATGTTAGACGACGACGTGGCGCGCTGCCCATCCGGCGGACGGCCGGCATCGCCATCGGCCGGGCGGGCGGCAACGGCTTCCGGGCTTTTCAGGGAAACGAAAAGAGGCCGGCGCCAGGTGGCACCGGCCTGTGGCGAGACGCGGAGGACAGCTGCTCTCTGCGTCGATGCGCGTCAGTCGGCCGCGAAGCAGTACAGCAGGCCCGCGCCGCCCGTCTTGACGAGGGCCGCCTGGCTGCAGCCGGCCGAGTAGTGCACCGCGTTCCACGACACGTTCTGTCCGCCGAGCCGATCGTGGTGGCCGACCATGGCGCGCACGCCGGTGTCGGCATTACTCGTCCAGTTGTTGCACGTGTCGGCGAGCGTGGCGCCCTCGGGCAGCCGGCCGTGCGAGTCCGAGCCCGTCAGGATGTCGTGCTCGTTCGGCTGGTCGCCGACGCCCTTCACCTCTTCGCCGCGCTCGTTGAGGGCCGTCGGCTTGCGGATGTTGTTGCGGTCGCGCTGGTCGTCGCCGTGCAGGTCCGCGACATTCTGAGCGATCAGCACACCCTTGGCGTTGTACCAGGGACCCGTGCCGATGCGGTCGCGCGCGTGCACGGCCGGCCGGCCGTCCTGCGGCGCCGCGCTCAGGTAGGCGCGCCACGTGCGGTTGCCCGCACCGACGGCCGCGGCAAGCGACTGGCAATGCTTGTCGGCGCCTTCGAGGCCGCCGTAGTTCGCGCCGTCACCGCCGCCCACGCTGGTCACGAAGAATCCCATGGGCTGCTGCTGACCCTGCCCCTGGCCGCGCTGTCCGAACACGGTACCGGTCGTCAGCAGGCCGGCCACGACGAGCGTTCCGGCGAGAGCTGTGAGTGTCTTCTTCACTGTCGCTTCCTTTCGTGATGTGATTCGCGTTCGTGCGCTGCAGTGGACTGCCGGCCATGGGAGCGCGGGCCGGCAGCGTGAATCGCCGAACAATATAGACCGGCGACACGCCGTTTCGGCGTCCGATCGGGCGCCGACTGCCCCTGCGACGCTCCAGGATGAAGACAGCGTGAAGACACCACAGCACCCTCCCCACTGGCGCGCGATCGGTCCGGGCATCGTCGTCGCGGCCACGGGCGTCGGGGCCGGCGATCTCGTCGCCACGCTCGTTGCGGGCGAGCGCTACGGCTACACCCTGCTCTGGGCGGCCATCGTCGGCTGCCTCGTGAAGATCGCGCTGGCCGAAGCGGTCGGCCGCTGGCATCTCGCCTCGGGGCGGACGATGTTCGAGGGCTGGTCGCAGCTTGGCCGCTGGACGCACGTCTACTTCGCGCCGTACATCGTCGTGTGGGGATTCGTCTACGGCGCGACGGCCATGTCGGCGACGGCACTGCCGCTGAGCGCGCTGTTCCCCGTCATGCCGTTCGAAGCGTGGGCGATGACGGCCGGCGTGGCCGGCCTGCTCTTCGTGTGGTTCAACCGCTACGACGCGCTCGAGCGCGCCATGATGCTCCTCGTCGGCCTGATGTTCGTGACGGTCGTCGTGCTCGGCGTGCTGCTCGCGCCGTCGCTGCCCGAACTGGTCTCGGGCCTGTCGTTCCGGCTGCCGTCCGGCTCGCTCTTCTACACGCTTGGACTGATCGGCGGCGTCGGCGGCACGATCACCCTTGCGGCCTACGGCTACTGGGCCGAAGCCAAGGGCTGGCGCGATCCGGCATGGATGCGCGTCATGCGCTGGGACAACCGCACGGCCTACGTCATGACCGGCATCTTCGTCGTCTCGATGCTCGTCGTGGGTGCCGCGCTGCTGCACGGCAGCGGCGTCGCGCTCACGCGCGGCGACCGCGGCCTGCTCGATCTTGCCGCCATCCTCGAGCAGCGGTTCGGCGTAACGGTCTCGACCATCTTCCTGCTCGGGTTCTTCGCCGCAAGCTTCTCCTCGGTGCTCGGTGTCTGGCACGGTGTGAGCGTGCTCTTCGCCGACTTCGTCGAGCACGTGCGCGGGCGCCCGGCTCGCGATCCCGACGCGCGGCACAGCAGTCCGGCCTTCCGCGCGTACCTCGTCTGGCTGACCTTCCCGCCGATGCTGCTCCTGCTGCTCGGCCGGCCGTTTCAGCTCGTGCTCGTCTACGGTGTGCTCGGCTCGCTGTTCATGCCGTTTCTGGCCATCACGCTGCTCTGGCTGCTCAACAGCCGGCGCACGCCGGCCGAGTGGCGCAACGGCGTGACGAGCAACGTCGGGCTGACGATTGCCGCACTGCTCTTCGCCGCAGTGAGCGCCTACGAGCTGGCAGGACTGCTGCGTTGATCGGTCTGGATGGGAGGACGCGGAGGGGGCCGCACCCGAGAGCCGCGACAGAGAGGGACTCAGTCAGTAACCGGCGCCGGCTCCGCCGCCCCGCTCACCGCGCGCTTCTCCGACGATGGCCACGCCGGCGCTCGTGCCGATCCGTGTGGCGCCGGCGGCGACCATGGCCTGCAGCGTCGCCAGGTCGCGAATGCCCCCGGCGGCCTTGACGCCCACGCCCGGCCCGACCGTACGGCGCATCAGCGCCACATCGCCTGCGGTGGCACCACCGGGACCGAAGCCGGTTGACGTCTTCACGAAGCCGGCACCGGCCGCCTTCGCGATCGTGCACGCCGTCACCTTCTCCTGATCGGTCAGGAGCGCAGCTTCGATGATGACCTTGCTCGTCGCGCGCGTGTGGCGGCAGACCTCGGTTACGGCGCGGATGTCGCGCTCGACGAGCGCCAGGTCGCCCGACTTGAGCGCCCCGACGTTGATCACCATGTCGACCTCGGTCGCCCCGTCGAAGATCGCCCGACGGGCCTCGAACGCCTTCACGTCGGGCGTCGTCGCCCCGAGCGGAAATCCCGCAACCGCACAGACACCGACGCCAGAGCCCTCGAGGCGCGCTCTTCACGAAATCTCCGGCCACCCGGAACTGTACTAGACACGTTATGCCGTCTTTGGCTTGAAAAAACAAACGATGAGACTCCACCCCCAATACACGGACGATGACCTGCCAGT
>QGVF01000157.1 GCA_003242705.1 Acidobacteriota bacterium
GAGGCGCACGAGGACCGGATCGACGAGGAAGCCATCGAACCCGTAGATCGGATCGCGAGGTCCGGCCACGCCCTTCATGTGACTTCCCCTGGGGAGCGCCACGATGCTACTCCCCGGACCGCGGGGGCGCAACTCACGAGCGTGAGGCAGCCGGAATGGCGCGCTCGACGAAGCGGGCACCGGCACGGCAGAAGCGCCGGCCGGAGCGTTCGAGCAGCTCGACGAGTTGCTGCCGTCGGTGGGACAGGTCGTCGGGCTCTGCCCGGGCCGATCCGGATCGACGAACCGCTCCCCCGTGCTACGTGCGTCGCCTGCGCGTACGCGCCACGGTGTTCTCGTACGCGAGCAGCAGCGCGCCACGGACGACGGCAGGCGGCGCCGCCGGGAGATGGGCAATCGTCCAGCCCTTCCTACCCCACGCGCCGCTTGCCGGCTCGAACACGCGCGGATGCTGGCGCAGCAGCTCGCGCTGTTCCCCGGGTGAGAGGTTCAGGCCCGCCCGTTCTTCGTTCGAGAGCAGGCTGGCGAAGACGCGTCCCTGAACCCGGAAGTCCGGATGCTTCATGTGCGCCTGTTCGGTGGCGCCGTCCAGCGCGAGCGCCATCGCGCGAAAGTCGTCGCCCGTCATGTTGCCCTCCAGTCCCCCGGGCGGGCGCTCCCGTCGGACGGGAGCGCTCGCACCGGCAGGGTATCGACCCGTGCATGGTGTGCCAGGCCCGCTGCGCGCGTCTTGTAAGAATCCGACCTGCCTTGACCGCACGGGCCCGCTGCGCCAGACTGCCGCCCATGTCCCACCGCCCGGCCGGCGCGCGGACCCGCTGTCGGGCGATCGTCACACGACATGCCTCGGATCTCGGCAGGTGGGAGCTCGCCAGAACCCGACCTGCCGAGTCGTTGCGTCCCTTCGTTCGCGAGTACATCGGCTGGTCCGAGCAGTTCGGGTCGCCGCTGCGGCGACGCGCGCTGCCGGATGAAACGGCGGCGCTCATCATCAACTTCGGCGCACCATACCGGCTGTCTGCAGCCGGCCGGCTCGACGCGGCGTTCGAGCGGACGAGTTTCATCACCGGGGCGTACGACACATTTCAGGTGGTCGAATCCTGCGGCGAAACACACGGCGTGCAGGTCGACTTCACGCTGCTCGGCCTGCGGCTCTTCGTGGGACACCCGCTCGACGACCTGACGAACCAGGCCCTCGCTCCAGAGGATGTGTTCGGCGGTTTCGCGCAGGAGCTGGCCGGGCGTCTTTACGACGCGGCATCGTGGGACGCACGCTTCGACCTTCTCGATCGCGCCCTGCTCGCACGGCTCGCAGCCGCACACGCCGTGCCGCCAGCCGTTTGCCATGCGTGGAATCGCATTCTGCGGCTCCGCGGTCGCGCGGGCATCGGAGCGCTTGCCCGCGAGACGGGCTGGAGCGATCGGCACTTCACGGCGCAGTTCCGTCACCAGTTCGGGATCACGCCGAAGGTCTTCGCGCGCGTGCTGCGCTTCGCGGCGCTCGTCCGCGATCTCCGGCAGGGCTCCGGCATCAGCCTGGCGGATGCCGCGCTGCGGCACGGCTACTTCGATCAGTCGCACCTGAACCGCGACGCGCGCCGGTTCGCGGGCACGACACCCGGCGCGCTCGCCCGCGGCCTGACGCCGGACGACGGCGGGTTTGGAGTGTGACTCGACAGAAGAAGAGGCTCGATCAGGACACACCGGCCGTCCAGGCCGAAATCAACCATGGCCGAGGGATTGTACTGGCGGGCAGGAACCGCACTTGCGCACCGCAAGCCGGAAGGAAAGATGGCTCCTCGGGCTGGATTCGAACCAGCAACCCTCCGGTTAACAGCCGGATGCTCTGCCGTTGAGCTACCGAGGAACAATGGGATCTCGCCGAAGCCTTGCGGGCGGAGGCGGAGCGTTCCTGCAGGCCGTGGGGCCCGCGGCAGGACTCCTGATTGTAGTCACAGGCCGCGCGTCGTGCAACCCCTGGCGTCTGCACACCGCGTCGGCCCGCCACGCGTCAGCGTGCCAGGCGCCGCCCCACCCGCACCACCAATCCCGCCCGGAACATCCCCACAGATTGAAGTTCCCCCTGTATCCGGCCGATACACTCCCCGGGGCATCTGCACGTCTTGTTCAGCTTCTCCTGTACGCGTCATGCCGACCAGCCAGCCGCAACCGCACGGATCCGAAATCGCGACGACGTCGACCGACTCCGTCAGGCGCCTGCAGACCGCGCTGAACCACTCCGAAGCGTTCTATCTGTCGCTCGTCGAGAACCTGCCCGGCAACTTCCTCCGCAAGGACCTCGACGGGCGATTCACGTTCGTGAACTCGCGGTTCTGCCGGACGATCGGTCTGCCTCGCGAGCAGATCCTCGGGCGCACGGACTTCGACCTCTACCCCGCCGAGCTGGCCCGCCTCTATAAGGAGGCCGACGAGCAGGTCATCCGCACGGGCCGGACCACGGAGAGCGTCGAGGCCCACCGCACGCCGAACGGCACGTTGTACGTGCAGGTGATCAAGTCGCCCGTCTTCGACGAATCGGGGCGGATCATCGGCATCCAGGGCATTTTCTGGGACGTCACCGAGCGCGTTCGCGCCGAGGAGGCTCTGCAGGAAGAGCGCGTGCTGCTCCACGCGCTGCTCGAGACGGTCCCCGACAGCATCTATTTCAAGGATCGCGACTCGCGCTTCCTGCGCGTGAGCACGGCCCTGGCCCGTCGCGTCGGCGTGGCCGATCCGGCCGACGTGATCGGCAAGACCGACGCCGACTTCTTCGCGCCCGAGCACGCTGCTGATGCGCTCGCCGACGAGCGCAGGATTCTCGAGACCGGCCGGCCGATTATCGGCAAGCTCGAGCGCGAGGTCTGGCAGGACGGCACCGAGACGTGGGTCAGCACGACGAAGGTGCCCATGCGCAACGCGCGCGGCGAGATCGTCGGCACGCTCGGTGTCACGCGCGACGTGACGGCCATGAAGCAGGCCGAGGAAGCCATCGCCGAGGCGCGCGACGCCGCGCTCGAGTCGGCGCGCTTCAAGGCGGAGTTCCTGGCGAACATGAGCCACGAAATCCGCACGCCGCTCAACGCGATCGTCGGCATGACGGGCCTGCTGCTCGACACGCAGCTCGATCCCGAACAGCGCGACTTCACCGAGACCATCCGCGGCAGCGCCGACCTGCTCCTCGACATCGTCAACGACGTGCTCGACTTCTCGAAGCTCGAGGCGGGCAAGATGTCCATCGAGCAGACGCCGTTCGACCTCGCACAGGTCGTCGAGGAATCGGCCGACCTGCTCGCCGAGCGGGCCCAGACCAAGGGCGTCGAGCTCGTCAGCGCCATCTCGCCCGAGACGCCGCTGCGGCTGATCGGTGATCCCAGCCGGCTGCGCCAGGTGCTCGTGAACCTCATCGGCAACGCCGTGAAGTTCACCGAGCAGGGCGAAGTCGTCGTCTCGGTCCAGCCCGAGCATGTCGATCAGCACCAGGTCCGGCTGCGCTTCTCGGTGCGCGACACCGGCATCGGCATTCCGAAGGAAGCTCAGGCGCGGCTCTTCAACGCCTTCACGCAGGCCGACGGCTCGACGACGCGGAAGTACGGCGGGACGGGACTGGGGCTGGCCATCTGCCGCCAGATCGTCGACCTGATGGGCGGCACCATCGAACTGGAAAGCGAGGTCGGCAGGGGCTCGACCTTCTCGTTCGTCCTCACGCTCAGGCGGCAGCCCTGGGTGGCGGCACGGCCAACGCCGCCGCCCGACACGCTCGACGGCATCCGCGTGCTCATCGTCGACGACAACGAGACGAACCGCCGCATCCTGCATCACCAGGTGATCGCGTGGCGCATGCGCAACGGCTGCGCAGCGAGCGGTCCCGAAGCGCTCGACATCCTCAGGCGCGCGGCTGCCGAGGGCGACCCGTACCGGCTCGTCGTGCTCGACATGCAGATGCCGGGCATGGACGGATTCGACGTGGCGCAGGCCATCCAGGACGATCCCGCGCTTGCCGGCACGAACATCGTCATCCTGACGTCGCTGGCGTCGCACCCGCGCGAGACGGACCTCGCGAAGCTCGGCATCAAGGCGTACCTGACGAAGCCGGTGAAGCAGTCGAAGCTGATGGACTGCCTGGCCGAGGTGGTGAGCGGGCCGGGGGTGGCGCCGCTGGCGCCAGCCGTGGCGCCGCCGGCCTCGGGCGAGACGGTCGCGCGCAAGCCGCTGCGGATCCTGCTGGCCGAAGACAACGCGGTGAACCAGAAGGTCGCGCTGCGGCTGCTCGCCCGGCTGGGCTACACGGCCGACGCGGTGGCCGATGGCGACGAGGCCATCCAGGCGATCCAGCGCGCGCCGTACGACGTGATCCTGATGGACTGCCAGATGCCGCGGCTCGACGGCTATGCGGCCACGCGCCGCATCCGGGAACTCGAGGGGCGGATGATCGGCATGCCGCGGCACCACATCATCGCGCTCACGGCCAACAGCATGGGCGGCGATCGCGAGCGCTGCCTCGAGGCCGGAATGGATGCCTACGTGAGCAAGCCGGTGCGGCGCGAAGAGCTCGCGGCCGCGCTCGAGGTCGCGGCGAGCAGCATCCGGCGGGAGTAGGGGGCGACCGCGCCAGGGCGGCGCCTGGCCACCCTGGCGCGACGGGTCGCTACCTGACCGACACCTCCACGCTGATCTCGAGGTTGCCGCGCAGCGCGTTCGAGATCGGGCACTTCCCTTCGGCTTCCTTCGCCATCTGCTCGAACTCGGCGGCCGTGATGCCCTCGAGCCCCTCGGCCGTCACGTGCAGCTTCGACGAAAGCACCTTCAGGCCCGCGTCGGTCTTCTCGCCCGTCACGGTACAGACCACCGTGCTCGACTTCGCCGACGCGTTGCGGCGGCCGAGGTTGGCGGCGACGACCATCGCGTAGCAGGCGCCGTGCGCCGCCGCGATCAGCTCCTCGGGGCTCGTCGTCCCCTCGGGCTCGCCCACGCGGCGCGGGAAGGTCACGGGCAGCGAAAAGGCCCCGGTGCCGGCCTGCGCCGTGCCGCTGCCGTCCATGAGCGTGCCCTGCCAGTTCACGGTGACCTGTCTGGAAAACGTCGACATTACCTGTCTCCCCCTGCTGAATGTAGTACGTCCGCGGGCAGCGCCGGATCTCAGCTCATCCGGCCCTGCCCCTTCGCCTGGTCGTACGGCCCGAGGTCGCCAGCTGCACGAGCACGCCGGCGACCGTCAGCCCGAACCAGGCCGCCACCTGCCAGCTCTGCCCGCCCGTCTGCCCGAGCGGATAGAGGATCCACACATCACCCGCCGTCGCCGCGCGCGCGGCCGCGGGATCGCCGGCGAGCGCCAGGCCCGCAACGATCAGCGTCCATGCGCCCGCAATGGCCGTCCCGAGCACAACCACCCATCGCACGAGCGACAGCGCTACCAGCGCACCGACGACGCAGACCACCACGAGGAGCCAGGCAGGGGGCGAGCCGTCGACGAAGCGCCAGACGAGGTGCAGCGCGAGCGCTGCCAGCCCGGCGCCGACGAACCCGACACCGAGGAAGTACGCCGCAATCATCAGCAGCGCACCAACCACCCCGCCCGCGAGAGCCGCTATCGTCAGCGTCCATGCGTCGGATGCGCCCATCATCGATGTCGCGATGAAGGCGCCGAACAGGAAGCCGTAGATGCCGAGGACGATCCGGAAGAGCCGGTAGCCGGCAAAGCAGGCCAGCAGGCCACCGATAGCCAGCAGCACGGCCGTCCCGGTGGCATAAGACGCTGGCAGCATCCGGACGATTATAGAAGGAAGTCCCGATATGCTTCTGCAGATGCCACCGACGCCGCAGCAGCCCGGCTCCCGTCGCCGGGTCACCCTGACGCTGCTGCTGGCAGCTGCCGGCGTCGCGGTGCTCGCCTGGACGATCGATCGCCTCGGCCTCGACGCCGCCGACCTGCGCGCCGGACTGGCCGACGTCGGCTGGTGGTTCGTCGCAATCCTGCTGCTGTCGTTCGTGCGCTTCGTGCTGCGCGCGCGCGCCTGGGTCGAACTGACGGGCCTGCCGATCCCGCTGCGTGACGCGCTGGCCGCGACGATCAGCGGCGATGCGATCGGCAACCTGACACCGCTCGGCCTGATCGCGAGCGAACCGTCGAAGGCGCTGTACCTGCGGCGACAGGCCGACCCGGGCGGCAGGGCGCGGCGCCAGTGCGACGAGACATTCTTTGAAACGGCTCGGACCGGGGCTTAGACATCGTCCGTGCCGCGGCCGCGTATGTCGGCTTGACACTACACGCG
>QGVF01000034.1 GCA_003242705.1 Acidobacteriota bacterium
CGGCAGAGCCGGCCGTCGACGATCGGTCGTGGAAGCAGGACGACGTCCAGCCGCCCGTCGCGGAGGACGCCGCGGTGCCGGCTGCCGCCGCCGACGCGCCGCTGGCGGTGGCCGACGACGGCCCGGTCGAGATCGAATCGGCAGGCCTGGCGGACGCGCCTCCGGCCGTGCAGGTTCAGGATCCGGACGCGCCGCTGGCCATCCGCTTCGCGCCGAGCGACGAGCCTGTCGAGATCGTGCACACCGGTGGTCACGTCTCGCTCGCCGGGACGGCCGACGCACCGACGCAGCTTGATGTCGAACCGGTCGACGTCGAACCACCGGCTGTCGCGGCTCTCAACGCGGCGGGCGAGCCGGTGCCGCTTCAGATCGATCCCCCGGCCGAATCGACCGAACCGTTCGATGCCGGCGTCGCGACCGACACGACCGAGCCGGCCGTCCCGCTCGATCTGGGCATCGACGCGGAAGCCCCGGTGTCGTGGAGCCTCGACAGCGAGGCGAGCGCCGAGGAGCAACCGGTTGCCGCGACGTTCATCGCCGACGAACCCGCGGCGACGGGGCTCGATGTCTTCGCCGGGGGCGACCTGTCGGCGAACGACGGCGGGATTTCGCTCGATCTGAACCTGTCGGACGACGCGCTCGATCTGTCGGGCGCCGAGCTGGACCTGCAGGGCGGAGACGGTGCCGAGGCGGTTTCGCTCGACCTCACGGTCGACACCGGGCTTTCGGTCGATGCCGAATCGTCCGAGACGCTGCTCAGCGGCTTCGCCGATGCGTCCGTCGCCGATGCGACGCCCGCAGCCGAAGCACTGCGTCTGGATGAACAGGCGGAGTGGGCCGCCGGCACGCACCAGTCACTTCACACCGGCGGCGGCTTCCTGGGCGACAGCCCGGAGGTGGCCGATGCGACGGCCGGGTTGACGTTCCTGGCCGACACCCCTGAGGAAGCGCGGCTCGACACCGGGACCGCCGACACGCCCGTCGTGGCGTTCCTCGACGAGCCGGTCGAGGTGCAGGCGGCCGACGGCGACGACGCGGGTGTGGCGATCGAACCGGAACAGCTCGAGGACGTCGACGCCGAAGCCGGGCAGGATCTGGCCGCCGCGATCCGCACGCTCGAAGAAGCGTCGCGGCGGCTCGAGGCGCGTCTTGCGCTCCGGCCCGTCAGGAATCAGCCCGCCGCAAGCGCCGAGGAGATTGGCGCCGTCGACTTGTCGAAGGTCGCGGCCGAGGACGTGTCGGGCAGCGTCATCGACACGAGCTACGATGGCGCGTTCGAGTTGACTGCGCCCGCGCTGAGCGATCTCTCCCTTGGCGACGACGAGCCGGTCGACGCCCCGGTTGACGACGGCGCGACGCTGTCGTTCGACTTCGAGCGGGGCGTCGTACAGACCGAGGCGGACCTCGAGGCGGTTTCGCTCGACACGCCCGGGTCAGAAGAGCCGGAGACGTCCGCGGCGACGCCAGCCTTCGTCGAGTTCGAATACGACCACGGAGGCTCGACGCCCACCCCGGCGTTTGCCGACGGGCCGGTAGAGGAGACCCCTGGCGCACCGGTTGATGAGGCGCCTGCCGAGGCGGTCGCCGCGCTTACCGGCATGGAAGTCGGTCCAGTCGACGCCGTCGCTCCGGGTGCGGCTCCGGTCCCGGCCGCCGATGCGGTCGATGCCGGTGAGATGGCGCCGGTGATGGCCGTCTCGACGGTCGAATCGCCCGTTCAGACGGGCGTCGTCCTCAGCGCCCGGCAGCAGGCGACCATCGTGGCCCTCGAGCGCTTCCTCCGGAAGGTTCAGGCGCGCAGGCTGGAACTCGAGCGAGAGTCTGTGGCCTAATCGGCTGGATGGACGTTCGTGACCGCCCGGACTGGGCTGGTCGCCTGCAGCGCGTGCAGGCGGCGCTCGAGACACTCGGGCTTCAGGCGCTCGTCGTCTCGAGCGGCATCAACATCACCTATCTGACCGGCTTCGTCGGCACGGCCGGGCTCCTGCTCATTACCCGCGACGACGTGCGCCTGCTGCTCGACGGGCGATACGAGTCGCTCGCGCGCGAGGGGATTGCGGCCGGCCGCGTCGCGCCGGTGACGATCGGCCGCGTCGAGGGACGCTACGACCAGGCGCTCGGCCAGACGGTCGAGTGGCTGGCTCCCCGTCGCATCGGGTTCGAGGCGGCGCACGTGACCGTTGCCACCCTCAGGGCCTGGCGCCGCGCCGCCCTCTCGCCCGAGTGGGTTCCTACCGATAACGTCGTCGAGGCACTCCGGCTGGTGAAGGACGACTACGAGATCGGCGTGCTCACGCGCGGCGGGGCACTCATCAGTGAAGTGGCTGCCGCGCTGCCGCGGCTCGTCGAGCCCGGCGTAAGCGAGCGCGAGATTGCCGATCGGATCGATCGGGCGATGCGCGAGGCCGGTTTTTCGCGGCCGGCCTTCGACACCATCGTCGCGTCGGGCCCGAACAGTGCGCACCCGCACGCCCGTCCGGGTGACCGGCGGCTCGTGCCCGGCGATCTGGTCGTGCTGGACTTCGGCGGGGTATTAGACGGATACTGCGTCGACCTGACGCGGATGGCCGCGGTGGGAACGATTTCATCCGAGGCGCGCGCGCTGTTCGACGCCGTCTCGGCGGCACACGACGCGGCCGTGAAGTCGGTCACGCCCGGTATCGAGACGTGGCAGGTCGATCGGGCGGCCCGAGCGGTGCTCGACGCCCGCGGGCTGGGTGACGCGTTCCTGCATTCGACCGGGCACGGGCTCGGTCTCGAGGTGCATGAGGCACCTCGCGTGGGGCGCCCCGACCCGGAAGCTCCGGCGAAGCTCGAGACGGGCATGGTGTTCACGATTGAGCCCGGTGCCTACCTCGAAGCAGTCGGGGGCGTCCGCGTGGAAGACGATGTGCTCGTCACCGACCGCGGTGCGGTCCTGCTGACCACGGCGCCCCGGGAGCTGATCGTTGTCTGACCCTATGAATCTCGACGACATCAAACAGATTCTCGACCTCGTGCGCGAGCACGAACTGAACGAGTTCGAGCTCGAGCGCGACGGGCTCAAGGTCCGCATCCGCAAGGGTGCCGCCGGAGTGTCCGTGGCACCGGCAGTGCCGCCGGCGGTCCCGGCCGGCAACCCGCAGCCGGCCGCTCCGGCGCCCGCTGCCGGTTCGCCGCCCCCGCAGGCCGAATCGAACGACGACGAGGCGAACCTGGTGTTCATCAAGTCGCCGATCGTCGGCACCTTCTACCGCGCGCCCGATCCGTCGGCGCCGCCCTTCGTCAACATCGGCGATCGCGTCCGCAAGGGCCAGGTGCTCTGCATCATCGAAGCGATGAAGCTGATGAACGAGATCGAGAGCGACTGCGACGGTGAGGTGGCCGCCATCTACGTGGAGAACGGCAAGCCCGTCCAGTTCGGCGATCGGCTGTTCGCGGTGAAGGTCAGCCAGGCCGGCTGACCGGGGAGCGACATGTTCAAGAAGATCCTGATCGCCAACCGCGGGGAGATCGCGCTCCGTATCATCTGCGCGTGCCGCGAGCTCGGCATCAAGACGGTTGCGGTCTACTCCGAGGCTGACGAGAACTCGCTGCACGTCCGGTTCGCCGACGAGGACGTCTGCATCGGGCCGGCGCGCAGCACCGACAGCTACCTGAACGTGCCGGCGATCATCAGCGCGGCCGAGATTACGGGCGCCGATGCGATCCATCCCGGCTACGGCTTCCTCGCGGAGAGCGCCTATCTGGCCGAGGTCTGCGAGGCCTGCCACATCAAGTTCATCGGGCCCTACCCGAACGTCATCCGGCTGATGGGCGACAAGGCCCGCGCGCGCCGGGCGATGAAGAAGGCCGGCGTGCCGGTGCTGCCCGGAAGCGACGGGCCCGTGCAGAGCGAGGATCAGGCGGTCAAGACCGCGCGCGAGCTCGGCTATCCGGTCATCATCAAGGCTGTCGCCGGTGGCGGCGGGCGCGGCATGCGCATCGTCCGCACGCCCGAGGAGCTGCCGAAGGCGCTCCGCACGGCGACCCGCGAGGCCGAGGCCGCTTTCGGCGTCGGCGACGTGTACCTCGAGAAGTACGTCGAGTCGCCCCGCCATATCGAGGTCCAGGTCATTGGCGACCACCACGGCAACGTCGTCCACCTCGGTGAGCGCGAGTGCTCGATTCAGCGCCGGCACCAGAAGCTGATCGAGGAGGCGCCGTCGGTGGCGCTCACCGAGAAGCAGCGCCGCAAGCTCGGCGCCACGGTGGTCGAAGCCGCCAGGGCCGTGCAGTACGCCAATGCGGGCACGTTCGAGTTCCTGATGGACCCGCAGGGGCACTTCTACTTCCTCGAGGCCAACACGCGCCTGCAGGTCGAGCACCCGGTCACCGAGTTCGTCACCGGCATCGACGTCGTCAAGGAGCAGATCCTGGTGGCTGCCGGCCGGCGCCTGTCGTTCAAGCAGAGCGACGTGCAGTTCCGCGGCCACGCCATCGAGTGCCGCATCAACGCCGAGGATCCCGAGACGTTCGCGCCGAGCCCCGGCCTGATCCACGCCTTCAGCGTGCCGGGCGGTCCCGGCGTGCGCGTCGACACGTACGCGCATTCCGAGTGCACCGTCTCGCCGTACTACGACTCGCTGATCGCGAAGATCATCACCTGGGGCCGCGACCGGACGGAGGCCATCGCCCGCATGCGGCGGACGCTCGAGATGACGGTCATCGAGGGCATCCGGACGTCGATCCCGCTCCACCTGAAGGTGCTGGCGGACCCGGACTTCGTCGCCGGCCGCCTCGATACGCACTTCATGGAGCGCTACCTGTCGGAGAAGAAGAAGGACGGTGGCTCGCTCGCCGAGACCGCCTGAGGGCGGCGCCTCCGGCGGTCTGACGCTGCCGCCGTTCTATCCGATCCTCGACGTCGACATCGCGCAGGCGCGCGGGCTCAATCTCGAACGCGTGCTCGACGCCTGGCTCGAGGCCGGCGTCCGGCTCGTGCAGCTCCGGGCGAAGCCGATGCACGGGGCCGCGCTCCTCGCGCTGGCCGAAACCTGCCGCGCCCGCACCCGCGAGGCCGGCGCGATCTTCATCGTCAACGATCGCATCGACGTCGCGCGGCTCGTCGAGGCCGACGGCGCCCACGTCGGCCAGGACGATCTGCCTCCGGCCGCCGCGCGCCGGCTGCTCGGCGACGGTCCGATCCTCGGCTGGTCGACGCACAACGAGGCGCAGCTTCAGGCCGCCCGGGCCGAGCCGATCGACTACGTCGCCATCGGACCGGTCTTCCAGACCGGCTCGAAGGAGCGTCCGGATCCGGTCGTCGGTCTCGACGGGGTGCGCCGGGCGAAGGAACTGGCTGCGGGCCGTCCGGTCGTGGCGATTGGCGGCATCACGCTCGATCGCGCCGTCGACGTGCTGCGCGCCGGCGCGTCGACCGTGGCCGTCATCGGCGACGTGATGGTGTCCGACGCCGCGGCCCGCGCGCGGGAGTTCGTCGCCGTCACGTCCACCTGCTAGGCTGTTGCGCATGTCTGCCCGTCGACTGGATGGAACCGCGGTTGCCGCTGCAATCAGATCCGAACTCGCCGCCGACGTCGCCGAGCTCACCCGGCGGCTCGGGCGCCCGCCGTCGCTCTCGATCGTCCTGGTCGGCGACGACCCGGCCTCGAAGGTCTACGTCCGCAACAAGGAAAAGGCCGGCGCCGAGGCCGGGCTGGCCGTGACCGTCCATCGCCTGCCGGCCACCGCGGCGCTCGACGACGTGCTGAGCCTGGTGCGGGCGCTCAATGTCGACGACCGCTGCGACGGCATCCTCGTCCAGTCGCCGCTGCCGCCGGCGATGGGGAAGCAGGCGAGCGAGCAGGTGTTCGACGCCATTGCGCCGGCCAAGGACGTCGACGGGTTCCATGCCGAGAACGTCGGCCGGCTCGTCCAGGGACGGCCGCTGCTTCCGCCCTGCACGCCGACCGGCGTCATCGCGCTGCTCGAGCGCGAGGGCGTCCGGATCGCCGGCACCCACGCGGTCGTCATCGGTCGCAGCGACATCGTCGGCAAGCCGATGGCGATGATGCTGCTGCAGCGCGACGCGACGGTCACCATCTGCCACTCGAAGACGAAGGATCTCGCTGCCGTCGTGCGGACGGGCGACATTGTCGTGTCGGCCATCGGCCGGCCGGGCTACGTGACGCCCGAGATGATCAAGCCCGGCGCGGTGGTCGTCGACGTCGGGACGACGCCGGTCGAGGATCGCGGCATCGTGGTGCGGCTGTTCGGACCCGAGAGCCCGCGCGTGGCCAGCTTCGACCGCCGCGGCTCGACCGTCGTGGGAGACGTGCACCCGGCCGTCGCCGAGGTGGCTTCCGCGCTGTCGCCCGTACCGGGCGGCGTCGGACCGCTGACGATTACGATGCTGCTGCGCAATACGCTCGAGGCGGCGCGGGCGCGCCTGGCCCCGGCGGGCCGCTGAGCAGGATTTGCATCAGTCGACGGCGGCCGTGATCTGCCGCCACACATCGTCGACGCCGCGCCGAGTGTCGTCGAGCGAGCCCGACGTGTCGATCACGAAGTCGGCGCGCTGCCGCTTCTCGTCGATCGGCAGCTGCGCCGCGATCCGCTTTTCCGCTTCGCTCCGCCCGAGGCCGTCCCTGGCCATGAGCCGTTCGATCTGCTGATCCGGACGGCACGCGGCGACGATGGTCGCGTCGAACTGGTGCGCCTGGCCGGTTTCGTAGAGCAGGGGAATGTCGGCAATGCCCACCATCGGCTGACCGGACCCTTCCGCCTCCCGCTCCAGCTCGCCGAACCATCGCTCGATGGCGTCGTACACGATGGGATGCACGATCCGCTCGAGATCGCGGCGGGCCTCGGCGTCGTTGAAGACGAGTGCACCGAGCGCGGGTCGGTCGAGCGATCCGTCGGGACGCAGCACGCCCGGGCCGAAGCGCTCGACGACGGCGGCGAGGCCGGGGGTGCCGGGCGCGACGGCGTCGCGGGCGAGCTTGTCGGCGTCGATGGTGCGGGCGCCCAGCTCGGCGAACCGCGCCAGACAGGCCGACTTACCGGTGGCGATGCCGCCCGTCAGGGCGATGCGCTGGACTCGCTGTGTCACGCCGCGGGCTCACTGCACCAGCGCCGCCGGAATCTCCGCTTCCGTGTCGGTGGCCGGCGTGATGCGCTCTTCGACGAACGAGTTCCACTCGTGGCAGTGCGGACACTGCCAGATGAGCTCGGTCGAGCGATAGCGGCACCGCAGGCACACGTGCGGGTCGAGGTAGAAGACCGACTGGCGCGTGATGTCGATGTACTTCGCGACGAGATGCTTCGGCAGGTCGAGGATTGAGAGCGTTCCCCAGATCGCCTGATGGATCGCAATCGCGTGCGGGTTGTGCTCGAGTGCCTCGAAGAGCAGCTCGAGCGCGCGGCTCGGCTGGCCGCGATGCGTGAAGTGGCGCGCGAGCGCCACGCGCGCCCGCCACTCGCGCGGCGCCGACTTGATGAGTCCACGGCAGCGCTCGGAGAAGCGCTCCGGCTGACCGAGCGTCTCGTAGGCCTGCTCGAGCCGCTCGAGTGAAAGATAGGCGCGCTCCGGGTCGACCTCGATCGCGCGCTCCCAGGTGGCGACCGCGCCGGTCATGTCGCCCTGCCGCAGCCGTGCGTCCCCCAGGTGCAGGTACGCGGGGATGACCCGCGCGTCGAGCTCGATGGCCGCCTCGAACCGCTTGATCGCGTCGTCGAGCCGGTTCTCCTTGAGCGCCTGCAGGCCGAGCTCGTTCTCGAGGAAGGCGAGGATCAGCTGCGACTTGGGTTGTTCGGGCGGACCGGCCAGCTGCGCCAGGCGCTGGCGCGTGACGTAGGCCTCCTGCCACTGGTGCTGGTCTTCCTGCAGCTTCTCGAGGTTGACCAGCGCCGTCTCGTTGTTCGGATCGAGCTTCAGGACTTCCTGGAACGCGGCAACCGCGCGGTCGACGAACCCGCCGCGGCGGTAGTCGAGGCCGAGGCAGAGCAGCACGTTCGCGTGCTCGATCCTGTTCAGGCGGGGACGCTGAAGCAGGGCCTGATGCTCGAGGATGGCCCGGCCGACCTGGCCCTTCTCGCGGTGCAGGTTGCCGAGGACGAGCCGCAGCTCGAGCGCGTCGGGATTCAGCTGTGCGGCCCGCTCGAGTTCTTCGATCGCCAGGTCGACCTGGCCGGCCACCAGGTGGTTCAGCCCCAGGATGAAGTGCGGCGACTGCCGGACGCGCCGGCGATCGAGCAGGCGGCCGTCGACCAGCTTGTACCGCTCCCAGAACTTGCCGGCCGCCAGGCCGACGAGCAGTGCGACGAGCACGCTCAGGACGATGCCGTAGCCTTCCATGGCCCGCTATGCCTCGTGCGCCGCCACGATGGCGGCCCAGCGCTGCTGCGCCTCGAGAACCAGTTCCAGCAGCTCGCGAACGGCACCGCGCCCGCCGGGATGCGCGCTCACCCAGTGGACGCGCGACCGGACTTCGTCGGCCGCGTCGGCCGGCGCCGTCGCCAGGCCGGCCCGCGCGAGCACGGGCAGGTCGACCAGGTCGTCGCCCATATAGGCGACTTCGTCGCTCGCGTACCCATGATCGGCCAGAATCTGCTCGAACGCGCTTCGTTTGTCGCTGCCGCCCTGCGAGACGATCGGGATGCCGAGCTCGCGGGCCCGCCGCTCGGTGGCCGCCGACGGCCGCGCGCTGAGCAGGCCGATCTCGAGCCCGGCGCGCCGCGCCCATACGATGGCCAGCCCGTCGCGGATGGAAAACGACTTGGCCTCGCCGCCGGCCGAGTCGATGTACACCGTGCCGTCGGTCAGCACCCCGTCGACGTCGAGGAGCACGAGACGCACGCGCTCGGCGCGGGTGCGAACCTGTTCGGCAGTGAGGCGCATCGGCAGTTTCCGGGGCGTCAGACCATCTGGGTGCGCCAGAGGTCGTGCAGGTGCACGACGCCCAGCGCCGTTCCGTTGTCATCGACGACGACGACCGCGGTGATCTTACGCTCTTCCATCAGCCGGAGCGCCTCGACGGCGAGCATCCCCTGGCGGATGGTCACCGGGTTTGGCGTCATGATGTCGGCCGCGCGCCGGCTCAGCAGGTTCGAGTCGGGCGTCATGTGCCGTCGCAGGTCGCCGTCGGTCACGACGCCCGCCAGCCGGCCGTTCGCGTCGACGACGCACGTCATGCCGAGACGCTTGCTCGAGATCTCCTGAATCACGTCGGGCATGCCCGCGTCGGGCCGTACGCGCGGCAGCGCCTCGCCGGCGTGCATGGCCGCCTCGACGCGCATGAGCCGCCGGCCGAGCCGCCCGCCCGGATGCAGGTGCGCGAACTGCTCGGCATGGAAGCCCTTGCGCTGGGCCAGCGCCATGGCCAGCGCGTCGCCCATCGCGAGCGTGGCCGTCGTGCTGGCCGTCGGCGCCAGGTTCATCGGGCAGGCTTCCTCGGGCACGGCGCAATCGAGCGTGACGTCGGCGGCCGTCGCGAGCGTCGACTGCGGATGGCCGGTGAGCGCGATCAGTCGGGCCCCGATCCGGCGGATCGCCTCGAGCAGCCGGATCAGCTCGTCGGTCTCGCCACTGTATGAGAGCGCCACCACCACGTCGTCTTCCTGGACCATGCCGAGGTCGCCGTGGACGGCTTCGGCCGCGTGCAGGAATACGGCGGGCGTGCCGGTGCTCGAGAAGGTGGCCGCCAGCTTGTGGCCGATGATGCCCGACTTGCCCATGCCGGTGACGACGACGCGGCCGCGGCAGCCCTGGAGCAGATCGAGCGCCTGCTCGAAACGCTCGTCGATCTTTGGCAGCAGCCCGAGGATCGCTTCGCCTTCGGTGCGCAGGACTTTGCGGGCGAATGCCTTCGCGTCGAACGACGTGTCGGTCATGGCGGTTCAGAGGCCCTTGACGATCGCGTTCAGCCGGACGAGCCGGTCGAGCAGCGGCGCGAGCCGCTGGAGCGGGAGCGCGTTCTGGCCGTCGCTCCGCGCGCGGGCCGGCTCCTCGTGGACTTCGAGGAAGACGCCGTCGACGCCGGCGGCCACGCCGGCCGAGGCCAGCGGCTCGATGTATTCGGCCTGACCGGCCGTCATCCCATCGCCGGCGCCGGGCAGCTGCAGGCTGTGCGTGACGTCGAAGACGACCGGCGCGCCAAGCTCCCGCATCATCGGGAAGGCCCGCATGTCGACGACGAGGTTGTTGTAGCCGAACGAGAAGCCGCGCTCGGTGAGCACGACCTTGTCGCTGCCGACCGCGTGGACCTTTGCCAGCGCGTAGCGCATGTCGCGCGGGGCGAGGAACTGGCCCTTCTTGATGTTGACCACGCGTCCGGTGCGCGCCGCCGCCACGAGCAGGTCGGTCTGCCGCGAGAGGAACGCCGGAATCTGCAGGACGTCGACGGCTTCGGCCACCCGCTCGGCCTGCCAGGGCTCGTGGATGTCGGTCAGCACCGGCACGCCGAGCGTCTCGCGGATGCGCTTCAGGATGCGGACGCCTTCGTCGAGGCCCGGGCCGCGGAACGACGTGATCGACGTGCGGTTCGCCTTGTCGAACGACGCCTTGAAAATGTACGGCATCCCGGCGTCGCGCGCGATGGCGGCAATCGACCGGCCCAGCTCGAGCGCGTGCTCCTCGCTTTCGATGACGCACGGTCCGGCCACCAGCACGAGGGGCGGACGCCCGAAAACCACGTCGTCGGTGACGACGACCTCGCGGACTTCCGGAAGCGTGAACATGTCAGCTCCGCGAGACCTGGCCGGCACCGACCGGGGAGCCCTGACGATCGGCGAGCTTGCGCTGGTAGGCGGCTTCGACGAACCCGGCGAACAGCGGATGCGGCCGCAGCGGCTTCGACTTGAACTCCGGGTGGAACTGCACGGCCAGGAAGAACGGATGGTCGGCCAGTTCGACGATTTCGACAAACTTGCCGTCGAGCGACCGCCCGGCGATACGCAGCCCCGCCTCGGTCAGCACCTGCTCGTAGGCGTTGTTGAACTCGTAGCGATGCCGATGGCGCTCGTGGATGATCTCTTCGCCGTAGAGCTGGAAGGCGAGTGAGCCCGAGGCAAGCCGGCAGGCATAGCTGCCGAGCCGCATCGTCCCGCCCAGGTCGTCGACGTCGAGCAGGTCGCGCAGCTTGTAGATGATCTTGTGCGGCGCGTCCTCGTTGACTTCGGTCGAGTCGGCGCCCTCGAGGCCGCACACGTTCCGCGCGTACTCGACCACGGCCCACTGGAAGCCGTAGCAGATGCCGAAGTAGGGGATGCCGCGCGTCCGCGCGAACTCGGCGGCCGCCATCATCCCGCGGCTGCCGCGGTTGCCGAACCCGGGCCCGACCAGGATGCCCGAGGCGCCGTCGAGCGCGTCCGTGCCGCCTTCGAGCTCGAGCGCCTCGGCCTCGACGTACTTCAGCCGGACGCGCAGGCGGTGCTTGAGCCCGCCGTGCGTCAGCGCTTCGTTGATGCTCTTGTACGAGTCCTCGTACTCGGTGTACTTGCCGACGAAGTGGATCGTGACCTCGTCGCGCGGGTTCTTCGCCCGCTCGACCATGTCGATCCACGGCTGCATGTTCGCTTCGGTCTGCGGCAGGTGCAGCCGGCGGAGCAGCAGCGAGTCGAGTCCCTCGCCGGCCAGCGTCAGCGGGACTTCGTAAATGCTCGACACGTCGCGCGCCGTGATGACGGCCTCCTCGTCGACATCGCAGAAGTGCGCGATCTTCCGCTTGATGTCGTCGTCGAGCGGGCGGTCGGTGCGGCAGAGCAGCACGTCGGGCTGGATACCGATCGACCGAAGGTCGCGGACGCTGTGCTGCGTCGGTTTCGTCTTCAGTTCGCCGGCCGACGCGATGAACGGGACGAGCGTCAGGTGGACGTAGACGGCGTTCTCGCGGCCGACATCCTGGCGCATCTGCCGGATGGCTTCGAGGAACGGCAGGCTCTCGATGTCGCCGACCGTCCCGCCGATCTCGACGAGCAGGACGTCGACGCCCTCGGCGGCCGACCGGATCGCATCCTTTATTTCATTGGTGATATGCGGGATCACCTGGACGGTCCGGCCGAGGTACTCGCCGCGACGCTCCTTCTGAATGACCGACAGGTAGATCTTGCCCGTCGTCCAGTTGTGCTTCCGCGTCGCGGTCATGCTCGTGAACCGCTCGTAGTGCCCGAGATCCAGGTCGGTCTCGGCGCCGTCGTCGGTCACGTAGACCTCGCCGTGCTGGTACGGACTCATCGTCCCCGGATCGACGTTGATGTACGGATCGAGCTTCTGGAGCCCGACGCGATAGCCGTGTCCTTCGAGCAGGCGGCCGATCGAGGCCGCCGCCAGGCCCTTGCCCAGCGACGACACTACGCCGCCGGTCACGAAAATGAACTTCGTTGGTCGCGTCTGGGTCTGTGGCATGTCGTCTCTCAGCTCATCGAAACGCCGGGCTCGAACAGGCGCCGCACACGTTCCAGGTCCTCCTGCGTGTCGACGCCGATCGAGTCGGCCGTCGTCTCCACCGTCGCGATCCGATAGCCATGCTCCAGCACGCGAAGCTGTTCCAGGCCCTCGGTCAGCTCGAGCGGCGAAGGGGGCAGCGCGGCCAGCCGCAGCAGGAACTCACGGCGGTAGGCATACAGCCCCGGATGTTTCCAGACGGGGGCTGACGGGTGGCCCGGCCGCGTGAAAGGGATCGCCGCCCGCGAAAAATACAACGCATAGCCGTCCGCATCCAGCACGAGTTTCACGACGGCCGGATTGGCGAGCTCCGACGGGTCGGTCAGCCGTCGCCGCAGTGTGCTGATGAGGTCGGCCGGATGGTCCACGAGCCGGCGCGCGGCCGCGTCGATCGCCGTCGGGGCGATGAGCGGCTCGTCGCCCTGCACGTTGACGACGATGTCGCTGCCGAGGTGCGCGGCGACTTCGGCGAGCCGGTCGGTGCCCGACAGATGTGTCGGCTGCGTCATGACCACGGTCCCGCCGAAGGCCGAGACCGCGGCCGCAATCCGATCGTCGTCGGTCGCCACGAGCACGGCGTCAACCGACGACGCCTCGGAGGCGCGCCGGTAGACGTGCTCGATCATCGGACGGCCGGCGATTTCTTCGAGCGGCTTGCCGGGCAGCCGCGACGACTGATACCGGGCCGGGATGATGGCGACAATTCGAGCGGATCGGATGGAATCGGGCAGCCCAGTGGGGAAAACGATGGGCACGGCAAATCTTAGCACGAGCCGCGGCGCGCGGGACCGTCGGACAGGGGCGTCGGCGCTGCCGACCGGCGCGGCGACCGCTGTGCTACGATGCCGCTCGTCCACACATCATGATGCGTCGCGCGACTACGTTACTGCTGGCCGTGCCCGGCGCCCTGATCCTGGCGGGCTGGGTCGTAGCCTCGGGCGACGCGCCGGCGTCGCCGCCGGCCGGTCGCGCGCAGCCGCCGCCCCCGGAGCCATTGCCGGAGATCGCCGCGATCGATCGCGAGATCGATCGTCTCGCTGAGCGCATGGCGGCGACGACCGACGCGCGGACGCCTGTCCGCGATCCTTTCGAGTTTGCGCCGCGCATTGACGCGGCGTCGTTCGTGACCGAGCCTTCGACACAGCCCGGCGAAGGAATGTCGATCGCCGTCGCCGTGGAGCCGGCCGTCGCCTGGCCCGCGCTCGTGGCGATCCTTGCGAGCGACGAGTCGACCGCGTTGCGCGCCGTGCTCGAAGACGCGCGCGGCATCGTCCGCATTCGATCGGCGGGCGAGAGCATCGGCGACGTGACGATCGAGGCAGTGGAACGCGACGGTGTGATGCTCAGGCACGCGCCGACCGGACACACGCGTCGCGTCGCACTCGATTGACCGATCGCGACCGCCGGTCCGGGCGTGGCGCCGTGTCGTTCGTGTCGCCCTCGACGCGTTGTGGAGTTCCCAGGCGACCCGCCGACCGGCGGCTCTGTATAATGTGCCGTTCGCGTTCTGCCCGGTCGCACCAAGTTGGTGCAAAGCGAAGGATCGAGCGGATTCGCGCGGAGGAATCGTCGGAACCGGCCGCTCTTCCACAGGCTTTTCCACAGAATCTGTGAAGAAGTCGCAACGCGGTCAGGGACGTGACCTAAGAACGGACGAGCGCGGCTCTCCGCGCCGGAAAGGTGAGCAACAGCAGCATGGCTACGAGCGGTGATCCGATTGTGCGGCGGGACGGCAGGCTGGTCGTGCCCGACCGGCCCATCATTCCGTTCATCGAAGGCGACGGCACCGGCCCCGACATCTGGCGGGCCAGCGTCCGCGTGTTCGACGCGGCGGTCGAGAAGGCCTACGGCGGCGCGCGCCGCATCGTCTGGCACGAGGTCCTCGCCGGCGAGAAGGCGTTCAAGCAGACCGGCAACTGGCTGCCCGACGAAACGCTCGAAGCGTTCCGCGACTATCTGGTCGGCATCAAGGGACCACTGACGACGCCGGTCGGCGGCGGCATCCGGTCGCTCAACGTCGCGCTTCGGCAGGAGCTCGACCTGTACGTCTGCCTCCGGCCCGTCCGCTACTTCCAGGGCATGGAGACGCCGGTGACCCGGCCGCAGGATGTCGACATGGTGATCTTCCGTGAGAACACGGAAGACATCTACGCCGGCATCGAGTTTGCCGCGGGCACGCCCGAAGCGGCGAAGGTGCTCGACTTCCTCAAGCGCGAGTTCCCGAAGTTCTTCGACAAGATCCGCTTCGGCACCGAAGAGAAGACGCGCGCCTGGGTCGAGCAGCTGCAGAGCATCGGCGCGCCGGCGCGCGAGCTGCCCGTCCAGGTGGGGCTCGGCCTGAAGCCGGTCAGCTACCTCGGCACCGAGCGCCTCGTGCACAGCGCGATCGGCTACGCCATCCAGCAGAAGCGCAAGAGCGTCACGCTCGTGCACAAGGGCAACATCATGAAGTTCACCGAGGGCGGCTTCCGCGACTGGGGCTACCAGGTGGCGAAGCAGTACTTCGGGGCCGAGGAAATCGACGGCGGGCCGTGGTGCCGCATCCCGGAAGGGAAGCCCGGCGCCGGCCTGATCATCAAGGACGTCATTGCCGACGCCTTCCTGCAGCAGATCCTGACGCGGCCGGCCGAGTACGACGTCATCGCGACGCTCAACCTCAACGGCGACTACATCTCGGACGCGCTCGCGGCCGAGGTCGGCGGCATCGGCATCGCGCCCGGCGGCAACATCAACTACGTCACCGGCCACGCGATCTTCGAGGCGACGCACGGCACGGCGCCCAAGTACGCCAACCAGGACAAGGTCAACCCGGGCTCGGTGATCCTCTCGGGCGAGATGATGCTCCGGCACATGGGCTGGACCGAGGCCGCCGACCTGATCATCGGGTCGATCAGCAGGACGATCGCGAACCGGACCGTCACCTACGACCTGGCGCGCCTGATGACCGGGGCGAAGGAACTGAAGACGTCGGAGTTCGCCGACGCGATGATCGCCAACATGTAAGAGGACCGTTCGCGTGGGGCCGGCCCGGTCGCCGGGCCGGTCGCCGCGGCAGCACCAGACAGGGAGAGTCCGTCACATGAACCGCAAAGTCACCGTGGTGGGCGGCGCCGGCAACGTCGGCGCAACCGTCGCCCGCGCCATCGCCATCAAGGAGCTCGCCGACGTCGTCATCATCGACATCAATGCCGAAAAGGCGGCCGGCATCGCCCTCGACATCTTCCAGTCGTGCCCGATCGACGGTTCCGACACCCGCCTGATCGGCACGACCGACTACGCGGCCACCGCAGACTCCGATGTGGTCGTCATCACCTCGGGCGTTCCGCGCAAGCCCGGCATGAGCCGCGACGACCTGCTGCAGGTCAACTACAAGATCATGCAGTCGGTCACCGAACAGGTGGTGAAGTACTCGCCGAACGCGGTCATCGTCCCGGTGGCCAACCCGCTCGACGCGATGTGCCAGGCCGTCTACCGTCTCAGCGGCTTCCCGCGTGAGCGCGTCGTCGGCATGGCCGGCGTGCTCGACTCGGCGCGCATGCGCGCGTTCATCGCCGAGGAGCTGAACGTTTCGGTCGAGAACGTGCACGCCTTCGTGCTTGGCGGGCACGGCGACACGATGGTCCCGCTGCCGCGCTACTCGACGGTGGCCGGCATCCCGCTGCCGCAGCTCGTCGAGATGGGGCTCATCACGCAGGAGAAGATCGACGCCATCTGCACGCGCACGGCCAACGGCGGCGCCGAGATCACGAAGCTCGTCGGGACGAGCGCCTGGTATGCGCCGGGCGCCGCGGCCGCCGAGATGGTCGAGGCCATCCTCAAGGACAAGAAGAAGATCCTGCCGTGCTCGGTCTTCCTGCAGGGCGAGTACGGGGTGAGCGACCAGTACCTCGGCGTGCCGGTCAAGCTCGGCAAGGGCGGCGCCGAGCAGGTCATCGAGATCAAGCTCACCGACGAAGAGCACGCGGCGCTGATGAAGTCGGCCGCCGCCGTCCGCGAGCTCACGCAGGTGATCGGCGTCTGAGCCGGTACGCGCCGCCACGGCGGCGCGCCAGCGGACTTCCTGGACACGGGCCGCTCCCGACGGGGCGGCCCGTGTGCGTTTCCGGGCTCAGGCGGGCCGGACCTGTGCGCCGGCTGACGATCGCGTAAGCGGGGCAGAGAAGGGCCGCGGCGCGGCAAGCGCCGCGCGGCCCGTGACGGCGTGCGGCGGCGTGCAGCCGCGTGCACGCGCGGCAGGGAAGAGAAGAAGGCGCACGACGTGCCGATTCCGTTTCCGTCGGGAACGCGCCTTGCAGGGCGCGGCCCGACAGGAGCGGCGTATGACTTCCTTACTGACGGGACTCGGCATCGCGCTCATCGCCATCGGCATCGTCGCGTCGGCGATGACGATGAGCCGCGAAGGCTCGCGGTTCTGAGGCTAGGGCTTCAGGGCGGCCTTCCACCACTCCCGGTTCAGGGTGGCGATATTGTCGAGCGTGATGCCCTTGGGGCACACCGCCTCGCACTCGCCCTCGTTCGAGCAGGGCCCGAAACCTTCGGCGTCCATGCGCGCCACCATGTTCAGGACGCGGCGCGTCCGCTCGACCTGACCCTGCGGCAGCAGGGCGAGGTGGCGCACCTTGGCTGAGGTGAACAGCATGGCCGAAGCATTCTTGCATGCGGCCACGCACGCCCCGCAGCCGATGCACTGCGCCGAATCGAACGCCTGCTCGGCAACCTCCTTCGGAATCGGGATCGCGTTGGCGTCTGGCGCGCCGCCCACGTTCACCGATGTGTAGCCGCCGGCCTGGATGATCCGGTCGAACGCGCTGCGGTCGACGACCAGGTCGCGGAGCACGGGGAAGGCCTTCGCGCGCCACGGCTCGAGCGTGATCGTGTCGCCATCCCTGAACCGCCGCATGTGCAGCTGGCAGACCGTCGTCTGCGAGTCGGGCCCGTGCGGCCGGCCGTTGACGACGAAGCCGCACGTGCCGCAGATACCCTCGCGGCAGTCCGAATCGAAGGCGACCGGATCCTGGCCCCGGCGGATCAGGTCTTCGTTGAGCGTGTCGAGCATCTCGAGGAACGACATGTTCGGCGAGACACGCTCGACCGTGTAGTTCTCGAAGTGGCCTTTGGCGTCCGGGCCGGGCTGGCGCCAGATGCGAAGGTGGATGCGCATCACTTGTAGCTCCGCTGGGTCGGCGTGACGTACTCGAACACGAGCGGCTCCTCGTGCAGGGTGGGCGCCTGGCCGACGCCGTTGTACTCCCAGGCGGCCACGTAGCTGAAGCGCTCGTCGTCGCGCAGCGCCTCGCCGTCGGGCGTCTGGCTCTCCTCGCGGAAGTGGCCGCCGCACGACTCGGTCCGGTGCAGCGCGTCGATCGTCAGCAGTTCGGCGAACTCGAGGTAGTCGGCCACGCGGCCCGCGTATTCCAGGTTCTTGTTGACGTAGTTGGCGTCGCCCGGCACCGAGACGTTCTGCCAGAACTCCTCGCGCAGCTTCGGAATCTCCTCGAGCGCCTTCTTCAGGCCGGCCTCGTTGCGCGACATCCCGACGTAGTCCCAGAGCAGCTTGCCCAGCCGGCGGTGCAGCGATCGCGGCGTCTCGCTGCCCTTGATCGAGAGCAGCCTGTCGATGCGCTGCCGGACGTTGTTCTCGGCCTCGGCAAACGCCTCGTGGTCCGTCGTGACCTTCTCGAGCGGCGTCGAGGCGATGTAGTGGGCGATCGTGTACGGAATGATGAAGTACCCGTCGGCCAGTCCCTGCATGAGCGCGCTCGCGCCGAGGCGGTTCGCGCCGTGATCCGAGAAGTTGGCCTCGCCGAGCACGTGCAGGCCCGGGATGGTGCTCATCAGGTTGTAGTCGACCCACAGCCCGCCCATCGTGTAGTGGATGGCGGGGTAGATGCGCATCGGCACCTCGTACGGGTCCTCATCGGTGATCTTCCTGTACATGTCGAAGAGGTTCCCGTAGCGGGCCTTGATCACATCGCGCCCGAGGCGCTCGATCGCATCGCGGAAGTCGAGGTAGACCGCCAGGCCGCTCTCGCCGACGCCGCGTCCCTCGTCGCACACGAACTTCGCGTTGCGCGAGGCGACGTCGCGCGGCACCAGATTGCCGAAGCTCGGATACTTCCGCTCCAGGTAGTAGTCGCGCTCGTCTTCCGGAATCTCGTGCGGCGGGCGCTTGTCGCCCGGCTTCTTCGGCACCCAGACGCGGCCGTCGTTGCGGAGCGACTCCGACATGAGCGTCAGCTTCGACTGGTCCTCGCCGGTGACCGGGATGCACGTCGGGTGGATCTGCGTGAAGCAGGGGTTGGCGAAGAATGCACCGCGCTTGTGCGCGCGCCAGGCGGCCGTCACGTTCGACCCGACGGCGTTCGTCGACAGGTAGTAGGCCGTGCCGTAGCCACCTGTGGCCAGGCACACGGCGTCGGCGGCGTAGCGCTCGATGTCGCCCGTCACCAGGTTGCGGCAGACGATGCCGCGCGCCCTGCCGTTGATGACGACCAGGTCGAGCATCTCGCGGAAGGGGAAGATGCGGACCGTCTTCCGCTCGACCTGCCGCATCAGCGACTGGTAGGCGCCGAGCAGCAGCTGCTGGCCCGTCTGGCCGCGCGCGTAGAAGGTGCGCGAGACCTGCGCGCCCCCGAACGAGCGGTTGTCGAGCTGGCCGCCGTACTCACGCGCGAACGGCACGCCCTGCGCGACGCACTGGTCGATGATGTTCACGCTGACCTGGGCCAGCCGGTACACGTTCGCTTCGCGCGCCCGGTAGTCGCCGCCCTTGATCGTGTCGTAGAACAGCCGCTCGATGCTGTCGCCGTCGTTCTGGTAGTTCTTCGCGGCGTTGATGCCGCCCTGGGCGGCGATGCTGTGCGCCCGGCGCGGCGAGTCCTGGATGCAGAAGCTCAGCACGTTGTAGCCGAGCTCGCCCAGCGACGCGGCCGCCGAGGCGCCCGCCAGTCCCGTGCCGACCACGATGATCGTGTGCCGCCGCCGGTTGGCCGGGTTCACCAGCTTCGATTCGAAGCGGTGGCGATCCCACTTGTCGGCGAGCGGACCCGAGGGGATTTTCGCGTCGAGTCTCATAGGAAGAAGTAGATGACCACGGGAATCAGGGCGAAGCCGATGCCCACGACGAGTGCCAGCGCCGCGCCGAGGCGCAGAATCCGGCCCGTCCACGACCCGGCCATCAGCCCCAGCGACTGAAACGCGCTCGAGATGCCGTGCCGCAGGTGCATACCCACCAGCACCATGCACACGACATAGAAGATGACGTAGCCCGGCTCCTTGAACACCTCGACGAGCAGCCGGTACAGGTCGCGGTAGCCCTCCGGATGCTCGTAGTACGGCCCGTACTTGAACGTGTTCAGGTGGGTGACGAGGAAGACCAGGATCAGGATGCCCGTCCCGATCATCGTCGTCGACGAGAGCGTCTTCCGGCTCGGGCCGCCCGCCCACTTCTTCACCGCGTACCGCTCGGGCCGCGCCCGCTGGCCCCGCACGAAGACGCTGACCGCCGACAGGATGTGCATGACGAGAATCGCCAGCAGACCGATTTCGACCGGGATCAGCAGCGGGTTGCTGATGAGCGCGTGGGAGTACTCGTTGAAGGCTTCCGGGCCGAACAGGGCCAGGAGGTTACCGGCCAGATGGCCGACGAGAAAGCCCACCATGGCAAGGCCGGTGAGCGCGACCAGAATCTTCGAACCAGTCGTCGTGCCGAGCGACTGCAGCACCTTCATGCGCAACTCCAGCGGCAAAGTATAACGTTTCTTGATCGCATCGCGACACCTCCCATACACTGCTTGCCGCGATGAAGATCCACGAGTACCAGGGCAAGTCCATTCTGGCGAAGTACGGGGTCCCCGTGCCGCGCGGTGAGGTCGTCTTCACCGCGGCCGAGGCTCAGGCTGTCGCCGAACGCCTCGGCGGCACCGTTGTCGTCAAGGCCCAGATTCACGCCGGCGGCCGCGGCAAGGGCGGCGGCGTGAAGGTCGTCAAGTCACCGAAGGAAGCCTTCGAAGCGGCGTCGGCCATGCTCGGCATGACGCTCGTCACCTACCAGACCGGGCCCGAAGGACGCGTCGTCGGTCGCGTGCTCATCGAGGAAGGCGTCGCGATCGCCCGCGAGCTCTACCTCGGCCTCGTCATCGATCGCTCGACGAAGCAGCCGGTACTCATGGTGAGTCCCGACGGCGGCGTCGAGATTGAGAAAGTGGCCGAGGAAACGCCCGATCGGATCTTCAAGGTCTTCATCGATCCCGGCATCGGCCTGCAGCCGTTCCAGGCGCGCCGCCTCGCCTTCGCGCTCGGCCTCGAGGGCCCGCAGGTCAGCGCCGCCGTCAGGCTGATGAAGGGCGTCTACGACGCCTTCGTCGACACCGATGCCTCGCTCGTCGAGATCAACCCGCTCATCGTCACCGGCGACGGCAGCCTGCTCGCGCTCGACGCGAAGGTCACCTTCGACGACAACGCGCTCTACCGGCACCCCGACATCCGCGAGCTGCGCGACCTGAGCGAGGAGGACCCGCTCGAGATCGACGCGTCGAAGTTCGCCCTCAACTACATCAAGCTCGACGGCACGATCGGCTGCATGGTCAACGGCGCCGGCCTCGCCATGGCGACGATGGACATCATCAAGCTGGCGGGCGGCGAGCCGGCGAACTTCCTCGACGTCGGCGGCGGCGCCAACGCCGAGCAGATCAAGAACGCCTTCCGCATCCTGATGTCGGACAAGGCGGTCAAGGCCGTGCTCATCAACATCTTCGGCGGCATCCTGCGCTGCGACGTGCTCGCCCACGGCGTCATCGCCGCTGTCCAGGACCTCGGCGTCACCGTGCCGATCGTCATCAGGATGGAAGGCACCAACGTCGAGCTCGGCAAGCAGATGCTGCGCGAGAGCGGCCTCAACTTCACGACCGCCGACACGATGGGCGAAGCGGCCGAAAAGGTCGTCGCGCTGGCCGGCTAGCAGGACGGAAGACACAGGACAATGGCAGTACTCATCGACAGGAACACGCGTCTGCTCGTCCAGGGCATCACCGGCCGCGAGGGCACCTTCCACGCGAAGCAGGCGCAGGAATACGGCACCACCGTCGTCGGTGGCGTGACCCCCGGCAAGGGCGGGACGACGCACGAGGGGTGGCCGGTGTTCAACACGGTGGCCGAGGCCGTCGAGAAGACCGGCGCCAACGCGTCGGTCATCTTCGTGCCGCCGCCGGCCGCCGCCGACGCCATCATGGAAGCGGCCGACGCGGGCGTCCCGCTCGTCGTCTGCATCACCGAGGGGATCCCGACCGTCGACATGATGCGCGCCTTTGCCTTCCTCGAGGGCAGGCCCACGCGCGTCATCGGTCCGAACTGCCCGGGGCTCATCACGGCAGGGCAGGCCAAGGCCGGCATCATTCCCGGTCACATCTGCAGCCCGGGGCGCGTCGGCATCGTCTCGAAGAGCGGCACGCTGACCTACGAGGCGATTCACCAGCTCACCGGGCTCGGCCTCGGCCAGACCACCTGCATCGGCATCGGCGGCGACCCGCTCATCGGCACGTCGTTCATCGACGCGCTCGAGCTCTTCGCCGGCGACGACGAGACCGAAGCGGTGGTGCTGATCGGCGAGATCGGCGGAACGGCTGAAGAAGAAGCCGCCGCGTGGATCAAGACGTCGTTCAGGAAGCCGGTCGTCGGCTTCATCGCGGGCCAGACGGCGCCGCCCGGGCGCCGCATGGGTCACGCCGGCGCCATCATCTCGGGCGGCAAGGGCACGGCCGCCGAGAAGATGCAGGCGCTCTCGGACGCCGGCGTGCGCGTCGTGAAGAGCCCGGCCGACATCGGCAAGGCCGTGGCCGACGCGCTCGGCGCGACGCGCTGACGCGGCCTCGGCAGGGAGGGGGCAGCGGGCGGATGTGCCGCCCCCGGCCCCGACCCCTGCCCGTTCGGGCCGGCCGCCGACCGATTCACGGCTGGTGCCGGCCCGTTCCCTGTCTTTCGGTTGGGGACGCCCCGCGTCATGTATACTTTTCGGGATGTACGGCGGCCGCTCGAACCCACCGCCGCACGCCCTGATTCATGAGCGCAACCCTACCGGCCAGTGAGCCCCAACCGGCGCGGGCGTCGTCCCGCGTCGTCAACGATTTCAGCATCCAGGTCGCAACCGTCAACGGGTCCGGCAGCCAGACTGCCAACCTCGTGCTCCTGCGGTCCATCTTCCAGATGGGCGTGCCGGTGTCCGGCAAGAACCTGTTCCCGTCGAACATTGCCGGCCTGCCCACCTGGTACACCATCCGCGCCAACCATCGCGGGTACATCAGCCGGAAGAAGGAAATCGACTTCCTGGTGGCGATGAACCCCGAAACGGCGAAGGATGACCTGATGGCGCTCGAGCCCGGGCGCGCGGTCGTCTACGACGCGCCGCTCCAGCTCGACCAGCTGCGGTCCGACCTGGTGTTCTACCCGGTCCCGTTCGACAAGATCGTGGCCGAGGTCTGTACCGAGGCCAAGCTGCGCCGCCTGGTCAAGAACATGGTCTACGACGGCGTGCTCGCCGAGCTGCTGTCGATCGACCTCGACGAGATGAAGAAGGCGCTCACGCGCCAGCTCGGCCGCAAGCCGAAGGCGCTCGCGCTGAACATGGCGGCGCTCGACGCCGGCAGGGCGTGGGCGGCCGAGAACCTGAAGAAGGCCGATCCGTACGTCATCGAGCCGATGGACCGCACGCAGGGGCAGATCCTCATCGAGGGCAACGCCGCTGCGGCGATGGGCTGCCTCTTTGCCGGCGTGACCGTCGTGGCGTGGTACCCGATCACGCCGTCGTCGTCGCTGCCCGAGACGCTCATCAGCTACCTCCGGAAGTACCGGATGGACAAGGAGACCGGCAAGGCGACCTTCGCCGTCGTCCAGGCCGAGGACGAGATTGCGTCGCTCGGCATGGTGATCGGCGCCGGCTGGGCCGGGGCGCGCGCGATGACGTCGACCTCGGGCCCGGGCATTTCGCTCATGTCGGAGTTCGCCGGGCTCGCGTATTACGCCGAGGTGCCGGGTGTGGTCTTCGACATCCAGCGCGTGGGGCCGTCGACGGGCCTGCCGACCCGCACGGCGCAGGGCGACATCCTGTTTGCCGCGCTCAACTCGCACGGCGACACCAAGCACCCGGTGCTGCTGCCGGCCACCGTCGAAGAGTGCTACCAGATGGCGATGGACGCCTTCGACCTGGCCGAGCGGCTGCAGTCGATCGTGTTCGTGCTGAGCGATCTGGACCTCGGCATGAACACCTGGATGTCGCAGCCGTTCCAGTACCCGGACAAGCCGATCGATCGCGGCAAGGTGCTGGACCGCGAACAGGTCGAGGCGCTGCAGGGGCAGTGGGGCCGCTACAAGGACCTCGACGGTGACGGCATCCCGTACCGCACGCTGCCGGGCACCGGCGCGCAGGCCTACTTCACGCGCGGCTCGGGCCACAACGAGCTGGCGCAGTACTCGGAGCGGCCCGACGACTACGTCCGCAACATCGACCGGCTCGCGCGTAAGTTCGAGACGGCCAGGGCGCTCGTGCCGCAGCCCGTCGTCGAGGACGTCGAGGGCGCCGAGGTGGCCATCGTCGCCTACGGGTCGAGCCACTTCGCCGTCGAGGAAGCGCGCGATCAGCTGCGCGAGGAGCACGGCATCGAGACCGCGTACCTCCGGCTGCGCGCCTATCCGTTCCCGCAGGCCGTCGAGGAGTTCCTCGGGCGCTACCAGCGCGTCTATGTGGTCGAGCAGAACCGCGACGGGCAGATGCTCGCGCTGCTGCGGATGGAGACGGCGCCCGCGCTGTCGCCGCGGCTCCGCAGCGTGCTGCACTACAACGGGCTGCCGATTGACGCCCGGAGCATCACCGACAGCATCGTGTCCCAGGAGAAAGCAGGAGAGGCATGAGCGCCCAGAGTCCGGCCCCCGCGCCGAAGAAAGTCAACCGCCTCAACCTCGACGTCTCGAGCTACCGCGGCTCGAAGACGACGCTGTGCGCCGGGTGCGGGCACAACGCGATCTCGGAGCGGATCATCGACGCCTTCTTCGAGATGGGTGTCGATCCGCACCGCGTCATCAAGCTGTCCGGGATCGGCTGCTCGAGCAAGAGCCCGGCCTACTTCCTGAACCCGTCGCACGGCTTCAACTCGGTGCACGGCCGCATGCCGTCGGTTGCCACGGGCGCGATGCTCGCCAACCGCGAGCTGCTCGCCATCGGTGTCAGCGGCGACGGCGACACGGGCGCGATCGGCGTCGGGCAGTTCGTCCACGCGATGCGGCGCAACCTGCCGCTCATCTACATTGTCGAGGACAACGGCTGCTACGGGCTCACGAAGGGGCAGTTCTCGCCGACGGCCGACCTCGGCTCGAAGGCGAAGAACGGCGTGGTCAACGACCTGCCGCCCATCGACCTGTGCGCGCTCGCCATCGAGCTCGGCGCCTCGTTCGTCGCCCGCTCGTTCTCGGGCGACAAGAAGCAGCTGCTGTCGATCCTCAAGGCCGCCATCGCGCACAAGGGCACGTCGCTCATCGACGTCATCTCGCCGTGCGTCACCTTCAACGACCACGAGGGATCGACGAAGAGCTACGCCTACGTCAAGGATCACGACGAGCCGCTCGGCGAGATCAGCTTCATCCCGTTCTTCGACGACATCTCGGTCGACTACGAGCCGGGGACGGTCACCGAAGTGCGGATGCACGACGGCTCGCAGCTCTACCTGCGCAAGATCGCCGACGACTACAACCCGACGGACAAGATCGCGGCGCTGCGCGTGCTGCACGAGACGCTGCGCCGCGGGGAGTTCGCCACGGGCATCCTCTACATCGAGCCCGACAAGGAGGACTTCCTCGAGGTGCTCAACCTCGTCGACGAGCCGCTCGCCCGGCTGCCCGAGGCGCGCGTCCGGCCGCCGAAGGCGGTCCTCGACGAGCTGATGGACCAGCTCCGCTGAATCGGTGCCGCCGGTGCCGGGCCCTGCCGACGCGCAAGGACCCGTGCGGCCGGCGGCCTTCTTGTGACTGCTATGAGCCAGACGACAGAGCGTACCTTTGCGATCATCAAGCCCGACGCGGTGGCCGCCGGCTGCACCGGGCGGATTCTCGCCCGCATCGAGCAGGAAGGCTTCCGCATCCGCGCGATGCGGCAGACGCATCTTTCGAAGCGCGAGGCCGAGGGCTTCTACGCGGTGCACCGCGAGCGGCCGTTCTTCGACAGCCTGACCGACTTCATGTCGTCGGGCCCGTGCGTGGTGCTGGCGCTCGAGGCGCCCGACGCCATCCGGAAGTGGCGCGACCTGATGGGCGCGACCGACCCGGCCAGGGCGGCCGAAGGGACGCTGCGCAAGGAGTTCGGCTCGTCGATCGAGCGCAACGCGACGCACGGATCGGACGCGCCCGAGACGGCGGCCTTCGAGCTGGCATACTTCTTCCGGGGCATGGAGCTCTGACGGCGCCCGGCCGGTAGCGGCCGGGGCGCCAGGAGGACGTCTCCCGTGGCGCGCGTGCTGATTATCACCGGCGTGGTGCTCATCGTGGCGGGGCTGCTCGTCAAGAGCGGCCTGCCCATCGGCCGGCTGCCCGGCGACATCGTCATCCGGCGGGGAAATTCGACTTTCTATTTCCCCATCGTCACCAGTATCCTTGCGAGCCTGATCCTGTCGCTCCTTGCCATGCTGTTCCGGCGATGAGCGGGTGAGCGCGGACCGGCCGCGCCAGGGACGCCGGGGAGAGCCCACGACTGCCTATGCCGATCAAGTCCGACCGGTGGATTCGCCGCATGGCCCTCGAGAAGGGCATGATCGAACCGTTCGTCGACAGCCAGGTACGCGCCGGCGTCGTCTCGTACGGCGTTTCGTCGTACGGGTACGACATCCGGGTCGCCGACGAGTTCAAGGTCTTCACGAACGTCAACAACACGGTCATCGACCCGAAGAACTTCGACCCGCGGGCCTTCGTCGACATCAAGTCGGACGTCTGCATCGTCCCGCCGAACTCGTTCGCGCTGGCGCGGACGGTCGAGTACTTCCGGATCCCGCGTAACATCCTCACCATCTGCCTGGGCAAGTCGACCTACGCCCGCTGCGGGATCATCGTCAACGTCACGCCGTTCGAGCCCGAGTGGGAAGGCTTCGTGACGCTCGAAATCTCGAACACGACACCCCTGCCGGCCAAGATCTACGCGAACGAGGGCATCGCGCAGGTGCTCTTCCTCGAGAGTGACGAGGAGTGCGAGCAGTCGTACGCCGACAAGAAAGGCAAGTACCTGAAGCAGATGGGCGTCACGCTGCCGAAGATCTGAGGGGCGCCCTGAGCGCTCCGGCCTGCCCGCCGTTCCGATCGAAATTCGATACTCCCGCTTACCTTGTCGCGCCCTGCCGGCGCTGTTAGCATTTGTGCGCCTCCTTTTCAGGCGAAAGGTTCACGCCCGCATGTCTGTACCTTCAGGTCCCCGATCTCGTACGTTTCTGTCCTTCACGCTCGGGCTGCTGGCTCTGACTTCGGTCTCGCTGCTGGCCCAGGCGACGCCGACGCCGCCTGCGCCGCAGGGCGGCCAGGCCCCGGCCGCCGGTGCGGCGCGGCAGGGTGGCGCGGCGCCCGCGCCTCAGGGCCAGGCCGGCCGCGGCCGCGGAGCGAATCCGCTCGAGCCCGACTTCTCGCCGAAGCCGCCCGTGCTGCCGCTGACGCCAGAGGAGCAGCAGCAGAAGTTCTGGCTGCCGCCCGGCTTCCGCATGGAGCCGGTCCTCACCGAGCCGCACATCGAAGAGCCGGCGCAGATTGCCTTCGACGGCAACGGCCGCATGTTCGTCGTCGAGCTGCGCGGCTACATGCAGGATGCCGACGGCACCGGCACGCTCGATCCGAACGGCCGCATCTCGGTGCATGAGGATCGTGACGGCGACGGCGTCTACGAGACGCACAGCATCTTCATCGACAACCTGGTATTTCCGCGCTTCGTCATGCCCTTCGGCCCGAACGCGGTGCTCGCCAAGGAGTCGAACGCCGACGAGCTCTGGCTGTTCACCGACACGAACGGCGACTCGGTCGCGGATCGCAAGGAGCTGTTCGCCACCGGCATGGGCCGGCTGATGAACGTCGAGCATCAGGAAAGCGGCCTGATGTGGGCGATGGACAACTGGCTGTACAGCACCATCAACCTGGTACGGCTGCGGTGGACGCCGACCGGCGTGCTGCGCGAGCCGACCGGGTCGAACGGTGGCCAGTGGGGCGTGACGCAGGACAACTACGGCAAGACCTGGTTCCAGGCCGGCGCCAGCGGCATGCCGGGCTACTTCCAGACGCCGGTCGTCTACGGCAACTTCCCGTACGCCGAGCAGTTCGAGCCCGACCTGAACATCATCTGGGGCGCGCCCGTGCTCATCGCCGACATGCAGGGCGGCATGAACGCCGTGCGCATGCCCGACGGCTCGCTCGCGCGCGCGACGGGGGCCGCCGGCAACGACATCTTCCGCGGCGATCGCCTGCCGGCCGACATGGTCGGCGACTACTTCTACGGCGAGACGGTCGGCCGCGTCGTGCGCCGCCTGCGCCCCGTGAAGATCGAGGGCCAGACGCAGCTGCGCAACGTTTACCCGCTCTCCGAATTCATCCGCTCGACCGACCCGCTGTTCCGGCCCGTCGACATCACGACGGCGCCCGACGGCACCATGTACATCACGGACATGTACCGCGGGATCATCCAGGAGTCCCAGTGGTCGGGGCCGGGCACCTACCTGCGGCGGCGCATCGAGCAGTACCAGCTCGACAAGATCGTCCGGCACGGGCGCATCTGGCGGCTCACCTACGACGGCATGGAGCGGCGCACCGAGCAGCCGCGCATGCACGACGAGACGACCGCGGAGCTCGTGCGGCACCTCGGCGATCCGAACGGCTGGTGGCGCGACACGGCGCAGCAGCTGATCATCCTGCGCCAGGACAAGTCGGTCGTCCCCGAGCTCCAGCGGCTCGCGCGCTCGTCGTCGAACCAGCTCGAGCGCATCCATGCGCTGTGGACGCTCGACGGCCTGATGGCGACCGACGCGGCGCTCATCCGCGAGCTGCTCAAGGATCCCGATCCGCAGATCCGCCTGCAGGCGATTCGCGCCAGCGAGACGCTCTACAAGGCCGGCGATCGCTCGCTGGCTGACGACGTGCGCGCGCTGTCGACCGATCCGGACGTCGAGGTGGTGATGCAGGTGCTGATGACGCTCAACCACCTCAAGGTGCCCGACGTGAAGGAGCTCGCGTCGTCACTGCTCGAGACGAACAAGGCGGGCGGCGTGCAGACGGTGGCCAAGGTGATCGCGACCACCGGCGTCAACGTCGGCCGCGGCGGCGGTCTCGAGATGACGCGGTCGCTCTCGCCGGCCGATCTCGAGGTCGTCGAGCGCGGGCAGCAGGCCTACCGCGAGGTGTGCTTCGCGTGCCACGGCGAGACGGGCCTCGGCGAGACCGTGCCGGGCGAGACGCAGATGCGCGCGCCGGCGCTCGCGGCCTCGCCGCGCGTGCTGGGCCATCCCGAGTACGTCATCAAGGTGCTGCTGCACGGCCTGAACGGCCCGCTCGGCGGCCAGACCTACACCGATGTGATGGTGCCGATGGGCATGCAGTCCGACGAGTGGATTGCGGCCGTTGCGTCCTACATCCGGAACGACTTCGGCAACAGCGCCTCGATCGTCAGGCCCGAGGACGTCGCGCGCGTGCGCGCGGCGACCGCCGACCGTGCCGAGATGTGGACCGAGGAGACGCTCACCGCGTCGATTCCGCGCCAGGTGGTGACCGACGCCACGTGGCAGTACTCGGCCTGGCTTTTATCAAAATCCCCGAGGCCACCAAACCGGTACTAAAC
>QGVF01000158.1 GCA_003242705.1 Acidobacteriota bacterium
GAGGACTCGCAGAGCGGGGGCTTCATCTTCGTGCTTCGTCCGACGCCGGCCGTCGAACGCGCGCCGCACTCCTACGTCTGCTTCGCGCAGCTGCGTGAGGGACTGGACGCCGCCGGGGGAGACCTCCAGCGGGAGCTGGTGCGCGCCTTTCCGAACGTGTCGGTGATCGACGTCCGCGACATCATCGCCACGATCCGGACCATCGTCGACAACGTCACACTGGGAATCACAGTGGTGGGGATCGTGACACTCGTCGGCGGCGTCCTGATCCTCGTCGGCGCGGTGGCCATGACGAAGTTCCAGAAAATCTACGAGACCGCCATCTATCGCACGCTTGGGGCGAGCACACGGCTCGTGGCGGCCATGCTGGCGGTCGAGTACGGGCTGCTGGGGGCGCTGGCCGGCGTGCTGGGAGCGGCTGGCGGGACGGCCCTGGCGTGGGGACTGTCGGAGCACGTCTTCAACATCGACTGGCAGCCCGCCCCGGGCCTGTTCGCTGCCGGCGTTCTGGTGAGCGCCGCCATCGTCAGCGGCGTCGGCGTGGCGGCAAACCTCGATGTGCTGCGGCGCAAGCCCCTCGCAACGCTGCGCAGTGAGTAGGGCCTGTCCCGCCGGACACCCGGCCGACCGGACTGCGGCAGCAGGTGCGCGGTTCTGGTATGATCGTCTGCTGAAATCCATTCGAAAGGGGCCTACCGGGGCATGACGAACAGAGTGCTCGACGATGCCGTGTTGACGAAACTGAAGGACGAGCTGCTGAGGAAGCGGGCCGAGCTTCTCGCGGTGTCGACCGGTGCGCGCCCCTTGCCCGAGGCAGCCGACGTCAACAGCCGGCAGGGCGACCTGGCCGACCAGGCCAGCGGCAACAACGAGGTCCACATCGCGTTGAAGCTGAAGCAGACGGACGCGAAGATCCTGCAGGCCATCGAGGAAGCGCTCGTGCGGATGGAGAAGGGCACCTACGGCATCTGCCGCGACTGCGGCGAGCCAGTCGCCCTGCCGCGCCTGAACGCCATCCCCTGGACGCGCGTCTGCATCACCTGCAAGGAAAAGCAGAGCGCCTGAGCGCTCCGGTGTCGATCCCTCCGGTTCCCGTTGCGATTGCCATCGGCTCGAACCTGGGCGACCGCCATGCGCACGTCACCTGGGCAGCCGATGCGCTTGCCAGACGGCTGACCGCCACCCGCCTGTCCCCGATCATCGAAACGGCACCGGAAGGCGTTCCCGATCCACAACCGCCGTATCTCAATGCCGTCGTCTGGGGCCTGTGCGACCAGGCCCCGCGTCAGCTGCTCGACTGGCTGCTCTCGCTCGAGGCCGAGCGGTTCCGGGCGCGCACCGGCTTCCGGAGTGCACGCACGCTCGATCTGGACCTGATCCTCTATGGCGATCTGGCCATCCATGAACCCGGGCTCGAGGTGCCACACCCGCGCTTCCGCGAACGGCGCTTCGTCCTGGAGCCGCTGGCGGCGATTGCGCCCGACATGCGCGATCCGGTGACGCGGATGACGATCGTCGAGCTGCTGGAGCGACTGAAATAGCGGCCTGAAAGAGAGAAAGGGGGCGCGCCCGATGGCGTCGCCCCCTTCTGGTCTGGCCGAACCGGCGTCGTCCGCCTACTCGTACTTCAGCGCGACGATCGGATCGAGGTTCGCAGCCTTCCTGGCGGGGTAGAACCCGAAGAAGATGCCGACGGCGGCCGAGAACATCACGGCTACCAGAACCGCGTTAAGCGGAATGGTGGCGGCCATGCCCTGGTAGATCCGGAGGAATTCCGAGACCAGGAAGCCGATGCCGATACCGAGGCCGCCGCCGACGATGCTGATGACGATGGCCTCGATGAGGAACTGCAGCAGCACGTCGAAGCTGCGGGCGCCAATCGCGAGGCGGAGACCGATCTCGCGCGTGCGCTCCGTGACCGACACCAGCATGATGTTCATGATCCCGATGCCGCCGACGACGAGCGAGACGCCGGCGATGCCGGCGAGCAGGTTGGTCATCGTCGTCGTCGCCTGGGTGCGGACGGCAACAATGTCGTCGAGCGTCTGGATGATGAAGTCGTCCTCTTCGCCGGGCGCGAGGTTGTGCGCGGCGCGGAGTGCCTCGGTGATCTGCTGAATGGCCGGCTGCATGTGGTCGGCCGAGATCGCCGACACGTAGATCCGGCTCAGGTACTGCTGGCCGGTGAGCTTCTTCATCAGCGTGGTGTACGGGATGAAGACCTGATCGTCCATGTTCATCCCGCCGCCGGACGAGCCCTTCGACGTCATCACGCCGACCACGCGGAAGACGTGGTTGCGCAGACGGACCTGCATGTCGGTCGGGTCGACGTTCTCGCCGAAGAGCGTGTCGGCGACGTTCGAGCCGAGCACGACGACCTTGGTCGCGGCGCGCACGTCCTCTTCGCTGAAGAAGCTGCCGTACTTGACCGGCCACGAGCGGATCGCGGGCAGGTCGACGTTGGTGCCCTCGATGCGCGTGTTCCAGTTCTGGTTGCCGTAGATCATCTGCGCGCGGGTGTCCACGCTCTCGGCAATGTACTGGACGGCCGGCAGGTCGCGGATCGCGTCGACGTCTTCGGGACGCAGGCGGACACTGGTCCCGATGCCGCCGCGCACGCCGCCGGGCGCATTGAAGCTGCCGGCGTAGATCGTGATGAGGTTGGTCCCGGCGGCGCGGATCTGATCCTCGATCATCGCGCGGGCGCCGGTGCCGAGCGCGACCATGGCGATGACCGCGGCCACGCCGATGATCATGCCGAGCATGGTCAGGCCCGTCCGGAGCTTGTTACGGGCCAGCGCCTTGAGGGCGATACGGATGGTCATCAGGATCGACATGTCTGCTCCCAGGGATCGATATCAGTGTACCGGAGCCGCGGACTCTTCCTCATCGGGATGCGGGATGAGATCGGGCTCGGGCGGCGGCAGAGCCGCGAGCTCGTCGGCCGCGTTCCGGCGGTGACGAATCGGCTGGTCGGCCACGATGCGGCCGTCACGGAAGCGGACGAGCCGGGTGGCGTACTCGGCAATGTCCATCTCGTGCGTGATCAGCACGATCGTGATGCCCTTCTCGGTATTCAGCCGCTGGAAGATGCCCATCACCTCGATGCTCGTGCGCGTATCGAGGTTGCCGGTCGGCTCGTCGGCGAGCAGGATCGACGGCTCGTTGATGAGCGCGCGCGCAATCGCCACGCGCTGCTGCTGGCCGCCCGAGAGCTGGTTGGGCATGTGGTGGTAGCGCTGACCGAGCCCGACCGCGTCGAGTGCGGCGAGCGCCCGCTTGTGCCGCTCGGACGCCTTCATCTGTTCGCGGCGGTAGAGCAGCGGCAGCTCGACGTTGTCGAGCGCCGTCGTGCGGCTGAGCAGGTTGAAGCCCTGGAACACGAAGCCGATCTTCTCGTTCCGCACCTGGGCCAGTTCGTCCTTCGACAGCTTCGACACGTCGCGGCCGTCGAGGATGTAGGTGCCGCTGGTCGGCCGGTCGAGGCAGCCGGTGATGTGCATGAATGTCGACTTGCCCGAGCCCGACGGGCCGGTGACCGCCACGAACTCGCCCTCGTAGATGTCGAGCGAGATGCCGCGGAGCGCGCGCACCTCGTGATCGCCCATCCGATAGACCTTCGTGAGGTCCCTGACCGACATTACGACCCTGGATTCGTCTCCCATACCTCTCTCGACGCGCGCTGAGCGAAAGGGCCGGCGAGCGTGGCTGCCGGCCCTTCAGCTGTCGGCCTAGAACCCGCCGCGGCCGCGGCCGCCGAAATTACCGCCCCCGAAGCCACCCCGGCCGCCGCCCGGCTGACCGAAGATGGTCTGCTGGCTTGCGCCCGCGCTGGCAGCGGTCACCGGCAGGATGATGTTCGTGACGACTTCCTGGCCCTCGGTGAGATCGCCCGACACCAGCTGGCTGAACTGGCCGTCGCTGATGCCCGTCATGACACGGACGTCGGTGAGCGTGCGGGCGTTCTCGTCCCAGACCCACACGGTCCCGGGCTGCGGCTGCACCTCGATGGGCGCGAAGAACTCGTCAATCTTCCGATCGGACTGGATGGGCGAACCCGTCTGAGATCCGCCGTTGGCCAGCGCGACGGGCTGCAGTGCGGCTCCCGCGCCTCGACCGCCCTGGCGACCGCCGCGGGCACCCGCCATCGGCGGGACAGGCGCGCCACCCTGCGGCGGGGGCGGACCGAACGTTCCACGGCCGCCGCGACCCGCACGCCCTGGGCCGGCCTGGGGCGCACCGGCGTCGGCGACGGTGGCGACCGCCGGCTGAAGACCCGGAGCCGCGCCCGCCTGGGCTGCCGGGGCCGGCGCCGGACCCGCCGGCTGTGCCGCGTTCGGGCCCATCGGCGCGCCACCGCCACGGCCGACGCGCGTCGGCTGCGGGGGCGGCTCGAGACCGAGCGCCGTGAACATCTCGGCCGACGGCCGGAAGCGGAGCGCCGCGTTCGGGATGCGGAGCACGTCCTCGGCCGTGTTGACGATGATCCGGAGGTTCGCCGTCAGGCTCGGCCGGAGGCGGTAGTCCGGGTTCGGGACGATGATCCAGACCGGATAGGTAACGACGTTGCTCTGGACCGTCGCGTTGAGGTTGACGTTCTCGACCGTGCCGTGGAACGTCGTGTTCGGGTACGTATCGACCTCGAACTCGACCTTCATGCCCGGGCGGATCTTGCCGATGTCGGCCTCGTCGACGCCGGCCGTCAGGCGCAGCGTGTTGAGGTCGGTGGCGATCTCGAAGAACGGCGTGATGTTCATGCTCGACTGAATCGTCTGGCCGACGTCGACGAGCCGGTTGACGACCACACCGTCGATGGGCGACTTGACCTCGGTGTACGAGACATTCAGCTCGGCCTGCGCGAGGTTGGCGCGCGCCTGCACCAGCTGCTTTTCGGCCGCGGCAATCTGCGCCTGGCGCGTCTTGACAGCCAGCTCGGCCTGTTCGAGCTGCGTCTGGTTGGCGAGCCCCTTCTCGAAGAGCTCCTTCGTGCGCGCGAGGTTCCGCTCGGCATCTTCGAGCTGCACGCGCTGCATCTCGATGTCGGTCTCCTGGCGCTCGATGTTGGCCGCCTGGATATCGACCTGTGTCTGCAGGAGGGACGGATCCAGGCGGGCGACGACCTGGCCCCGGCGGACGATCGAGTTGAAGTCCGCGTTGAGCTCGATGATCGTGCCCGACACCTGCGGCCCGACCTGGACCGTGCGCAGGGCCTCGAGCGTTCCCGTCGCCTGCACCGCCTCGATGATCGTGCCGCGCGAGATGACGGCACGGATGATCTGCGGCGGCTCTTCGGCCTTCCCGTAGACGAAGAAGTACCAGGCGCAGCCCCCTGCGACCGCCAGCAGCCCAAGTGTCGTTACGAGTCTTTTCATGATCGTGTCTGTCGCGCTCTACTCGGCGGACGCGCGGGCCGCCCGGCGCCGCAGCCCGGAGAAGCCCTCTTCGAAGACGGTGTAGACGCTCGGCACGAGCACGAGCGTGACCAGCGTCGACGTCAGCAGTCCGCCGATGACCACGCGCGCCATCGGGGCCTGCAGCTCGGCGCCTTCACCGATACCGAGCGACATGGGCACCAGGCCCAGCACCGTGGCCAGGGTGGTCATGAGAATCGGCCGCAGGCGGGTGCGCCCCGCCAGCACGACGGCCTCGCGCAGCGGCATGCCGTCGCGGCGCCGCAGCACGTTGGTGTAATCGACGAGCAGGATGGCGTTGCTCACCACGATCCCTGCCAGCATGATTACTCCGATATACGCCTGCAGACTGAAAGACGTTGACGTCAGCTTGAGCGCGAGCACCACGCCGATGGCCGCCACCGGCACCGAGAACATGACGATGAACGGATCACGCAGCGATTCGTACTGCGACGCCATGACGGCGTAGACCAGCAGTACGCCGAGAATCAGCAGCACCTGCAGCTGCGAGAAGGCCTCCGCCTGCTGCTCGACCTCGGCGCCGAAGCCGACCGAGAAGCCCTGCGGGACGTCGAGCTGCGGAAGCCGCTCCTGGACGGTCGCCACGGCTTCGCCGAGCGCGATGCCGGCGTCGATCTCGGCGTTGACGCGGGTGATGCGCTGCTGGTTCTTGCGCTCAATCTGCGTCGGACCGGTCTGCGGCGTCAGGTCCAGCACGTTGGCCGCCGGCAGCACCTGGCCGCGCGGCGTGCTGATGAGCACTTCGCCGACCGACTCGGACCGCATCCGATCTTCCTCGCCCAGCCGCACGATCATGGGAACCCCCTGGCCGGCCCACG
>QGVF01000035.1 GCA_003242705.1 Acidobacteriota bacterium
CTACGGTCGGATCACCTGGGAGAACCCGGTGATGTTGACGTCGCGGAACATCGGCGTCCGCGGCGGCAGGAGTGCGGGCGTCAGGAACTCGGTGTCGAAGTTGTACCCGCGCGTCGGCGCGTGGTAGACGGTCGTGCAGCACTTGTAGATGCCGACCGCCTGCCGGTTGATGAACAGGCTGGCAATCGACCCGCGGTAGTTGAGCGTCTGGTTGTTCCAGCTCTCGAGGAACCGCAGGAAGTTGTGCGCGCCGCCGTCGGTCCCGAAGTCCTGGTACGTGCCGCTGATGTGCGGGAACGACAGTCCCTTGCCGGCGATGACGGCCATCCGGTACCAGGTCGTCGTCGCGGCCCGGCCATTCGGGTCGTGCGGGCTCGAGAAGCTTGCCCGATCGTTCCAGCTGTTCGACAGCAGCGTGACCGCGTCGGCCAGCACGGCCGTCGCCACGTGCGCCCCGTTGAAACTGCCCGACGCGTTCCAGTTGCCCTGCACGTAGACCGGGTTCTCCGACGCGATGGTCAGTCCCTGCAGTCCCGGCGCGGCCGCGGCGAGGTTCTCGCCGCGCGTGATCTTCAGAGCCCGCCGGAAGAAGATCGGCGGGTTGCGCCGTGCGCGCTCGATGGGCTGGGTTCCACCAATCTCGGTCAGCGGTGTGGCACTGCTGGTGAACGGGTTGTTCGTACCGCTGTAGCCATTCGGCCCCGTCCAGGCGGTCATCCCGTACGGCAGACGCGGGATGCCGCCGTAGGTGTCGAGCACGCCGTTGCCGTTGACGTCCTCGCCGGTGTTCAGGGTGTTGTTCGGCGTGCCGGTCGCCGATGCGGGATTGACGAAGTCCTCCCAGCCGTACTCGCCCGTCTCCTGATTGGTGGCCGGATGGCGGTTGCCCCGACGGTCGGAGAAGTAGACCGTGTAGCCGTTGACGTTCAGCGCATCGGCGCCGCTGCACGGGATCGGGCAGTTCGCCGGATTGATCTGCCCGCGGAACCAGCGCGCGAGATTGTAGGCATCGAGCTCGATGTAGTGCATGATGCCGCCGAGCTTCATGGTGGACGGCGCCGTGTCGCGCGTCAGGGCCTCGCGGGCATCGTAGAGCGCAAGCGACGTGTACCGCCCCTCCGCGCCGGCACCCGTGGTTGCCGCATTGCGGCTCGTGCAGCTGCCCGAACCGTTGACGTCCCAGAGTCGCTGGATCCGGATGATGGCGTTCGGCGTGAGGTCGGTGCAGGCGATCGCGCCAGCCGAGGCGCTGTTGTAGGTCATGGCGCCGGGATTGGCGTTGTGCAGCTGCGGACTGTTGAAGCCGAGGCTGAGAATCTCGAGCGTGACGTCGACCCACGTACCGGGCGTCGTCTGCTTTTCAATCTTGATGTACCCGCCGAGCAGCGGCTTGCCGGCCGGCAGCATGACGCCAGGGTTGCTTGCCCCGGGTCCGGGCGATTCGGCGAACGGCGGCCGCGTCTGCTGTGCGTTGTTACTGACCGTGTAGCCCGCCGGCTCGACCGTGCCGAGCTCGATGGGCGGCGTCGCCGTCACCCCCGGCAGGTTCAGGATGTCGTCGGCCGTGTCCGACAGCAGGATGCGCAGGCTCGCCAGTGAGTAGAACCGCTCGGCCAGCAGGTTCGGATTGCTGACGTCCTCGTTCGGGCGCGGCCGCCGGATCAGGTCGATCGGTCCCTCGCCGAACATCGCCACCGGCAGGTCGAGCCGGCGCGCGCCGGTCCGCCCGTTCATGATGTTGTGGTTGTAGACGCCCGTCGACAGGTTCGTCCACGTCGGCTCGTTGAGCGCACTGCCGAGCGTGCCGACGAGGCTGCCCTCGTTGCGGGCGAGGTTGCGGAAGTTGCCGGGCGACGTGATGGCGCGCACCGTCCCCTGGTAGCTGTTGTTCGTGTCCCAGCCGTTCGACAGATTCGTCCGGACGAGCTCACCCACGACGGTCACCCGTTCCGACAGCGTGAGCGTGGCTCCGTTGCCCTGGGCCACGAAGAGGTTCGCGTTCGAGTGCACCCGGCCGCCGAAGTTGAAGTTCGGTCCGGCGAAGAAGTTCAGGTCATTCTCCGAGAAGATGCCGAACTGAAACACCGGGATCGCCACGGTCTGCAGCGTGCGCGTGAGGCTGGCCTCCGACCCGTCGCGCAGCCGGCCGGTGACCGCGATGCGGTACGGCGTCGCCAGGCCCACGAGCCCCTGAAACGGGCCGTTCTGCACGGTCATCACCGACGCTTCGGGATTGCCGTCGGCGTCGGTCGGGAACGTGATCTGGTAGCCGCTCGTGCCGTCGGGGTTCTCCCACGTCACGCCGATGTTCGGCGGGTTCGCCGTCAAGGCGTTGATCTGCGCGGCGCTGGGCGAAACGTCCGCCGCAAACAGGTCGCCGAGATCGGCGGTGAGCTGTTCGAGCCCGGCGTGCACGGCGTAAAAGGCCTGTGTGCGCGTGCTGTCGAGCATGCGCACGCGCGTGTCGGTCAGCACCATGGCCGTGAATCCGGCCGTGACACCGGCCATCAGCAGCATCACGAGGAGGGCGCTCAGCAGCGCCGCCCCCTGTTCGCGCTCCGCACGCGGCTCCGGCGTGTCGCGCTTCATGGCTCCTCTGCTCCTAGCGATAGCGGTCGACGAAGGACAGGCTCCGGAGCCCGACCTGCGTCGCCATGCTGTTGCGGAAGAACTCGTTCGTCTGCCGGTCGATCTCGAGCGATCGCGCGGCCAGGAAGAGGTTGGCCTTTCTGATCTGGTGGGGACTGTTGGCCGCCGGCAGCTGGTCGACATTCGTCGGGTTCGTCACGCCGTCGACCAGGTCGTACGTGATCTGCAGGTTCTCGACGCCCATCGCGATCGCCAGCTCGTTGCCCATGTTCACGCGGCGCACCAGGCGCGGCAGGTCGGGATCGGTCTGCGTGTCGATGTAGTAGCTGATCATCCGGATACGCATCGCCGTCGTCGGCGGGAAGTTCCCGTTCGCGTCGCGCAGGTTCATGAGCGTGCCGGCGGCGGCGGACCGCTGGTTGAGGCGCATCGGATCGTTCGTCGAGAACGTGACGACCTGCCCCACCGGGTCGGCGGTCACCATCTGCAGCGCGTTTCCGAGCGCATTGCTGAACAGAATCAGGTCGCCCTGGCGGATACCGTCCGGTCCACCGATGTTGATGGCGGGATTCACCGTCATGGTCGACCCGTCGGCCGCGATGTTGACCAGCGGGAAGACGCTCAGGTCCAGTGTCCGGTCGGCGTACAGGAGCGTGACGATGTCCGTCTGGACGCCGACCAGTGTCGGCCCGAGAGCGTTGCCCGGCAGAAGGGCCGGCAGGATGGCCGTTCCGGCGGCGAACGTCATGCCCGCCGTCGGCCCCGGGCGGAACACCTCCTGGGCGCCCGCGCCGTTCGGCAGCGGCACGCCGCCAATCGGGATGCCCTGCCCCGTCTGCATGAAGTCGCGGACCATCATGCTCATCGCGGCCTGCAGGCCGTGATTCGTCGACGAGATGACGCGCGAGGTGCCGGCCAGCGCCATCGACCGCGCCATCGTCTCGACCGCTGCCGACAGGACGATCAGCGTGAGCACGAGCGCGATCAGCACTTCGCCGAGTGAGAACCCGGCGTCGGCGGGAGGCGTCTGCGGACTACGCATAGGCCGAGATGTAGGTGGTCAGCACGAACTCTTCCTGACCGCTCGGTGTGCGGTACCGCACGATGACCCGCAGCTGCCGGAGCGTCGGACTCAAATCGCGAATCTCGATCTCGCGCGTCATCCCGAACAGCGGTGTCCGCACGTCGTCGTCTGTGCCGAGCAGGCCGTCGGGACCCGGCCGCAGCACCTCGACCAGGTCGCCGTCGTCGGCCGTGTTGATCAGTCCGTCGGGGCCCGGCTCGCGGATCGGCTGCGGCCCGTCCAGGAAGATGCCGTTGTCGTTGGCCGCGCCGGCCACGTTGCGGATCTGCGCCCAGGTGAGGGTGCGGTTGTCGCGTGCCTTGAAGACCGACTCGGCCGCTTCGGCCGCCCGCTCGCTCGCCATGATCTGGTCCTGCGATCCGGTCAGCCGCCGGGCGCCGAGCGCGATACCGCCGGCCATGGCGAGCGCGCCCACGGCCAGGATGACGATCGCGATCGAGACCTCGATCAGGGAGAACCCTTCGTCGCGCGTGGTGCGGGCGGCCATCAGTTCCTCCACTCCGTTCCGTTCCAGCGGTAGGTGCGGATGGTCGACGTCGGCCCGAAGACCGTCAGCGCCCGGGCCGTCATGGGCGAGCCGATCCTCCCGATGAAGATGCTGCCGTTGACGATGTTGCCCGTCTCGTCGACGAGCTGGCCTTCGGCGTTGAACATGATGGCGTCGGCGCCGCCGAAGTCGATGGCTGCAGACGCCCCGAACCGGTCCGGTGTGTCGGGAAGATCGGGAAACAGCACGAACGTCGTCTGGTGCTCGAGGACCGTGGTCGACAGCACCGTTTCGCCGTTGGGAATATCGCGCCGGACGACCGCCACGAAGTTCGGCGGCGTGAATCGCACCTCGACGCTCCGCCGCTGGTTGATCGCGGCCTCACGGGCCAGCTTCAGCTGCCAGAGCACCTTGTTCATGCTGGCGTCGCCGCGGACCGTGTCGAGCGCCAGCGAAAAGCCGCCGAGCCCAATCGACAGCAGTGAGACGGCCACCACGATGACCGCGAGGATCTCGAGCATCGTGAAGCCGTCGTCGTGACCGGCGCCCGAGGGAAAGCGCCTGAACATGTGCTGCTGCCATGGCAACGTTCGTGCCATGGATGTTCCGGGAAATCGCGCCCGGTACGACGGCCGTCTGCTCGAAGTGACGGCGAGGGCTGTCAGGCCGATTACGAAGCCGACAGTGACGGTGTCGGCCGCCCGACGCCGGCTGACCGGCCCGGCTGTGGTTCAATATGCGGGATCGGCCGTGCGATGCCGGCCGTGGCATGTTCACGCTTTTTCACAGCTCATCGAGGAGTCTCATGCGCATCCGAACCTGGCTCGCCCCAGCCCTTGCCCTGGCGCTCCTGGCCGCCGTTCCCCGCACCGCTCAGGCCGATATCGTCCTCAGTCCGTTCCTCGGCGTCAGCTTCGAGGGGGATTCCGTCGACACGCCGCCGGCGTTCGGGGGCAGTGTGACGTTCGTCGGCCGATCGATCGGCCTCGAGATCGAGGCGGCGCGTTCGAACGACTTCTTCGGCGCCGACACGGCCAACGTCACCACGCTCACCGCCGCGCTCGTCGCCGGCGCCGACCTGCCGGGCCGAGGCGTCAAGCCCTACTTTCTGGCCGGTGCAGGCCTGCTCCGGACGGATGTCGCGTTCGGGGAGATCTTCGAAGACACGAGCTACAACAACTTCGCGATTCTCCTCGGTGTCGGGCTCAACGCGTACGTGACGGACAACATCGGTATCCGTGGTGATGTCCGCTACCACCGACGCCTCGAGCGGCAGTCGGACGTCGGCATCCTGCCGATTGCGAGCAACTTCGACTACTTCCGCGCAACGGTGGGCATCAACATCCGCTTCTTCTGAGCGGGAGATTCACCGACGGCTCCAGAGCGTGCGCACCAGACCCGATGTCGTGTTCCGGCTGCTCGGCAACGCTGCCGTGCTGGTCGACCTGTCCTCGAATGAGATTTTCGAGCTCAACGAGACCGGCGCGGCCATCTGGACACTGCTGAGCGAGGGGCAGGCGCCGGCCGGCATTGCCGACGAGCTCGTCCGCCGCTACGCAATCGACCGGGCGGCGGCCGAAGCTGAAACGCACGCGCTGGTCGAACGATTCGCCGCGCTCGGCCTGCTGGTGTCGTGATGCAGCGGACCGGGCATCACCGCGCTGCCGCCCTCGTCGAGCGGCTCGCCGCGACCGACGGACCGTCGCCTGCCTTCGACTGGCTCGCGTCGATCGATCTGTCGACGCGGCAGCTGCGCGTGCGCGGCGGACGACAGGCCGCGCGCGACGGCGTCACGGTGGCCGTCACCGGCACGGTTTCCAGCCTCGACGGCGCACGCAGCGATCGACCGAAGGAGTACGACGCGGTCGATGTGCTCGACGCCTACCTGCAGCGTGGCGATGCGCTCTTTCCCGAGCTGCGCGGACAGTTCGGCATCGCCATTGCCGACACGCGTCGCGATCGCGTGCACGTGCTCCGCGATCCGCTCGGGTCACATCCGCTGTTCTACACCCGGCTTCCGGACCGGGTGCTCGTCGCCCCGCAGCCGCGCATCCTGCTCGCCGAGCCCGGTGTCTCGGGCGACCTGAACCGGGCGGCCATCGCCGACCACCTGTGCAAGCGCTGGCCGCTTCGACACGAAACGTTCTTCGCAGCTGTCAACCGGCTCCCGCCGGGCTGGTGTGCGACGGTCTCGGCTGCAGGCCTCGACGCGCGTCGCTACTGGAACCCGGTCGACGACATCGACCACATCGATTACCTCGACGAGGAAGAGGTCCAGCGCTTCCCCGCGCTGCTCGACCTGGCGACCGCGCGCGCCTTCACCGGACAGCAGACGGGGATCCTGCTGAGCGGCGGGTTCGACTCGGTCAGTGTCGCTGCCGTGGCCGTCGACCTCGCCTCGCGCGGATGCGGACCGGTGCCGCGCGCCTATTCGCTCGGCTTCGCCGGCCTGTCGGCCGACGAGCGGCCCATTCAGGCGGGCGTCGCCCGCCAGCTCTCGCTGCCCTTCGAGATGCTCGACTTCGACGAGACGGTCTCGCCGCAGGGGCTGATGCGACTCGGGCTGGCGCTCAACCGCGGACTCGATGCGCCGCTGTTCAACAACTGGTACCCGGCCTATCTGCCGCTGCTCGCGCTCGCACGTGAGGCGGGCGTCGATACGCTGCTGACGGGCGAAGGCGGCGACGAGTGGCTCGGCACGAGTCCGTTCCTCGCCGCCGACCTGCTCCGCGGTCTGCGGCTGCCGAGCCTGGCCCGCCTGGTGGCGACGTTCAAGCGCTCGTACGACCAGACATGGCCGACGGTCGTGCGCGTGATGCTCTGGCGCTACAGCCTGCGGCCGCTGCTCGGCCAGCTCGCGCACGCGCTGGCCCCGGCCGCCTGGGACGCCCGCCGCGCCCGCCGCGTCGTCGAAGCCACGCCGGCATGGATCGCCCGGGATCCGCGGTTGAGACAGGACATGTACGAGCGCGCGCTCTCCAGCCTCGCGCCGGCCTCGCCGCCGGGCGGCTTCTACGCCCGCGAGGCACGCGTCTTCCTCGATCATCCGTTGATGTCGTGGCTGTTCGAGGAGCAGTTCGCCGTCGGGCGGCCGCTCGGACTGCGATACGTGCACCCGTACTGGGATCCGGACCTGGTCGCCCAGGTGTATCGTGTGGCTCCGGAGCGGCTCAACCAGGGAAGCCGCACCAAGGCGCTGATCCGGCAGACGGTCGATGCCCGCTTTCCGTCGCTCGGCTTCCGCCGTCAACGGAAGGTCAGCGCCACCGATTACTACGCCGATATCGTCCGGCGCGAAGCGCCGGCTCTGGCGGCCGAGCTGTCGGACTTCCGCGGGCTGGCTTCACTCGGCATCGTCGAGCCGAAGGCGGCAGCGGCACTGGTGACCGGACGATGGGACGGCACCCCGCGCGATGTCGGTCTCGCGTGGAATCTCGTTAACATGGAAGGCTGGGTGCGCTCGCGCCTGGCGCACGCGAAAGGATGACTCATGAGTGAGACGACCCCAAAGAACGACGCACGCCCCGAAGCCGGCACACGGCAGCCCTGGGTCCGCCCCGAAATCCGCCGCGTCGGTACGGTCGGCGACGTCGTCCGTGCCGGCCAGAACAAGCTGACGGTCGTCGGCGACCCGGCCGAACCCGGGAAGGTGCCCGGTCCCGACTACTGATTCCGTGCTCGCGCTGCTCGTCGACGCTGCGCGCTGGCATCGCCCGGGAAGCGCGCCCCGCGTGGCTTGCACCTGGACCGACGATCAGGGGCGGACGTTTGCCACCGGTTTCATCGACGGCGACGCGCGCTGGATCGAATGGCCCGGCCTCGGCGTGTTCCGCTTCGAACGCCGCTCGCCGACGGTGCGGTTTCACCCTGACCCCGGGGTCGAGGCCGATGCCGTTCGTTCCTTCTTCGAACGCGTCGTACAGCCGGTCATTCTTCAGGCACAAGGACACGTCGTGCTGCACGGCAGCGCGGTCGCGGGCCCGGGCGGGGCCGTGATCCTGTGCGGCACGAGCGGCAGCGGCAAGTCCACTCTGGCCTACGCGCTCGGCACCGCGAGCCGCTTCACCCAGCTGGCCGACGATGCGGTCCTGGTGCTGCCGGACGAGCCGGGCCGGTTCGTCGTCCGCGCCCTGCCGTTTCGACCAAGACTGCGCCCGCCAGCCGCAGCCCACCTCTCGGGTTCCACGCGACCATCGGCTCCGGAACAGGAACGTCCGGCGGCCTCACCGCTCCGCGCGATCGTCGTGCTCGAGCAGGATCGGGCCGGCGGGCTGTCCACCGGGGTTCCAGGGCGCGTCGCGCCGGCGTCCGCGTTCAGCGTCCTGTTGACCCACGCACACGCCTTCGACACTGAGGACAGGACCGAGACGGAGAGGCTCGTCCGACAGTTCCTCGCACTCGCCGAAGCGGTGCCGGTCTATCGGCTCACCTACCGGCCCGACTTCTCCACCCTCCCGCTGCTCACGGCGCGCGTCGCCGCGCTCGTGGAACCGGAGGCGCCAGCCGACGGCGCCGTACGGCCATGACGGGACGATCCGGCCGACGCCTCGGCACCTTTGCGCGGGCGGCGCGTATTGCAGCGGTCTACGGCGCGGCCGTCCTTCTCAAGCGCGTCGTGCCGATCTCCGCCCTGGCGCGCTGGTACTGGAGCGCGCCGCGGCCGACGAGCCGCCACGAACTGCAGCGTCGTGAGGCAGTGCTGGTGCGACTGCAGCGGCTTCGGGGGCTGGAGAGTGACGACTGTCTCGAAGCGGCGCTCGTGCGCTATCGGGAACTTGCGAAGGCGGGACGGTCACCCCGACTCGTCCTCGGTCTGGCCCGCCCCGAGGGACGGGTTGCGGGACACGCCTGGGTCGAGGTCGATGGCCGGCCGTACGCCGAGCGACCCGAGGCCGCCGGGTCCTACGCCATCGTCGCGGCGTTCGGCGAACGTGGTCTCCCCGTCGCGATCGAATCAGAAGGTCGCTAGCGGACCTTCTTCATGATGTCCTCGACGACCCCGCTGTCGCCGCCATCGTCGCCGTCGACGAACTCGAGGCCCACGAGATAGAGCGGCGGCTCACCGGCGGGTGCCGTGTTCCTGCAGTGCACGACACGGCCGGTCAGCTCCGCCACGGCGCCGTCGCCGAGCGTGATGCTGAAGGAATGGACGGCACCGACGGGAAAGGCGACGGTCGTTTCGACCGCCATGCCCCCCAGACTCATCTGGACCACCTTGACGGGGACGTCGAGCGAGACGGTCGTGCCGTGCAGTCGGCTGAGGAGCTGAACCCGGGGCGAACGGCGTCGATCGTCGGTCATGGCGCTCGCAGGCGAAGACGAACCGCTGCGGCTCAATTCAATCATGAACCGCCCCCTCTACGGCAACGGCCGGGCCTCGCGCATCGCGCGCGCCACCCTGTAGTTGTGGTTGACCACGAAGGCATAGGCCGAATTGACCGCCACGAGCGTCAGCACCGCAGCCACCTTGTTGCGCTTCGCCATATTCTTCGCCGCCAGGACCGTGCTCACCGCCACACCGGCCTTGATGGCCAGGAAGGTCGCCTTGTTGCTGCTGGCGGAGCCCATCAGCGGATTTGCCTCGAATGCCCCGTTGTCGAGCGCCGCGAAGGTAGAGTGCGCATCCAGTGCCTGGAGTGCCACGGTCGACGCATAGAGCGAGGTCATCAGGGGCGATGCCCCGGAGCGCCGCACCGGGTCGATCGTCCGGATCGGCGACGGCAGCTGCTCCACGGCCACGAGCACCGGCGGCACCACCGCCGTCGATGGCAGCGCCGCGGACAGACTCAGGTCGATCCGACCGGGAGCGGCGGAGTCCACGTTCTGTGCCCGGGCGGGCACGTGCACCGCGAGCATCGACAGCACGAACAGAGGAACGAGGAACCGGCGTGACATAAGCACCCCTTGCTGGTCGCTGCGACCAGCCGCCGGTCAGGCGCGACGCGCGGCAGGATGCCGGCAGGCCCTGAGAACGGCTCGGCAAGGGGTGCGGCAAGGGGGATGCCAGGGAGAACCAGATCGTAATTCGTAGTTTTCCTGCGGAAAATGGCCGATTTCCTCGCCGTTCAGCGCCGGAGGCCGGCACGCCGCATACGATCCTCGTCGGTCGCTCACGAATCTGTATACCGGCGACCTGAGGTTGGGAGGTTGGGGGCAGCGAAAGTCCGGCGAGACGCCGGCAGCAGGAGGGGTGCCGCTCAGCGGATGAGCGGCGACGAGACCCGGGGCTTCAGGCCGAACATCGTGCGGAGCCGATCGAGCAGCGAACCGCCGCCTGCCGCCCGTTCGGCGTCGACGAGCGCGTCGAGCACCCTGGCCACGGTCGGCACGACGGCAATCCCCAGGCGGCGCGCCGAGACCGGCACCGCCTTGAGATCGCCGCGCCAGACGAGCAGCGCACCGGCCTTCGACTCGAGCACGATGTCGAGGCAGTTGTCGGCGCGATCGTCGACGACCACGTCGATGCCGAGCGCGTCGGCAATGCGCCCGCGCGATCCGTGCACGACGTAGACGCTCGGCAGCGGAAACCCGCGCGCTTCGAGCCATCGCTGCGACTGGCGCTGCACCGTGCGCCCCGTCGAGGTCGGCCGGCTCGTGATGAACAGCACCTCCCAGCGGCGCGCATCGGCCAGCTCGGCAAGCCTGGCCACCGCACCGGGCTCGATCTCCTCGAGCGACTCCCAGAAGTTCTCGATCGACGCCAGGTGCCGCCAGACCGTGTCGGACTGACGGCGGGTCAGGTTCACCCCTGGAAGCACCGGCGGGACGTCCGTGTCATGGGAATCGGACTCACCCGCCGGATTCCCCGCCTCGACCGCCTCCGGTTCGAGCTCAGGGAACAGGCGGAGCGCGGTCCGCACGAACGGAGTGTGCAGGTCGGCGAGAACGCCGTCGAGGTCAAACGCGATACGCATGGGAATCCGAACGCGGCCGGTGCAGCGCGATCGCGGCGAGCGTCACCGCGAGCGCCGCGTTCGCCGGCATCTGCAGACTGAACTCTACAATCGACTGCGCCGCGATCCCAAGCAGCCCGGCCACGGCACCGCGCCTGATCCAGTACGTCGTGTCGTCGCGATCGCCGTCGGACAGGCGGCGCCGGATGCCGCCGGCGACGACCGCCACGACCGCCGCGGCAGGCAGACACACGAGCAGTCCGCCTTCGGCGGCCAGCTGCAGGTAGTCGTTGTGCGCCTGGGTGTAGATGCGCTCGCGGTCCCGCGTCTGGTACAGCAGCATCGCATGGCGATAGCCGCCAAGGCCGGTGCCGGCAATCGGAAAGTCACAGACGATCCGCAGCGTGTCCTGCCAGGCCGAGAGCCGGCCGTGCACTTCTTCCCCCGCGCGCGAGAAGCGCGCCACCATCGTCCCGGCCCCCGACCAGACGAGGGCGCCGGCAAGGACGACCGCGACGAGCGTCGTCACGATCAGGCGCGTGCGCCCCGCGAGGTCGCGCCAGAGAAAATAGACCAGCGCCGCCATGGCCATCGTCGCCGCGACGAGCCCGGAACGTGACTGCGTCAGGACCAGCCCGACAGCCATGACGAGGGCGCTCGTCCAGACCAGAAGGACGCGGTTGCCGTCGACCCCACTCACCCAGCGCAGCCAGTCGCCGACACGCGCCGGCCGGCGGTGCCGCGCCGCGCGCTGAACCAGCGCCCAGCCGTAGGCGCAGACGACCGGCAGCAGCATCAGCATCCAGCCCGCGAAGTGGTTGCGGTTGACGAACGGACCGAAGACACTGCCGCCCTCGAGCGGCTCCCAGAAGCCGTACACGAGGACGCTGTCCGGATCGCTCAGCGCATGGTGAACGATGCCGACGAGGGCGACGGCCAGCGCGAGCATCATGAGCTGGCCCACGATCCAGTCGAGCGCCAGCCGCCGCAGCTGCCGCGCAAGCCCGACGAGCAGCACGCCGAGGCTCCCTGCTTCGACGAGCACGACCACTGTCGCGGCCGGATCGAGTGAAAGCGTACGAAGTTCGGCCGGGTGATAGCCCACCCGGAAGGCGCGCAGGAAGCGCTCCGCACCGGGCGAGACAGTGGCGACGAGCCAGGATGGCAGGGCGACCACCTGGACACTGACAGCGACGATCAGCCAGCCGACCACGATCAGCAGCCGCCGCAGTCGCGGATCGCGCCAGGCCTGCCCGCGCAAGGTGCCGTGCAGTCCGATCACCGTGGCCCCGGCAAACAGCGGCCAGTAGGCCCACGGATACACGGCGCCGAACATGAGCACGCCCCAGGCGAGCAGCGCCACGATCGGCCAGCTCGTGGAAAGGCTCACGCGCGCCGTAACCATCGATGCGAGCCTCTGACGATGCGTTTCAGGTAGAGGATGGCGAGCGGCAGCCGACTGTCGGGGGCGTAGACGTCGCGCATGTAGTGACGAGGCGGAAACAGGTGCTGCCGCAGCAGCCGGGCGCGTGCCGGCCAGCCGCCGACGAGCCGCAGGTCCGAGGCGATTCGGGCCGCGTGCGGCGCGGTCGCATCACGGAACGGCGCATCGTCCGGCTCCGACGCCGCCTGTCGGCGCAGGCGCCCGCGCACCTCGTCCGGCACCTGGGCGCCGAAGCTGGAGACCGCCGCCTCGAGGCTGCGCAGGCAGGCAGCACTCACACGTCGCACCGCGGCCGAGGCTGCAAACGCGTCCCAGTCGGCCGGCGCGAGACGAACCGCCAGCCGTTCGATATCGACGAGCCAGATCAGGCGTTCGCGATCGAAGTGGTGGGCGATCCGGTGGACGCACGCGACGAGCAGCGCGTCGGCGGGCGACAACCCCATCGCTGCGGTCCCGAGGGCGCGACGCGGCCCGGCGCGCTCCAGCAGCTCGGCGGCCTCGAACACCGCTCCGTAGCGCTGCGGGTTGAACAGCCGCCAGTGCAGATCGACAACGTGAACCGGCACCCCGTCGCGCTCGAGCCGGTACGGTTCCTGGTACATCAGCAGGTCGCCGCCGGACTGTGGCACGGCGTGATAACCCAGCTCACGCAGCACTCCCGCCGCCCGCCTTCGATGGCCCGGCTCGATCAGCAGATCCGTGTCGGTGCGCGGACGCAGCTCGGGCGACGAATAGCAGCTGTACGCCAGATCCGCCCCTTTGACGACGAGCGCACGGACGCCGGCCGCAGCCAGTCGATCGAAGAGCCGTCGCAGCTCGTGCTCACGCACGAGCTCGAGGGCGGCGTCACGGCGCCGCTGCTCCTCGAAGCGGGCGCGCACGGCCGGCGGGCAGGCCGGATCGGCCAGCGCGGCTTCGCCGGCAAGCGGCAGCACCCCATGGGCGCGGGCCGCGGCCGCCGCCTCGTCCCATCGGGCCGCCCACCAGTCCCACGGGCGCGACGGGCCGCGCAGCGTCGCCGCCAGTGCGTTCGTCACGTCAGATCGACCCGGCACTCCTCGCCCAGGTGCGGAAGACGATGCGACGGACCGACGGATGGCCGAGCAGCGCGATGGCCGCCCGTCGGTGCCAGTTGAACGACGCCGTGCGCTCGATGAGCGGAGCTACCGTCCCGGCGCCCGCGAGGTCGATCAACTCGTCGATCGACTCGTCGCTCAGCCGCGTCGCGATGCTGCGGAAGGCGAGGCCCACCCGGATCTCCTGTCCCAGGCGCTGGCGCCACCGGTGCTCGTACTGCCGAAGCACGCGCGCGCCGAGTCGATCACGCCGCAGCGCATCGCCCAGCACCTGCGCGGCAAAGACGCCGCTCAGCATTCCGTAATAGATCCCGCCGCCCGTCGTCGGCTTGACGAGGCCGGCCGCGTCGCCGACCGCCAGGACACGATCGGCATAGGAGCGCCGGACGGGACCGAGCGGAAGCATCTTCTGTCGCGGCGCCGGCACCCGAACGGGATCGATGCCCGCTCGGCGCGCGAGCGAATCGACGAAGGCGGCGAAGCGCTCGGCGCTCCGGGTCTCGCTCATCAGGCCGATTCTGGCCCGCGGCTCACCGTCGCGCGTGAACGGGACGATCCAGGCAAAGCCCGAGGGCGCGACTTCCCTGCCGAACTGCACTTCGATGCCCGGCATGGCCGGCCAGGCGGTATCGATCTGTGCGCTCTGCAGGAAGACGCCGGGCAGCCCGAGGCCGAGGCGGCGGTGGAACCGGTAGCTGGCGCCGCAGGCCAGCACCACGGCGCGCGCGCGCAAAGGCTCAGCTCCACGGACGACGACCGTGACGCCCGCCGGGTCGACTTCCACGTGTTCGGCGCGACAGCCGGTCCGGAGATCAGCGCCAGCGGCCACGGCGCAGTCGGCCAGGTGACGGTCGAGCGCGCCGCGGTCGATGACCGCCGCGTTCACGCGATCGCTGCGCAGCGGCACCGATCGCCCGCCGCCGCTCCAGAACCGTGCGGCATCGGTCCGCGCCAGCTCCAGCGAGCGCGGCAGGTCGAACTCGTCGAACGCTTCGCTGCCCAGCAGGCCCGTGCAGTGGACGGGCGTGCCGACTTCGTCGTGCTCCTCGAGGATCAGCACGTCGTGACCGCCGTCGGCCAGCAGCCGGGCGGCGGTCGAGCCGGCCGGGCCGGCGCCAATCACGACAACATCACGCACGCGCGATCTTTCTCCTCCGTCGTCCGACCTTGTGCCCGCGATCCTCCCAGCGGCCGCGGAACGAAATCCAGAACGACAGCATCATCAGCCGCATGTCGAGCCAGAACGACCGGCGCCTGATGTAGAGGCGATCGTACCGGAACTTCTGCCTCCGCGGCAGGTCCCGCCGCGCATAGATCTGGGCCAGGCCCGTCAGGCCGGGCGTCACCGAGGCACGTTCGGCGTAGCCCGGAACATCCTCGAGCGCCACCGCCCGACCGTCGCCTTCGATCTCGATTTCGCCGGGGCGCAGCGCACGCGGGCCGACGAAGCTCATGTCGCCGACGAAGATGCTCCAGAGCTGCGGCAGCTCGTCCATGGCCGTCGCCCGCAGCCAGCGTCCCGTGCGTGTGATGCGCGGGTCGTCGGCCGAGGCCTGCAGGGCGCCGACCCTGGCTTCCGCGTCGGGCACCATCGAGCGGAACTTGTACACACGAAACGGGCGGCCATGCTTTCCCGCCCGCTCCTGGCTGTAGAAGACGGGACCGCCGTCCTCCAGCCTGATCGCCAGCGCCGCCACCAGCCAGACCGGCATCGACGCCAGCAGTCCGGCGCCCGCGACAGCGACGTCGAACGTCCGCTTGGCCACCAGATCGAGGCGAACCGCCCACGACCGCTCTGCTTCCCCTCGCCCGCTTCCCGCGAGCACGTCGGCCCCGGTTCGCGTGCTCACGCCCGGACTCCCGAAGCCGGGACGCACCCGGCACCGGCCCGCGACGTCGCCCCGGTGAGCTCGCGAAACAGCTCGACGTAGCGGGCTACCTGTCTCCTCCGATCGAACTGCAGTGCCAGCTGTCGCGCGTTCCCGCCCGCCGACGCGCGGAAGCCCGCATCTTCGAACAGGCGCAGGACAGCGTCGGCCAGCGCTCCCGCATCGCCAGGCTCGGCGACAAGCCCGCAGCGATGCGCCCGTGTCAGTGACGCAACCTCGCAGTCCTCCTCGACCGCCGCGACGTACGGGCGGCCCGCCGCAAGAATGCCATACAGCTTGCTCGGCACGATGTAGCCGGCCAGGCCACGCTGCAGCGACACGATGAACACGTCGGCCGCGGCAAAGGACTCGCCGAGTCGCTCCTTCGGCGCAAACGGCAGAAACGTCACGTTCGACAGGCCGAGATCACGAACCTGCTGCTGGAGCGTCGCCTTGCTGACGCCCTCCCCCTGAAAGACGAACTGAATCTCCGGCCGATGCCGCAGCCTCGCCGCGGCCTCGACGATCGTCTCGAGATTCTGAGCCAGGCCGAGGTTGCCCGAATGCATCACGACGAACCGGCCCGCGAGCCCGTGTTCGCGTCGGAACGCATTTTCGCGCTCGCCCGGCTCGATCGCCGATGTATCGGCCCAGTCGGCGATGATGACGGTCCGCTCCGGCGGTGCCCCCTTGTCGCCGATCAGTCGCTGCCGCATCGTCTCACCGAGCGCGATGTTCCGGGCGGCCCGACGGACAAGGAAGCGGTTCACCTGCTGCAGCGCCGCATTGATCGTGTCGCTGTGGAAATCGGGCAGCAGCGCCGCGACCTCCGGGAACAGATCCTTGAACGCCATCACGAGCGGTACGCGATAGCGGAGGCTCGACAGCCATGCCGCGAGGCCGATGATCGGCGGATCAGTGAGAGCCACGACAACGTCCGGACGCTCGAGTCGCAGCCCGGCGACACACGCCGACGCGAAGTAGCTCACGTAGTTGGCGGCACGCCCGGCAAACCGTCGCTTGTCGAACCGCGTCCCGGCCGCCCGCAGGATCTTCACGCCGCCATGCTCCTGCCGCTCGAAAACCCGCCAGCGGGCCGGCTGCATCGGCGCCGACGGGAGCAGCGGCGGCCCGGTGACCACCGTTACCCGGCACCCGTGCTCGCGGACCAGATCCTCGCAGAGGTCGGTCAGCAGCTGACCGGTAGCCGTCTGGTCGGGATAGTACGAGCGGTTGAAGAAGACGACGTGCATGAACGACGTGCGCTTTCAGCGTTCCGTCAGCCGATGCTCCAGCGTAGCGGCCACGAGCTCCCGATCCTTCGATGCGAAGTACCAGTCGATCGTCCGATGCAGGCCGTCGACGAACTTCACCTGCGGCTCCCAGTCGAGCAGGCGCCGGGCCAGGCTGTTGTCGGCCACGCGATTCATCGGGCCGGTCGGCATCTCGGGTCGCAGCTGAATCTCCGCCTCGTGCCCGGTGTACCGAAGGACCTCGCGCACGGCATCGATCACCCGCGTCCGCTCCATCGTCCCCAGGTTCACCGCCGTTCCGTCGTCGATGACCTCGGCGGCGCGGATCGTGCCGCTGACGATGTCGCTCACGTGGGTCCAGTTACGGATCTGCTCGCCGGTGCCCCAGACCACGTACGGATTCTGCCTGACGAATGCACGCGCGATCATCGCGATGACGGCGTGGTTCTCGTGCCCGCGCTCGCCGTAGACGGTGAAGTAGCGGCAGCAGGCCGCCTTCAGTCCCTTCTCGCGATGGTAGGCCTGCAGCGTCATTTCGGCCATCAGTTTCGCCCAGCCGTACATGTTGTCGGCGTCATACGGCGGTCCGACCATGTCCTCGGTGAGATAGAGGATGCGGTCCGGGTCGGTCTGGATGTGGTTCGGATACACGCAGCCCGACGACGCGTAGACGACCTTCTCGACGCCGGCGCGGTGTGCGGCTGCGAAGACGAGACCGTCAAGCACCAGATTCGTCGCACACGCCACCTGGTGGAGGTCGACATAGCCCCGGCCGCCGTGGTCGGCTGCCAGGTGGAAGACGACCTGCATCCCGTCGATCGCCCGATCGACGACGCGCTGATCGAGCAGGTCGCCCTCGATGAACTCGACGGCGCCGGACTCGACGTGCGTGCGGATGTTGTCGAGCCGGCCACTGCTCAGGTTATCGACGACCCGTACGCGGGCCCCGCGCTCGACGAGTGCGTCGACGAGGTGCGATCCGATGAAGGACGCGCCTCCGGTGACGAGCGTCCTGCGATTACCCCACTGCATTCACTTCTCTCCTCTGCTGCGCGGCCGGGGCGGCCGACGGCTTCACGATGACGTGCAGTCCCAGCACGAGCACGTCCATCCGCGTCCGCAGGAAGCAGTCGAGCGCCTCCCCGGGCGCGTGCACGATGGGTTCGTTCTCGTTGAACGACGTATTGAGCAGCACCGGCACACCGGTCAGGCCGGCAAACGCGCGGATCAGCTCCCAGTATTCGGGATTCGTACGCCGGCTGACCGTCTGCAGCCGCCCCGTTCCGTCGACGTGCGTCACGGCGGGAATCTCTGCCCGTCGCTCCGGACGGATCGGATAGACCTGCTGCATGAAGGGATCGGGCGCGGCACCCACGAAGTAGTCGTCGAGAGCCTCTTCGAGGACCGACGGTGCGAACGGACGGAACTTCTCGCGGAACTTGATCTTGCTGTTGATGATGTCGCGCATGTCGGCGCGCCGCGGGTCGGCCAGAATGCTGCGATTGCCGAGCGCTCGTGCGCCCCATTCCATCCTTCCCTGAAACCAGCCGATCACGAGGCCTTCGGCAATGCGGGCCGCCGTCCATTCATTCAGCTCGCGTCGCGTCTCGAAACGCCTGACGTCGCACTGCCCGGCCCGTATGTCCGCCTGCCGCGCCTCGATCGCCGACGCAATTGCCTCATCGTCGAACGCCGGCCCCCAGCAGGCGTGTTCCATGACGAACGAGCGCGGCCGGCCAAGCACCTGATGCTCGACGAAGAAAGCCGCACCGAGCGCCGTGCCGTTGTCGGCCGCCGCCGGCTGAACGAACACCTCGTCGAATGGCGTTGCCGCGCGGATCCGGCCATTTGCCACGCTGTTCATCGCGCACCCGCCCGCCAGACACAGCCGACGCTCGCCGGTCGCCTTCGCCACCGCCTCGAGGACGTGAAACGCGACTTCCTCGAACACGACCTGCAGCGACGCCGCGACGGCTTCGTGCTCCGGCGTGAGGGGCTCTTCCGGACGCCGTGCCGGTCCCAGCAGCCTCTCGAGCGCCGGAGCGTACACACGGCCGAGCTCCGGCGCGCCCTCGTCCCACGTCATCGGCGAGTCGCCGCGCCAGTGCTGGAAGTAGGTCAGGTCGAGCTCGAAGCGTCCCCCCGGGCGGAGCCGGACAAGCCGACGCATCTCGTCGACCCGATCGGGCCGTCCGTACGGCGCCAGCCCCATGACCTTGAACTCGTCGCCGAAATGCAGGAAGCCCAGGTACTGCGTAATGGCGAGGTACACCAGCCCCAGCGAGTGCGGAAAGAACGTGCGGTGACGCACGTCGATGCGGCCGTCCTGCCCGAGTCCCCAGGACGTACTGACGAAGTCGCCGAACCCGTCGATCGCGCAGACGGCGGCACGGTCGAACGGTGAGACGAAGAAGGCGCTCGCGAGGTGCGCGGGATGGTGCTCGACGTAGTGCACCTGCGGCCGCGGATCTCCCGGCTGCAGCCCGAGCGCTTCGGCGAGCGTCGTCTCGACAGCGCCGACCCTGCGGTAGTTGGCCGCCCGGTCCTTCAGCAGCCGCGCGTCCGGCCTGCGCCGGAGCGTATAGAGAGCCTTGCGCAGCAGGTGTGCGCGCGGCCGGCGCGACACGGCCACGTGCCGGACCTCGCGGCCGCTGATGCCGGCCATCCGCAGGCACGCCCTGATCGCCTCGTGCGGAAAGCCCGCCACGTGCTTGATGCGGCGGAAGCGCTCCTCCTCCACGGCGGCGACGAGCACGCCGTCCCGAATGAGAACGGCGGAGACGTCGGCGTGATACGCGTTGATCCCGAGGATGATCATGACGGTCGTTGGGCGCGCGGGCAGTGTTCCGCCCGTGCGGCCCGACAATCGGCAGCTGGAGGGGTCTCCTTCACGCCCGCACCTGCGCCTCGCGGCGCCCCTCCTCCGCGACGGGGTCCCTGTCCGACCCGGCCTCGCCCGCCAGCTCGCTGATGTTGATATCGACGAGCAGCCGGTACCAGAACGCCTGCAGCACGTGAAAGACGAACCCCTCGCGGCCGTCGAGGAACCCGAGCCGGATCACGTAACGATAGATGAAGTAGAGGCACGGCCTGACGAACAGCGGCAGCCGCCGCCAGCGCGCCTTGAGCCAGTTGACGCGCTCGTCCGGACTCCCGAAGAAGCGTCCCCGACTGCCCCCCTCGCGACGCTCGCGCAACTCCTGAATCGCCTGCAGTCGGGCATAGCGGTTGTGCTTGTCAACCCAGGCGCCGATGGCCGCCTCGTTCCGGTTGTCCTCGACCAGGTCCCCGCGCAGCCGCGTGGTGGTCCCCCGCACGTGAAAGTGATGATCGACCAGTTCGCGGGCATCGAGCGTCACGGCCGACCGGCGGAACAGCTTCAGCAGGTACTTCGGGTAGTACCCCCCGTAGCGGATCCAGCGTCCTCGGAAGACCTGCCGGCGATTGACGAAGAATCCGTCGTACCGGCCCGCCTCCGGTCCTGCCAGTGCGGCCGCGACAGCCTCTCGCAGTTCCGGTGTCACACGCTGGTCGGCGTCGAGCGCCAGTACCCATTCGGTCGGAATCGGCAGGTGGTCGAGCGCCCACTGCCACTGTGCCGAATGCGTCTCGAATGGATGCACCACGACTTCGGCCCCGGCGCGCCGGGCGCGCTCCCGGGTGTCGTCGGTGCTTCCCGAGTCGACGACGAAGATGGCGGTGGCCCAGTCGCGGACGGCGTCGAGACACGCGTCGATGTTGGCCGCCTCGTTCTTCGTCAGAACGATGACGGTGACCGGCACCGTCGGGCGCTCAGGCATGGACCGGTGCTCCTGCGCGTACGGCGTCGTAGAGGTCGATGAGCGGCTTCACACACGTCGACCAGCGGAATCGTTCAGCCAGCGCCCGCGCTGCCGCCCCTCGCCGCTCCCGCTCGTCGTCATCACGGCAAATCGATCGGAGAGTGAGCGTGAGCGTCGACAGCTCGCGCGCCACGACCCAGCCGGCACGGGCCGCCTCGATCTCCTGCGCCAGGTTGACGCCGGGCGTCACCAGCACCGGTACTCCCACGGCCATCGCCTCGGCCACCGACAGGCCGAAGTTTTCCTGGGCCGATGGCGACGCCAGCAACGACGCGCCACGCAGCAGCTGCCGCTTGCGTTCGCCATCGACCCACCCGACAAACTCGATCCGGCGCGCCGCCGGGCCCGCCGCCGCGCGGCTGCGAAGACTGTCCACATAGTCGCCGGGCCCGTCGCCGGCGATCACGAGCCGCCACCCCTCCACACCGGCATCGTGAAAGGCGTCGATGAGCAGCTCGAGCGACTTCTTGGCATCGAGCCGCGACAGCGTCAGCACGTAGGGCCGGGTCGCCCGACGCTCCGGCGTCCCGAACGCCTGATCGGAGATGCCGATCGGCACGACCCGCCCGCGTCCGAGCCACGGCAGCGCGCGGCTCGCCGCCTCCATTTCAGCCGCCGTCGTGTACTGCACGCAGGCGGCGTCTTCGAGCATGCGCCGCACGGCCACGCGCAGCAGCAGCCGCTTGCGGAGCGCCTTCCGACCGAGACTCCACGGGTCGAGCGCACCGTGCGGCCGCACGACGAACGGCACGCCCGCGCGCCGGGCCGCCGATGCAGCCGCGATCGAGCTGTGGCTGAAAATGGCGTGGATATCGACGACGTCCACGCTGGCGACAGCCTCCCTGAGCCAGCGCGCCAAAGCGGCGGACCACTTGAACCGTTCCCCGCCGCCGAGCGGAAACGCGACGATCGGCACCCCCTGCCACTCGACCACGGTCCCGTGCGGCACATCGAGCCGCGACGGCCCGTCGGCGTCGGTTGTGGCGACGAACGCATCGTGCCCTTCGCGCCGCAGGGCGCGCACGGTCTCGACGGCCACGACACTGGGGCCTCCGTACCTGGGCGCCACGGCGGGAATCACATGCAGGATTCTCACCTCGGCACTCCCACGACACGACGGTCGGCAGCCACGGCAGGCACGACGCCAGCGAGCAGATCGATCAGCCGGCCGCTGAAGCGTTCGTAGCTGAACTCACGCTCCACCCGCGCCCGCCCGGCGGCGCCCATGCGCCGCCGCAGCTCCTCGTCGACAAGCAGCCGCACGATCGCCGACGCCAGCCCGTCGCGATCATCCTGCGCCACCAGAAAGCCGGTCGTACCGTCGACGACCACCTCGGCCGCCGCGTCGTGCGGAGACGCAACACAGGGCAACCTGGCCGCCATCGCCTCGAGGTAGACCAGCCCGAAGCCTTCGCGACGACTCGGCATGGCCAGCAATGCGGCCCGCGAGTACATGGCCCGCTTCTGTTCGTCGTCGACGAACCCGGTAAAGACAACCGCATCGGCGACACCGCACTCTCGCGCCTTCTCCTGCAGCCGCGGCACGTCATCGCCCTCGCCAACACAGATGAGGCGGGCGTCGGGACAGGCCGCGCGTACGAGCGGCCAGGCCTCGAGCAGCTGATCGTGTCCCTTGTATCGTTCGCTGCCGACCATGCGCCCCACGATCACCACGTCGCGTGAAGGCGGACCGCCCACGGGCCCGGACCGCTCGTCGAGGGCACCGGGCTCGAGGGCCAGGGGACAGGCCGCAACAGGACCGGCCGCGGGATTTGCCGACTCGACGCGACGGGCCGTGTAGTGCGAGTTGGCGATTCGCAGGTGCGCCGATGCGAGCACGTCCCGCATCGGACGGTTGAGCGGAGTCCAGGCCTCGACGTCGTGCAGAAAGACGACATACGGACGACGCGCCGGAACCAGCCGATGCACCCGGGCCAGGTTCAGGTGCGTGTAGAACATCCAGCGGCAGCGCCCCGTCAGCTGCGCGGCGGCGATGGCCGCGCCGAAGGCGGCCCGCTCGAAGAACCCGGTCTCGAATCGCGATTCGTCGGAGGCCAGCGTGAATCGCGTCACGGCCCCGCAGTGTTCGCGAAGCACCCGGTCGACCAGCCGCGAGACCGCCGCAATGCCGCCGCCATGGGGACTGAACGTGATCGCCGCCAGCCCGGGCCGCTGCAATCCGTCCCTCACGGCAGCGACTCCATGGACTCCTCGTCCTTCGCCTCGAACGCCGGCTCGACGTCGTGGACGAAGACCCGGCGCAGCGCCCACGCCACGGCCACGGATGCCCCGGCAGTGGCCGTCATCTCCACGAACGATCCACCGACATACAGCAGGCTCAGTCCGGGCAGGAACCAGAACGTGAACCGGCCCGCGTCGCCCGCCTGCAGCCACGCCGCCGCCGCGCGGTCGACGTAGCTGATGGCAGCGCCGATGAGCACGAAGCCGATGACGATGCCCGGCATCGTGAAGTTGACGTACCACTCCATGACGTGACCCACGCCAACGCTGGTGCCTTCGACGAAGGTCAGCCCCGTGTAGTCCGACACGATGTCGCCGCTGCCGGCACCGACCGGCTTCGAGGGCCAGATCGCGCGCGGCACGAGTGCAATGACCGCGTCCACGATCGTGCCGCCCCACGCCGGCTCGACGGCGCCGGTCCTGATGCCCTGGACCGCCGCACCGACGAGGGCGTTCTGATTCAGTCGATCGTCGACGCGCCGCAGGTGTTCGATGCGGGTGGGATCGAACCACTCCATCCTCGTGAACGTGTCCTGCAGGATCTCGAACCGCTCCGAAATGGCCTCACCCGCCCAGATCACCGCACGGATGTCGCGCCGGTCGCGCATGTAGGTGACGTAGACCGACAGGCCCAGAAATGCGACGACCAGACCGGCGATGACCACGTGCCAGCGAGGCCGATAGAAGCCGGCCACGAACGTGGCCACGATCAGCATCGAGGCCAGACCGAAGCTGAGAAAGCCCTGGCCGACGAGCGTCATCAGGGGAAACACGATGCTCGCGCCGAGCCACAGCCAGATGCGCACGTAGGCGCCGCGCTGCCAGGCGTTCCAGGCCTTCAGCGCAATGCCGAGCACCATCAGCGACGACGAGGTCGAGGCGAGCGCCGACGCTGTCGGAAGCCCGGCGATCAACGGATACACGCCGCCGTAGATCACCGCACCGCCGATGAGATAGACGCTGACGATTCTGCCGGGCACGGCGCGCGACTCCTGCTCGCCGGCCTCGGTGTCAGGCGGGAACGCGTCGGATCGCGCGAAGAGCGCCGACCCGATCTCGCATCCAACGGCGAACATCACCATCCCGATCGTGGCCACTTCGAGACCGACGAGCGTGTCGTCGATCCGGGACGACGTGTACCACGGCAGCAGGTAGATGGCCGACGCCAGCCAGTGCATGGCCCCGTACGAGAGCACGTACGTGAAGACGAGCCCCGCGCCGCCGCGCTGCCAGTGCCGCACCAGGACGAACCCGGCCGCGGCCAGCCAGCCGAGCAGCCAGTACACCAGTCCCGTCTCGATCACGCCGAACGCTCCCGTCGCATCGCGCTCACCCACTCGCGGGCGTGCCCGGCAAAGTCCTCCGCCACATCCCGCCAGCTTCGCACATGCGGCACGAAGGTGGTGCGGACCATCTCGGCCAGCGCCGGGCGATGCTCGTGACACCAGCGCAGGCGATCGGCCAGCAGGTCGGGCCGACGGATCGGAACGACCCAGCCGGGCGCGCCGGCCGCGATGAGCTCCGGCCCCGCGCAGTTCGTGCTGCACAGAATCGGCAGTCCCGCGGCCGCCGCCTGGCTGAGCACCATGCCGAAGCCGTCCTGGATGGTGGGAAACACGAACAGATCGGCCACCGCGTAGACGGCAGGCAACGCCCCCTGGTCGACGGCGCCCGTCACCACGACGTTCCCCGGCCGGGCGGCCAGCGGTCCGGCCATTTCCGGCAGCGCCGCACCAACGAGCTCGAACACGAGTGGCAGATCCGCGCACCGGCGCGCCGCCTCGAGCAGGTCGAGCAGCCCCTTCTGGGCCGACAGCGCCCCTGCGTAGACAACGCGCAGCGGCCTGCCCTCGAGAACCCGCGCCGCGCGGCGCTCACGCACCTCTGCATCCACCCCGAAGGCCGCGGTGTCGACGCCGAGCGGCAGCACCGACAGGCGCGAGGCCGTCACGCCGCGGCGCTCGAACGTCGTCCTTGCGAAGGTCGACAGCACGACGATTCGGTCCGCGAGCGCGTACTCCCGCTCCTCGCGCGCGACCATCCACGGGCTCGGGCGCTCGATCGACATCCCGAGCCGCTGCTCCTCGGCTTCGAGCAGCTCGCTCTGCTCGCGGATGTGCGCCGAGCCGCGCATGAGCACCCGGACCGCACCGTTCAACTCCGGCGAGCGCAGGATCTCTTCGGACACTCCACTCCAGCAGTGGACAACGTCCCAGTGGCCGCCACCGAGCGTCCGCGCCGCCCAACGACCGAACCATTCGTGGCGAGCCTGCTCGAACAGCTGCCGCCTGGCCGGTACCAGGCGCGAGAGTACCCGCTCCGACGCCCCATGGGCGACGAGCGGACGGTAATCCACCTGCTCGAGACCAAAGCGGGACCGCACCCACGCCGGATAGTTGCTGAGCAGCGTCACGTCGTGACCCAGCGCCCGGAGCTCGCGCGCGAGGTCGAAGGCGTGAAAGCGGCCGTGCGCGACGATGGCGATACGCATGTCAGGCCTGCGCTCCGGCGGTACCGAGCATCGTCTCCAGCACGGGCGCGAAGGCCGTCTCGTAGTTCCACTCGGTGAGGATGCGTTCGCGGCCCGCTGCTCCCATCCGGACGCGCGACTCGGGATTCTCGTGCAGCCATCGAATCGCCGCCTCGAGACTGGCCACCGACGCCGGATCACAGCTGACGCCGTAGCCCGGCTCGACGAACGTCCGATGCCAGTCGCCGCGATCCGGCACGAGCAGCGCCAGTCCGGCCGCCAGATAGTCGAACGGCTTGTTCGACGCCCCGAGCATCGTCTGCTCGTTGAAGTCGGTCGGATTCAGCGGCAGCAGCGAAAGCCCGACGTCGAACTCCGCACAGCGCTCCATCAGCTCCTGTCGGGTACCGATGGGTCCGGTGAACTCGACGCGGTCGGTCAGCTTGAGCTCGGCCGCGAGCGCGCGCAGGTGCTCCTGGTAGGCGCCGCCCGCGGGATCGTAGCCCGTGATGCAGCAGGACACCGTGCGCGGGAGCCTGGCGAGCGCCCGGAGCAGCGTGTCGGGGACGCGCGCCGGCACGATGGACCCGTGATACAGCAGCCGCGTGTCTCCGCCCGCGCGCGGCCCACGTTCCGGCGGCGCCACCTCGCGGCGCAGCGGCACGTTCCACACGACGGCCACGTCGGCGCGACCGGTCTCGGCCGACAGGCGTTTCGCGCGCCCGTCCGACGGCGCGATGCAGATGGTGGCCCGCTCAGCGACCCGGCGTCTGGCCGCGAGGACGATCCTCATCGCCGTCGACCCGGCGTCGCTCCCGGGCGCGTCGTGCTCGTGATAGATGCACCGCACGCTCCGGCCGGCCCCGGCAGACCAGGCGGCCGGGGTGCTCAGCGGATCCGACGCGTAGATCCAGTCGGGCCGGATCTGTGCCGCCTCGTGGCGGATCCACGACACGAACCGGACGAAGGCCGCCTTCTGACGCCAGCCGCCAGGCGCCGGCGGCTTCAACTGCATCCGGATTCGCTCGTGCCGGGCGATCGTGATCTCGTCGAGCCGGCGCAGACCGCGCAGCTCGACCTCGAACCCCGCCTCGGCCAGCAGGAGCGCCGCGTGCTCCACCGGCGGATAGGCCGCCGGATTCGAATACTGAACGACGAGTACGCGGGGCACGTCAGAGGCTCCCGAGAATGGTCGCCAGCCGGTCCGCGTAGGTGTGCCGGCCTCCGGCGATGAGCGCACGGCCGGCGGCGGCCATCCGATCGCGTTCCGCCGGATGCGCGAGCAGCCACTTCACGCGATCGACCGCCTCGCGGGGACTGCTGAAGTACATGACGCACTCGCCCTCGCGGCCGAAGAGCCGCTCGTGATCGCTCGTCCGCTCCGCCAGCAGGCAGCCCCCCATGGCCGGAATCTCATAGGTCCGCATCGCGTGGCCATCGCGATTCGCCCGTCGCACCAGCCCCAGACAGACGCGCGCGGCCCCGGTCGCCTTGCGCAGGCCGGCAGCATCGAGAAATCCGCGCGCCGCCCGCCGCGTTGCGCGATAGCGGTCCCAGTAACCGCCGTGCAGGGCAACGCGACAGCCGGCGCCGATCAGGGCTCTGGCGTACGGCACCCGATCGGGATCGGCGCCGCCGGCCAGCAGCACGTCGGATTCGTACTGGTGCCATTCACGTTCATCGGCCGGCGCTTCCGGATAGTGGACGGAGGGATTGCAGGCGAACGGCAGATACTCGACGCGCCTGACACCGGCCACGCGAAGGTCGTGAAGATTGGCCTGACGCGGCGACCAGACCTGATCGTAGTGCGGCAGCCCCGCCAGGAACCACGGCGCGCGGTGCACCGGATTCCAGGGATCATCGGTCAGGAAGTTCACCCGACGCACGCCCTCGCGACCAATCGCACGCAGCGTCGCGACATCGAGGGGCGCCAGCCCGGTTGTGAGGACGACGTCCGGCCGCTCGGTCCGAACGCGCCGGAGGACCTCGGCGGCAAAGCTCCGCAGCCGGACCGGCCGGCGTCCCCGCAGGTACCACCACAGGCGGCGTCGAATCGCCCCGCCTTCGTAGGCCCGGCGCACGTCGCAGACAGCGACCGACACATCAAGCGCCCGTGCCGCATCCGCCAGGTGGTGGCCGACGTGCGTCGGTTCGGGACTGCCGACGATGAGCAGGCGCGACACCTTCATGCCTCGACTCCCGTCGTGACAGCCTCGAAGGCGGTGGCGATCCCGCGCGCGGCCGCCTCGACGCCGTACGGTGCGACCTTGGCGCGGCACCAGTTGCGCACCTCGTCTCGACCGGCGAGCTCCAGAGCGCGGACCATGCCCCCGGCAAGCGCCTCCTCCGAATCCGCGCGGCAGACGACACCCGTGCGCGCGTCGATCAGGTCGGGCGCACAGCCGACCTGATCGGACACCAGGCACGGCACTCCGTGGTGCAGTGCTTCGTTGACCACCAGTCCCCAGGTTTCGGCCTGCCGGCTCGGCAGCACGAGCAGGTCGGCCGCGTGGTAAGCCCCGCTCAGATCGCGCTGTCGCTGCACACCCAGCACGTGCAGCGGCACCCGCGGTTCACCCGCAGCAGCCGACAGCATCGCCGCGCGCTCCTGTCCGTCGCCTGCACAGATGACGACGATCCGCTCCCGGAGCGCAGTGGGCAACCGGCGCACGGCGGGAACAATCAGGTCGACGCCCTTCCTGCGACTGAGCTTTCCCGAAAACAGCAGCACAATCCGATCGTCCGCGATGCCAAGTCCCCTGCGCGTCGCCAGCCGCAGCTCCCGGCGATCGTCCTCCGTCGTCCGGAACGGCGTCGTATCGACGCAGTACGGGGAAAAGACGAGCCTCGACCGATCGATCCCGAGACGAAGGTAGTGCTGCCGCGAGCGCTCGCCGATGTACAGGATCCGTGCGCACGAACGATAGGCCAGTCGCAGCGCAGCATCGCGCGCGGCAGACACCACAGGGTGTCGCGTCTGATGCCGATCGGTCGTCTCCCCGCGAAACAGCACCGGATGACTTCGCCGCCGCGCGGCCCGCCATCCCTGCCGGTGAAAGGCCGGGCTGTAGCCCGTCACGAGCACGGCGGCCGGGCGCAGCCGGTCAAGAATGGGACCGACGCCGCGCGCCGAGAGCCGCTCCGGCTCGACCGTTCCATCCCCTTTCGTTCTCGACAGAAACTCGCACGCCAGTCCGCCGGTCAGGTCCACGTCCCATGCGAGGCTGGTGCCGAACTCCCTGTCACGGTAGGCGTAGAGGCTGAAGTCCGATCCGTAGACGACGGTGACCGGAATCCCGAACTTCTGCTGGACGGTGCGATAAACCGGCACCCGGTACTGCACCGGGTGCGTCTCGATCACGACCAGGCCGCCCGTCATTGCCGCCTCTCGCGAACGAGCTCGCCGTACAGATCCGCCATCTCGTCGGCGACCTCGGCCATCGACCGCGGCTGGCGCACGCGGTCCCTGCGCTGCCACACCGTTTCAGGTCGGGCCGCCAGCTCGCGCAGCACGCGCGCCCACGCCGCCGGATCGTCGAACGGCTCGACCAGCCAGCCGTCCGCCCCGTCGCGCACCCGATCACGCAGGCCGCCGATTCGGCTGCCGATCACGGGAATTCCCGCCGTCAGAGCCTCGAGCACCACGAGCGGCCCGGTCTCGAGTCCCTGCGATGGCACCAGGACCGCGTCGTACCGGCTCAACCGGTCGATGACCTCGGCGTGCGGGATCGCACCGTGCCGCCTGACGCGTGAATCGGCGG
>QGVF01000159.1 GCA_003242705.1 Acidobacteriota bacterium
CATCGGACGGATGCCGCGACGCGCTCCGAATCGCCGTCGCGGCTACCGCCCGTCGCCCGATCCGGGTGCCGCTGTCCTGCTGTCCGTCGTCCGGAACGCGCGCGCCTGCTCGGCCAGTGCGATCAGCCGCTGCTCGACCAGGTGGTTCACGGTGCCTTCGGGGAACTGTCCGGTCTCGTCGCGGACGCCGGCGGGTCGTCCCGTCAGCAGCTCGATGCCCTGATCGACGGTCTCGATCGCGTGGATGTGGAACTGCCCTTCCCTGACGGCCTCGACGACGTCGGCGCGCAGCATCAGGTCGCGAACGTTGGTCGCGGGAATGATGACGCCCTGCATGCCGGTCAGCCCGCGGGCGCGGCAGACGTCGAAGAAGCCCTCGATCTTCTCGTTCACCCCGCCAATCGCCTGGATCTCGCCGCGCTGGTTCACGGAACCGGTGACAGCGAACGACTGTGCGATCGGCAGGTCGGCCAGCGCCGACAGCAGCGCGAACAGCTCAGCCGACGACGCGCTGTCGCCTTCGACGAGGCCGTAGCTCTGCTCGAAGACGAGCGTGGCGGTGAGCGAGAGCGGCTGTTCCGGTACGTAGTGGCCGGCGAGGTATCCCGAGAGGATCAGCACGCCCTTCGAGTGAATCGGGCCGCCCAGCTCGACCTCGCGCTCGATGTCGACGACGCCCCTGGCGCCGAGGCGGACGCGCGCGGTGACACGGCTCGGCCGCGCAAAGGCGAAGCCGCCGAGTTGAATCACCGACAGCGCGTTCACCTGACCGACGACCCCGCCCGTGGTCGAAATCGCGAGTGTGCCGCGCGCCATCGCATCCTGGATGCGCTCGCGCGGACGGCTCGATCGGTAGACCCACGCGTCGATGGCCTGCTGCACGTCGGCCGCCTCGACCACCGATCGGTTCGCGACCGTAGCGCAGTGGTCGGCCTCGCGCAGCAGGTCGGTCAGCCGATCGAGTGCCAGCCAGAGACGGTCGGATTCGCCCACCGTCCGCGCGCCGTGCTCGAGCACGCGCGCGACGGCGCCCGCGCTGAAGGGCTTGAGCGAGGCGCGGCGCGCAAGCGTCCCGATCAGCCGCGCGTATTCACGATCGCTCTCCGCCGACCGATCGAGCACCGACTCGAACTCCACGGCCACCTTGAACAGCTCACGGAAGTCGGGATCGTGCTCGTGCAGCAGGTAATACAGGAGCGGCTCGCCAATCAGCACCACCTTCACCTGGAGCGGGATCGGCTCGGGATCGAGCGAGACCGTGCTCACGAGGCTCAGCGACTCGCTGAGCGCCTCGACGCGGATCGCGCGCGCGCGCAGCGCGCGCTTCAGGCCTTCCCACGCGAACGGCTCCATCAGCAGCCGCCGCGCGTCGAGGATCAGGTAGCCGCCGTTGGCGCGGTGCAGCGCGCCGGGCTTGATCAGCGTGAAGTGCGTCACGAGCGTGCCCATCTGGGCGATGTGCTCGATGCGCCCGATCAGGTTCTGGAACGTCGGCCGGTCTTCGTAGACGACGGGCGCCCCCGCGACGCCGTCGTGGCCGTCGAGGACGTTCACCTGGTACCGGCTGAGCGGATCGACGACTGAGTCGATACGCCCGAACAGCGCCGGAATCGGGCCCTGCTCCTCGTCGCCCGCCGCACGGCGGAAGTCGTCGGCGTGCTCGACGACGTCGGCCTTCACCGCGGCGAGATACTGCTGCACGGCGGGCTGATCGGCGTATTTCGAGGCGAGGTCGTCGATGAGGATGCTGACAGCCGCGTGCGTGACGTCGCGCTTGAGCGCGCGCTCCTTCTCGCGCGCCTCGCGCTGCCACTGCGGCACGCGGTGCAGCAGCGCCGCCAGCTCGCCCTCGAACTCCCGGATCGCCGCCGCCGTCTCCTCGCGCTCGTCGTCGGGCAGCCGGGAGAAGGCTTCTGGATCGAGCGGCTTGCCACGGCGGACCGGCACGATGGCCAGACCGACCGGCGTCTGGATGAGCGCGAGGTCGCGCCCGGCGGCGCGCTGCGCGAGGTCGGCGAACGCCGCCTGGCGCCGCTGCTGGAACTCCTCGTCGATCTGCGCGTGGCGCTTGCGGTACTCGTCGGTTTCGAGCGCGGCGCGGACGGCGCTGCGCAGGTCGTCGACCAGGCGCGCCATGTCGTCGCGGAACTCGGTGCCGCGGCCGGTTGGCAGCGCGATCGCGCGCGGGCGGTGCGGCTGCTCGAAGTTGAAGACGTAGCACCAGTCGAGCGGCGTCGGCTCGTCGGCCGCCTGCTGCTCGAGGAACTGGCGGACGACCGTGTGCTTGCCGGCACCCGACGGTCCGAGCGCAAACAGGTTGTAGCCGTGGTGCCGGATGCCGATGCCGAACTGGATGGCCGACACGGCGCGGTCCTGGCCGAGCGTGATGGGCGCGTCGGTCAACTCGTCGGTCGTGGCGAAGCCGAGCGATGCGGGATCGCAGGCGCGGTAGAGCTGGTCGGGTGTCAGTCGCGTGGCGGCGGCCACGTCGGAATGCTTCTCGTCGGCCGGTCTGGCGGGCACGATCCCTCCGATTCGGCGGTGGCGGCCGGGCCGCCGTCCGTCGCTGCCCCGCGCCGGACGCACCGGTCGCGCGACGCTCGGTCGACGGCCGTGCGGTGAGCCGGGCGGGAATCTCCCGGATGATACAGAAAGCCGCGCGAGAAGGGGCCGGAAACCGGCGGCCGCCGGTCGTCAGTCCCTTCCCCCGCGGCCACACGCCGCCGGCGTAGCGAGCAGGCTATACTCCGCACGATTCGGTCCGATTGACAGATAGATGAAAGGTATCTATAGCGTCCTCCATGGCCTCGCGTCGGAAGCAGTCGAGATGACGTTGGACGCGATTGACGCCGGCCGGCGCACCTTCGCCTGTGCCCTGAGGCAGGCCGGAGCCGCCGCCCACCTCGTGCGCACTCACCGAACCGACGCGCTGATGGCGGCGGCGCTCGGCGCAGCGGCTGTGGCGTTCGCCGAGTGGCGCTTCCGGATGTTCGACCTCGCGATTCTCGACAGCGCCCCGGACCTCTGGTTCGAGGCCGACGCCAACAGGGTCATCGAGGCCAATGCCAGTCGATACAGCGAGATGCACTTCCGCACGACGGTGCATCCGCTGTACGCGCTGTTCGTCTCCCTGCCGATGGTCGTGCTACGACACTTCGGCCTTTCGTTCGACGGCGCCGCCGCGGCCACCGTTGCGGCCGGTGCGTTTCTGTTCACCGCCACCTTTTACGTCAGCGCCCGCTCGCTCGCCCTCCGTCCACTCGACGCCGCGGTCACCACCGGTCTCATGCTCTCCACGAGCGGGGCGATGTTCTGGCTGCCCATGCCCGAGACGCTCGCGTTTGCGGGCGCCTCGATGCTGGTTCCCCTGGTGTGGCTCGCGGCCCGGCGCGGCGAACACGACCTCGTCACGGCGCCACTGCAGTCGCTCATCTCGCTGTCGATGACGGTCACGAACTGGATGTCCGGCCTGGCCGCCTCTGCTCTGGGCCTCGGGCTGCGCCGCGCCCTGCGGATCAGCATCGTCGTCCTGCTGCTCGCGGCCGGCCTCAGCATCGTCCAGCGGGGACTGTTCCCCCATGCCGGGATGCCGTTCGACGTGCAGGGAGAAGCCGACTACGTCGTCCTCGCTCCGGACTACATCCTTCATCGGCTGTATACCTTCGTCGCGGAGCCGTTCCTGGCGCCGACACCCGTCGAGGCGGTCGACGGGTCGGGCGCGCACCTGGTGAACTTCGGCACGCCGGGCGGCACGCCGTTCTTCTGGCTGGCGGCGACAGGCTGGCTGGTGCTGGCCGGACTGGCAGTCGAGGCGCTCCGCAAAGGCGTCGTGTCGCCTCACATCGCCGTCTTCGCGCTCTTCGTCCTGGATGGCGAGTTCGTCCTGCACATCCTGTACGGCGACGGATTCTTCCTGTACGCGCTGAACTTCGTGCCGCTGCTGGTGCTGCTGGCTTCGACAGCCTGCGTCGGACGACGGAGACGACTCGCGCTCGCCGTGGCGATCGCCACTGCCCTGCTGTCCGGCGCGCACAACCTGGCTCAGCTCGACCGCGCCACGGACCTGCTCAACCATCTCCAGGTACCACGGGCCCAGCTCCCGTAGCGCTGGCGGCTGCCGCCTTCAGTTGTTCGAGGTTCATTTCTGGTCGACGAAGCAGTCTGTGCGGGACCTGCGAATTTCCAGACCTGGCGATGCGGTGCGGCACTTCCGTGCTCCGCATCTGGAGGAAGCACATGACACACACGACTGCAGCGGACTGGTCGGTCGCGGTGTTCTCTTCGCGCGAATCGGTCTCGCACCTTCAGAAGGTCGTCGCAGCCTGCGAGCTGGCGTGTCGCGAGCGTTCCGCGATCATCGACGTCATCGTTAACGGCAATGCCTCGCTGGCCGCCGAGTTTCGCCAGTCCCTGGTTTCGCCAGCGAATCCATCTTCGGCCGCGACGGTTCGTGTGTGTGGCACGTTGCGCTCGGCGACAAATCCCACGCGTGGAACACATACATTCACGAGATCTGGCCCGGCGGGGCGTTCACCTTCTTTATCGATGGCTATGTCGAGGTGCTGGAAGATGCGTTCTTGAAACTCGAAGCCGCCTTGACGACCAATCCGAACGCCAAGGCGGCGACAGGCGTCGATGTGATGGGGCGCTCCGCCCAGAAGCAGGTGAGATTTCAAGTCGCCATCTCTGGCATTCATGGCAACCTGTACTCGATGCGGCGTGACGTCATCCTGCAGACGCGAGAAAGTGGCTTTCGCTTGCCGCTCGGACTTTACCGTACCGATGCCGCCCTTGAATCGTGCCTGAAGTTCAACTTCGATCCCGCTACCAACGCCTGGGATCCGAGCCGCATCCTGGTGCTGACCAATGTTCACTGGAGACGCCCTGTGCTTTCGGCCTGGCGGCCGACTGAACCGTCCCGGGTTTTTCGGAGGGCTCAATCCTTGAAAGGATGGAGCCGATGGCAAGACCGAAGAAGTACTCCCCTGAAGTCCGAGAGCGCGCGGTGCGGATGGTGCGCGAGCATGGGCCTGAGCACGCGTCACAGTGGGCCGCGATCACCTCGATCGCCGGCAAGATCGGCTGTACGGCCGAGACGCTCCGCAATTGGGTGCGCCAGACGGAGCGTGACCGCGGCGAACGCGCGGGCCTGACGACGGACGAACGCCAGCGAGTGAAGCAGCTCGAGCGTGAGGTCCGCGAGCTGCAACGCGCGAATGAGATCCTGCGGAAAGCCTCCGCGTATTTCGCACAGGCGGAGCTCGACCGCCGACTGAAGTGATGGTCCGGTTCATCGACGATCACCGTGCGACCTATGGGGTCGAGTCGATCGGCGAGGTCCTGCCGATCGCCCCGTCGACGTATTTTCGACGCCGCGTCCACGCCACGGATCCGACCAGGCGGTCGGCGCGCGCGCAGCGCGATGCCGACCTGCGCGGCGAGATTCAACGCGTCTACGACAGCCACTTCCGCGTCTATGGGCCACGGAAGGTCTGGCGGCAGTTGCGCCGTGAGGGCCACAGCGTGGCCCGCTGCACGGTGGAGCGCTTGATGCGCGAGATGGGCTTGGCTGGAGCGGTGCGGGGCCGCGCGTGGGTCACGACCACCCAGTCAGAGCCCGCTCTTGATCGGCCTCGCGATCTGGTCGACCGCACGTTCCTGGCGACACGGCCGAATCACCTGTGGGTGTCGGACTTCACCTACGTCGCGACCTGGGCGGGCTTCGTGTACGTCGCGTTCGTGGTCGATGTCTTTGCCCGCCGGATTGTCGGCTGGCGGGTCTCATCGTCGCTGCGCACCGACTTCGTGTTGGATGCGCTCGAGCAGGCGATCCACGCGCGCGGCGGCGGGCTCGCCGGCTTCGTGCATCATAGCGACCAGGGCACGCAGTATCTCTCGATGCGGTACACGGACCGGTTGACCGATGCCGGCATCGCGCCGTCGGTCGGCAGTCAGGGCGACGCGTACGACAACGCCCTGGCCGAATCGGTGATCGGACGCTTCAAGACGGAGGTGATTCGACGACAAGGCCCGTGGCGGCATCTGGAGGCCGTGGAGTTCGCGACCCTCACGTGGGTCGACTGGTTCAACAACCGGCGCCTGCTCGAACCGATCGGGTACGTCCCGCCGGCCGAGTACGAAGCGCAGTACTATGAGCAGGCCGCCGTGGCCTGACTCAAATAACTCGCCCTCCGACATTCCCGGTA
>QGVF01000160.1 GCA_003242705.1 Acidobacteriota bacterium
CGTCCCCGCCCGGGCGCGCCCCCCCCCCCGCCTCGCCGCCGTCTTCAACATGGGCGGCGGTCCGCAGCCGCAGCCGCCCGTGGCGGCCACGGTCGAAGCCATGATGGCCGCGCTGCCCGATCGCGCGCCGGCAGCGCCCCGGCAGCCGCGCCGCGTGCTCGTGCTGGCCCGCGCGGCCGGCTTCGTGCACTCGTCGATTCCTCTGGCGGCGGCGACGATCGAGGCCCTCGGCACCCGCACCGGCGCGTGGACGACGACCATCACCTACGATGCGGCCGACATCACGGCCGACAACCTGAAGCAGTACGATGCCGTCTTCCTCGCGAGCACGACCGGAGCGTTCCTCGACGATCCGGACGACCCGGCGGCGACCGCCGCGCGCCGCGCCGCGCTGCTCGACTTCGTACGCAGCGGTAAGGGGCTTGCGGCCATCCACGCCGCCACCGATGCCTATCACGAGAGCAAGGCGGCGGCGCAGGGCGACGCGGCCGCCGGACTGGCTGCACTGTTCAAGGGCTTTTCGCCGGGCGCGGCGCTTGCACCCGTGCTGATCGCGCACGGCGACCGCAGCGGCGACGGCCGCCTCGACGACGGTGAAGCCCGCGCGCTGGCCGAGGCGCTGTTCAGGACGTTCGACACGAGGAAGACGGGCCGGCTGCTTCAGGCCGACCTCGCGCTGCTCGCGCTCCTGATTCCCCATCCGCCGGCCGACCAGCTGCCGCCGGTGCCGCAGGGCCCCGATCCCCAGGTGGGCACCTGGCCCGACTACAACCGGATGATCGGTGGGTTCTTCAAGTACCACTGGCTCGACCCGCAGCAGATCACGGTCAGGATCGACGACCCCGACAGCCCCCTGACGGCCATGTTCGGCGGCCAGTCCTTCGACGTGCGCGACGAGATCTACACGATGTCGCACCAGTCGTTCTCGCGCGAACATGTCCGCGTGCTCACGAGCATCGACTACGACCGGATGAGCGAGGCCGACCGCGCCCTCGAGGAGTACCCGCGCCCCGACCGCGACCACGGCATCAGCTGGGTGCGGCGCGAAGGACAGGGACGCGTGTTCTATCTCGCGCTCGGCCACAGCGAGCGGATCTACGCCGATCGCCGGATCCTCGAGCACCTGCTCGCCGGCGTGCAGTACGCGCTCGGCGACCTCGACGCCGACGACACGCCCCGCCCGTAGTCGTCGGGGCGCGCTGCGACCGAACGCCGCAGGTCGGGCCACTCCGACCTGCGGCAGGATCATTGTCATGACCCGCCTGTTCCCGCTGCTCATCGCCGTGAGTCTGCTCGCGCGCCCCGCGGTCGCCGTCGCTCAGGCACCGGCCGACGCGCACGAGATGCATCGCCTCCACACCGACGTGGCGGCCTACATTGCCGCGCTCGAGGAGCCGGACCGCGACGCGTGGCAGAAGCCGCACGAGGTCATGCAGGCGCTCGCCGTGCGGCCGGGCGCGACCGTCGCCGACATCGGGGCGGGATCCGGCTACTTCACCCTGCGACTGGCCCACCACGTGGGCCCGACGGGACGCGTCTACGCGGTCGACGTGAACCCGGGCATGATCCGTCACCTCGACGAACGGATCCGGGACGCCGGCCTGTCTCGCGTCACGACAATCCTCGCGCCGCCCGATGATCCCCGCCTGCCGGAGCCGGTCGACCTCGTCCTCATCGTCGATGTATGGCACCACATCGAGGATCCGGACGTATATCTCGAGAAGCTGAAGACCTCGCTCAAGCCGGGCGGTCGCATCGTGATGATCGACTTCCACAAGGACGAGGTGCCGGTCGGTCCACCCGTCGAGATGAAGATCGCGCGCGACGAACTGGTGGCCTGGATGGAGCAGCGCGGTCTCGTCCTGGCGCGCGAGCACACGTTCCTGCCGTATCAGTACTTTCTCGAATTCACGGTGCGATGACATCCGCCGGCCGATCGCACCGACCGCGCCCGGCGTCACGCCTGACAGCGCGGACACCAGTAGGTACGTCGTCCCCCGGCTTCGCTGTCCGATCTGATCGGGGTGGCGCACCTGCGGCACGGCTCGCCGGCGCGACCGTACACCCAGAGCTGTTCCCGAGGATTCAGCCGTCCGGTCGTGACGCGCGAGCGTGAAGCTCCACCGGCGATGCGCTGCCCGGCCACGTTGAGTCGCAACAGGTCGCGCGCACGCGCGAGCAGCGCGTCGATCGTCCCGTCGTCGAGCTCTTCGACACGCCTGAAGGGTGCGATCCCGCACAGGAACAGGACCTCCGATCTGTAGACGTTGCCGATGCCCGCCACTGCCTGCTGATCGAGCAGCGCTGCCGCAATGTGTGGCGAGTCGCTCGCACGAATCCGGCGTCGAGCTTCTGCCAGGTCGGGACGCTCGGACAGCAGGTCCGGTCCGAGCGCCGCGAGGCGCGCGTGCCGGGCGAGCTCACGCGTGGCGATCAGCTCCGCGTCGGTCACGTTGAAGGCCACGGCCGTCCATTCGGACGTCTGCAGGACGAGCCGCGCGGCGCGGGCCGGCGCGCGCCAGCGCTCACCCGGACGGTAGATGTGCCAGCTGCCATGCATCCGCAGGTGCGTCCGAAGAACGAGATCGCCCGAGAAGTGGATCAGCAGGTGCTTGCCGCGCGCCTCGACGCGCTCGACGCTGCGGCCGGCAAGCGGCGCGCGACGGTCGACGATGGCCAGCGCGTTGAGCTGCGTGTCGAACGCCGTAATCGTCCTGCCGGCCAGGGCGCGATGCAGTGTGCGGGCGGCGCGGAAGATGGTGTCGCCTTCGGGCATGGGCGATGCGTCGCAGTCAGGCGGGTGGCCGCTCGCCCGGAGCGTCCACGGTCTCGTCGTGCTCAGCCTCCGGCGCCCGCCCGGTGCGGTGAATGTGCAGGCCGTGACCGGTACGCACGAATCCGGCCGCTTCGAGGAACGCCGAGAACGGATGCTCGCCCGCAGGACGATCATCGATCCGGGTGATGACCATCGGCCTCGGCACACCGTGGTCACCCCGGGCGAAGGCGAACAGCGCCGCGGCCGCCGCCCTGGCCACGCGCGACCGTGCCGGCTCGTCGGCCGGCAGCGAGACGACGATCTCGCGATCGCCGCGCGCGACGTACGCCGCCATCCACCCGTCGACGATCACGACCGACGCCCCGACGATCCGGGCGAGGTCCGGAACGGGCCAGGCGAGTGTCGTCCCGTACGGATTTGCCGGGTCGGTCGCCGACAGCACGACGCCGCGTGGCTCGGTCGACTCGTCGCGCAACGACCGCAGCAGCTCGAGCGCACCCGGCAGGGCGAACTGCGTGGCGCCGAGGCCGGCGACGAAATAGCCGCGACGGACACGGCCGGCTTCGTCCATCGCCTGCAGCGCGGGATAGATCGCGCTGAAGCCGCCGGCGATGCCCTCTGCGGCGAGCGCCTCGCGTGTGAGCACGCCATGCCGGGCGAGCAGCTGCCGCGCGACGGCCGCGATGCGCCCGGTCGACGACGTGGCCGGCGCGGCTGGCGTACGGACAAGCGACCAGCGCCCTTCGGCCGCCGGCGGAATCTGACGCCGCGATCGAAACGCCGGGCGCGCCGCGCCGGACCGCGCGCGCCGGCGATCCGGTCGCGCCGTGAAGGCGCGCAGCGCGCCGAAGGTATCGTTGGTCACCAGCCCGCGCCAGACGAGGCGCCACAGCGCATCGAGCGTATCGCCGGGGAAACCGCCGCCCACCGCCTCGTGCAGCGGGCCGAAGAACGACGCGCCCTGCGAGGCCAGCCACGACAGGATTGCGGCCTCGCGCTCGTCCGGCTCGTCGTCGCCAGTCCGAGGCGGCAGCAGCATCGACATCTGATCGGCGAGATAGAGCGCGATACGGCCGTCGCGCTGTCCGAGCGGCTGCACGCCGGCCCAGCGGACTTCGCCGGCCGCCGCCAGCGTGTCGAGCCACTCCGGCTCATAGCGTTGCAGGCGTGCACCGAGGATCTCCGTCTCGAGGATCGACGCCGCGAGCGGCATTCCCTGCAGCTGCTCGATGACGTCGAGCAGCGCGTCGGGCCCGCGTCGCCGCGCACCGATACCGTGCCAGTCGATGGCGAAGCGGGCGAGCGCGGCACCGTCGACGGCCTCGACCTCCCGGCGCAGCCGCGCCAGCGACCGCCGGCGGAGCTGCCGCAACACGTTGGCGTCGATCCACTCACGTCCGGATCCGCCGGGCCGGAACTCGCCCTCCACGATCCGTCCGCGTGCGACGGGTCCCAGCAGTGCTCCGCGGATGGCCGCTTCCGGCGCGCCGAGCCGTCGCGCGACGTCGGCCGGGACGAAGGGCCCGTGTGTGCGCGCGTACCGGAGGACGAGATCACCCAGCGCGTCGGCCACCGGCGTCAGCAACGACTCCGGCACGCCGCGCGGCAGTGGAATGCCCAGGGCGTCGCGATAGCGGGCCGCGTCCTCGACGGCGATGTACCGCGGCTCGCCCGCCACCGGCACTGCCAGGATCCGCCGCGCGGCCCGCAGCTCGTCGATGAACGCCGCAGCATTGCCGTCGGCCCGGGCGGCGATCTCCGCGGCGCTCAGGTCGCCAAGCTCGAGCAGCATGTCGTGCAGTGCGTCGGCGCTCCGCGCCTTCCGCCCGTCGTCGAGGTGCTGGAGCTGACGCTCGAGCGCCGCGATGTCGTCGGCGTCGAGCAGGTCGCGCAGCTCGGCGTCGCCGATGAGCTCGCGCAGCTGCGCCTGGTCGACCGACAGCGCCTGGGCGCGGCGCTCGGCGAGCGGCGCGTCACCGTCGTACAGGAAGTTCGCGACGTAACCGAACAGCAGTGATGCCGCAAACGGCGTGGGCGTCGCTGGATCGACGACGCGCAGCTCGATCCGGCGGCGCCGGAGCCCGCGCAGGGTGTCGACGAGCGCCGGCACGTCGAAAACGTCGCGCAGGCACTCGCGGTAGGTCTCGAGCAGGATCGGGAACGAGCCGAAACGCGACGCGACGGCCAGCAGGTCGCCGGCCTTCTTGCGCTGCTGCCAGAGCGGCGCCCGCGTACCCGGCCGCCGCTTCGGCAGCAGGAGCGACCGGCCCGCATTCTCGCAGAAGCGCGCGGCGAAAAGCGCCGTCGACCCCAGCTGGCGCAGGACCAGCGACTCGAGCTCATCGGGATCGGGAACCAGCAGCTGCGGATCGGGCGGTGTGTCCACGTCGGGAAACCGCACCACGAAGCCGTCGTCGGCCCAGAGCGTCTCGACGTCGAGGCCGAGCTCGCGTTGAATCTTCGCGGTGACGGCCATGCACCAGGGCGCGTGGATGCGCCCGCCGAGCGGCGACAGCACACACACGCGCCAGTCGCCGAGCTCGTCGCGCACGCGCTCGATGACGATGGTGCGGTCGTCGGGCACGGCGCCGGCGGCCGCCTGATCGCGGACGTACTGGACGAGCGTTTCGGCCGCCTGCCGGCTGAGCCCGTGCTCGGCGACGAGGTGTTCGATGGCCGTTGCCTGCGGCCACTCGAGCAGGCGCCGTGTAAGCGTGCCCACCTCCCGGCCGAGCTCGATCGGCCGCCCGGCCCGATCGCCGCGCCAGAACGGCATCTTGCCCGGTTCACCGGGCGCCGGCGTGACGAGCACGCGATCGTGCGTAATCTCCTCGATACGCCAGCTCGAGGCGCCGAGCACGAAGACCTCGCCCACACGCGACTCGAAGACCATCTCCTCGTCGAGCTCGCCGACGCGCACGTTGTGCCGCCCGGTGCCGACGAGAAAGACGCCGTACAGCCCGCGATCGGGAATCGTGCCCGCGTTGGCAATGGCGAGCCGCTGCGCGCCGGTGCGGGCGGTCAGTGCGCCGGTCGTCCGATTCCAGGTGACGCGCGGCCGCAGCTCAGCAAACTCGTCGGACGGATAGCGCCCCGAGAGCATGTCGAGCACGCCGTCGAACACCGTCCGGCTGAGCGACTTGAAGGGTGCCGCGCGACGCACCAGGGCGAACAGGTCGCTGTCGGTCGTCGGCTCGACGGCGACCATCGCGACGATCTGCTGCGCGAGCACGTCGAGCGGATTGCGCGGGTAGCGGGTTTCCTCGAC
>QGVF01000204.1 GCA_003242705.1 Acidobacteriota bacterium
GTCGTGCGCAGCCGTATGCCGCGCACGTCGACGTCGACCCGTCGGCCCGACACGTTCCGCACGACACCTTCGGCGTTCATGCTTGCTACGACAACCCGGTCACCGGGCGCGGGGGGACGGTCGAGTGCCTCGCCGACCGGTCCGTCGCCCAGCCGCTCGGCCACGGCGCCGAGCGCCTGTCGGGCCTCGGCGCGCAGGCTGCCGACGTCGCCGGTCGTCAGCTTCGCGCCACGCGCGGCGCGCGCTTCGGCCTGCCTGGCGAGCACGTCGGCCCGTTCCTTCAGCTGGTCGACGATGCGATCGACCTCGGCACGCGCCTCGCGCAGCTGTTCGTTGATCCGCTGATCGAGCCGGCGCCTGAGGGCCGTCTCGCGCTCGGCGAGCCTTGCCTCGCGCTCGGCGAGCGTCCCGGCGAGCGCCTCGAGCTCGGCCCGGCGGCGCTCGGCGTCCTCGCGCGCCTCGGCGGCGCGTGCGATTTCACGGTCGAGGCGCGCCAGGTGCGCGGCGAGCAGCGATTCGCGTCCCGACAGCCGCGCGCGTGCGTCGGCAATCACCGCGGCCGGCATGCCGAGCCGTTCGGCGATCTCGAACGCCAGGCTGCGCCCCGGAGCGCCGTAGACGAGCCGGTATGTGGGCGCGTATGTGTCGGGATGGAATCCGAATCCGGCCGTCTGCACGCCGTCGGTCGTGGCCGCGTACGACTTGAGCAGGTCGTCGTGCGTCGTGGCGACGACGAGCGCGCCGCGGCGACGGAAGTGCTCGACGACCGCCGCGCCAAGCGCCCCGCCTTCGAGCGGATCGGTGCCGCTGCCGACTTCGTCGAGCAGGACCAGCGCGGGCAGTTCCAGGGTCCGGTCGATCTGCACGAGCCTGGCGATGTGCGCCGAGAACGTGCTCAGGCTTGCCGCAATCGACTGCGCGTCGCCGATGTCGGCGAAGATCGTGCGCAGCGGCGTGAAGCTGCTGCCCGGTTCGGCCGGCACCAGCAGGCCGGCCTGCGCCATGAGCGCGAGCAGGCCGAACGCCTTGAGCGCCACCGTCTTACCGCCGGTGTTCGGGCCCGAGATCACGAGCGCCGAGACCGGCGGCACGATCGACAGATCCGACGGAATCGGGTGCGGCGCCTGTCCGGCGTCGTCGTCGCCGATGATGTCGCGCACCGCCGGAATCAGCAGGGGATGCCGCGCGCCGCGGAACTCGATCCGTCCGTCGTCGGCCAGCGCGGGCGCGATGCCGTCGACGCGCCGAGCCAGATCGGCTTTCGCGCGCAGGACGTCGAACTCCACGGCCACCTCGATCGTGGCAGCCAGCTCCTCGGCCCGCGCGCGAAAGGCCTGCGTGAGCTGCGAGAGAATGCGGTGGATTTCCGCTTTCTCCCGCTCGACGAGTGCGATGACTTCGTTATTGAGCGCAACCGTGGCGAGCGGCTCGACATAGAGACTCGCGCCGCTGGCCGAACTGCCGTGCACGAGGCCGGGAATGGCGTCACGGTGTTCGGCGCGCACGACGAGGACGTACCGACCGTTGCGATCGGTGACGATCGTGTCCTGCAGGTACTTCGCCGCGTCGCGGTCGCGCGCCATCCGCTCCAGCGTGCCGCGCAGGGCGGCCCGCTGCCGCCGCAGGGCCGGTCTCTTATACACACTTAACCCTGCCGCCAAAGAGGAAAGTGGAAAT
>QGVF01000036.1 GCA_003242705.1 Acidobacteriota bacterium
GATCGCGGCGAGCGGGGGCGGCTCGGGTCGGGCGGCCGCATGCAGCCGTCCGAGCCAGGCGACGAGCGCGCGCGCCAGCGGCTCGACGTGCGGCGTCGACCATTCGTCCTGAGGCACGTGCGCCGCCGCGTCGACCACGGCCGCCATGACGTCGACGCCGGGCGCCGTCGCCGCAATGCCGGCCAGCGTGGCGAACGTCTCGCGGTCCGGCTGCAGCGCCGCCAGCGCACGCACCGCCGCCGCCTGCACGCGCGCGTCGTCAGCGTCGCCGGCCAGACGGCGAACGTCCGGCGCAAACGCTGCGACCGCACGCTCGCGGGCGGTCGCGGCCGGCAGCAGCGCCAGCGCGTCGAGCAGCGCGACGCGCTGGCCGTCTCTCGCTCCGGCTGTCGTCCACACGTCCTGGAGCTCGGGCGCGCCGCCGGCACCGCCAACCAGGACGACATATGCGGCGCGCGCGGCCGGACTGTCGGCGTCGACGGCCGCGAGCAGATCAACGGCCGCCGCGCCCGCTTCTCCGAGCGCGGCGGCCGGCATCGCCGCCAGCCGCCGCAGGAGCGGCTCGCTGGCGGCAGCGTCGGTCGTGGCGGCAATCACGTCGAGCAGGACACGCGCCGCCGGCTGCCGCTCGAGACCGACGAGCGCCTGAAGAGCCTCGTCGTGCAGCGTCGCCTGCAGTCCCGGCCGCCGCAGGATTGCACGATAAACGGGGACGAACCGCGGGTCGGACGGGTCGCGCTCGACGCGCGCCAGCTGAGCGTCGCTCAGCCGGTTCAGCTGATACTCAACGGCTCGCGGCGACTGGTCGAGCAGGATGCGCGGCGGCGGGCCATCCTGCATCGTCGCGTGACGGCCCGCCGCGGGCAGCACGCCGTCCCCTGCCAGCAGCAGCGCCGCCAGCAGGGTGCTCCACGCCCGGATCACTTCAGGAACCTCTCCAGCGTGTTCATAGCCTGATCGAGCGTGTACTCGAGAAACCGGTCCTGTGGCAGGTCGAGCGACGCGAGCGCCACCTCGGCAGCCTCCGGCGTCTGGAAGAAGCTCGCAGCGCGGACGGCCTCGAGCCGGACGGCCGGATGGGGATCGGCCACGAGCCGACGGAGCCGGGCGAGCGGCTCGCTGACGCGATCACGCCAGTAACACAGCACGCGGACGGCCGCCGCGCGCGCCAGCGGCTCGGGGGACGCGAGCACGCGTTCGAGCAGCGCCTCGTCGACCCGGTTGTGCCACTGGTGAACCCAGAGCGCCTCCGTCAGGTGGTGCTGAAAGTCGGGATCGCCGGCGTCGAGCCGGTCGATCCAGGCACGAACCGCGGTCATGACCTCCTCGGTCGGCCGGCTCCCGAGCTCGATCTTCGCGCGGTACCGGACCCGGTCCTCGGGCGACCGCAGCAGCTCGAGCAGGTCCGGGATCGACGCCCCGGCAATGACCGGCGGCGTCAGCAGCGGGCGTCCCTGCGCGGTGATGCGGTAGACGCGGCCGTGCAGGCGATCGCGCGACCGATCGCGCAGGTTGTGCTGCATGTGACCGATGACCGGATTGTGCCAGTCGAGGAAATACAGCGCGCCGTCGGGACCGACTTCCGCATCCACGGGCCGGAAGTTGGGATCGGACGACGACAGGAGCGGCTCCTGCTCTTCGATCCTGAGGCCGGCGCCGTCGGACACGAGGCGGTAGTTCAGCAGGCCCTGGAAGCCGATCGTGTTGAGCACGATCAGGTTCCCCTGCATCGACTCCGGGAAGTGCCGGCTCGACAGGATCTCGGCGCCGCCGACCGGCCGCGTGCGCACTTCCCCGGGCCGTGGCGCCTTCGAGCTCTCCATGTCCGGGTAGTACTTCTTCGTCGAGAACGACGGTCCGTAGTACGGCTGGCCGCCGGTCGCGTCGAAGATGATGTCGCGGCCCCAGCGATCGAAGACGTGCCCGTGCGGATTCGGGAAGTTCATCGGGACGTAGGTCTCGATCTTCCAGGTGCGCGGCTCGAACCGATACACGCCGCCGTCGGCCTGGCGCAGTGTCGGCGCCCACGGCGACTCGACCTGCGTCCGGTGAAAGATGCCTTCCTGCATGTAGAGCGCGCCGCCGGGATCGAACGTGAAGCTGTTGATCCCGTGGTGCGTGTCGGCCGTGTCGAAACCGTGCAGAAGGATTTCGCGGACGTCGTAGCGATCGTCGCCGTCGGTGTCCTTCAGGAACACGAGGTTCGGCTGCTGGGCCACGATGACGCCGCCGTCGTAGAACTCGAAGCCGGTGGGATTGTGCAGATCGCCGGCGAACACCGTGCGCTTGTCGGCCCGCCCGTCGCCGTCGGTGTCCTCGAGAATCAGCAGCTTGTCGTCCATCGGCGTCTTCGGCTGCCAGTGCGGATAGTTCTTCCACACGGCCACCCAGAGCCGGCCGCGCATGTCGAACGCCATCTGCACGGGGTTGACGAGCTCGGGGAACATCTCTTCCGAGGCGAACAGGTTCACCGAAAGCCCGTCGGCCACCGTCATCTTCGCGATCGCCTCTTCGCCGCCGAGGATCGGCGCGTGGGCCGGCAGGTTCGTGCCGGCATCGACGAACGGGGGCGTGTTGCTGTCGTCGGGTGGCGGCACCGGCGGCCCCGACGGCCCTCCGCGCGCAATGCGCCAGATGCGCTCGTCGCGGTTGCGCGTCATCACGTCGAGCACCGGCAGCTCGCGCTGCAGCACGTCGTAGTTGCCCGGCAGCACCGCATCGGGCGGCGTCGACGCGGCCACCTTCGGCTCGACGTTGCGGGGCACGCCGCGGACGAACGTCAAGAACGCCCGGTCGCCGTACGTCGAGTAGCCGTCGGTCACCCGATACCGGTGGAACCAGTGGAAGTTGCGATCGGCGACCGCCTCGCGGATCCGCTCCAGAAAGGCCGGATCGTGGGGCGGGGACACAGGCCCGAACAGCAGCGCGTCGATGCGCTCGGCCAGCAGCCGGTTGCCGCGGGCGTTCAGGTGCACGCCGTTGATCGTCAGCGGCTCCGGCGTGCGCTCGTACAGCTCGCGCGTCGCCGCGTACAGGTCGACGAACGTCACGCCGGCCGCCTCGGCCTCTGCCCGCATCGCCCGCGTGTACAGCTCGATGCGCGCGTTGTTCTCACGACCGTCGGGCAGGTCCGGACTGCCGAGATCCTCGTGGGCGATCGGCGAGAAGAGCACGACCCGCGGCGCCGACCGGCCGTTGTACCGCTGTGCCAGCGTGTGGGTGAGCCAGTCGCGCAGCTGCTGCCGGAACGCCGGGAGCCCCGCCTCGCCGGCGAACGACTCGTTGTAGCCGAAGAACGCGAAGATGACGTCGGCCCTGGTGTTGACGCCTTCGAACCGGTTCTCGTTGCGCCCGCCGATCGGTTCGGCCACGCCGCTGAGCCACTCGTCGGGCGTCCCGAAGTTCTTCGAGCGCAGCCGCGTCGCGACCTCGTCGCCGCTGAACCCCAGGTTCCGGAACGTCAGGTCGTGTTCGGGGAAGCGGGCGTGGATGAACGTCTCGAGCCAGCCGTCGTACTGCAGCCGCTCGGCAAGCGTGTTGCCGATGATGGCCACGTGATCGCCCGGGCGCAGCTCGAACCCGACCGCCTGCCGCGCCGTGGTCGACGGCGACGACAGCAGCAGTCCTACACACAGCACGAATCCGGCAGCCAGTCTTCTCATGCCACGTTCCTACTTCGGGATCGGCGTGTCCCAGCCGGCCAGATCCGACGGCCGGATGCCCTCGACCCAGCCATCGAACCCGTAGCGTGTCGGGTTGTACGGACCGACCAGGCTCACGTCGTTCGTGCCGGTAATGGCCGACTCGAGGCCGACGGCCCACAGGATGCCGTTGACGGCCAGCCGGCGGAACCCTTCGTTCTTCAGGTCCTCCGACGCCCCGTGCGTTGTCGTAAACACCCGCCCTTCGCGCCCCGAAGGCGATCGGTACGTCCGGACCCAGGCCACCGGCAGCTGCTCCTTGTCGGGTGCCGGCGGCGAGTCGGGCGTCATGCCGTTGAGCACCACGCCGCGGACGAGAACGATGCTGTCGGGCATCGGATACGCGGTGTAGCCGCCCGACTCGACCCACATGTCACGGACGCCGCGCAGGATCGGGTGCGACGCACTCGCGGGCTCGACGACGAGCCGCGAGCTCTGCTCGTGATTGGTGCCGTAGTGGCTCACCCAGGTCTCGCCGAGGATCTGGCGCCCGAAGCCGCCCGCGTACTCGGGATCCCTGTTGTTCCACGTGTACTTCGCGAACCGTGATCCGGGCCGCTCGATCCGGAACGCGTGCGTGGCCGTCCGGAATCCGACCACCGGTCCCCCGCGCTCGAGGTAGTCGACGATGTGCTGCATTTCGTCGTCGGGGAAGTCCTGGAAGCGCGTGAAGATGACGAGCAGATCGGCCGACCGCAGCGCCTCGAGGCCCGCGATGTGCGCGCTGCCCGGCTCGATGAAGCCGGTATCGGGATTGGTCGTGAAGAAGACGCTGCAGGTGAACCCGTAGTGCCGCGCGAGAATGCGCGCCAGCGCCGGCAGCGTCTCCTCGGATCGGTACTCGTGGTCGCCGGCAATGAAGACGATGTGCCGCCCGACACCCGGTCCCCCGGTTCCCTCGTAGCGCACGAGGTGCGGATTGCTTCCGGCACCGGTTCCCTGCCCGGCCAGCGTCCACGGGACGAACAGCACGGCCGCCCCGAGCCACAGCAGCACGCGTCGGGTCATGATCCTCACTCTCGGTACGGGTATCGGGCGTGAAACTATCACACGCCCGCGCCCGGTGCACGCCTATGCGGCGTTGGCCGGATCGAGGCGGCTCAGACCGACGACGACCACGCCGCCGATCAGGGCGAGGACGGCCGCGACGAGAACCTGACCGGGGTCGGTCGGCAGCACGTTGCCCATCAGCAGCGGTACCACCTCGCCTTCGCTGTTGACGCGCGTCGTGAGCACTTCCTTCCACGGCCAGACGGTGCGCAGTGCGCCCAGCATGATGCCGGTGAGCGCGACGAGCGTCACGTGCCGCCGGGTGCGCAGCAGCCAGCTGACGATGCGGACGAACGAGAGGATGCCGAACCCGATGCCGAGGACGAAGACCGCGAGCGAGACGAGATCACGCGTCGCGACGGCCGCGAGCACGTCCTGATAGAGCCCCATGATGACGAGCAGGTACGACCCCGAAATGCCGGGCAGGATCATCGCGCAGATGGCGATGGCGCCCCCGAGGAACAGGTTCGGGAGCGTCGGCGCCATCTGCACGCCGGGCAGGCCGACAAGGACATAGGTCAGGACGGCGGCGATCAGGAACCCGAGCCCGTCGGCCACGCGCCACGGCCACGTCGTGCGCGCCAGCAGCACCACCGAACCGGACACGAGCCCGAAGAAGAACGCCCACAGCTCGACCGGGTGCGTCCTGAAGAGGACGGTCAGGCCGTGCGAGAGCGAGAAGACGGCCGTCAGCAGGCCGATCCCGAGCGGAATGAAGAAGCCCCAGGGTATCCGCCGGATCGCGTCGGCGAAGCGGCCCGCAAGGACGAGGCGCACGAGGTCGACATCAAAGGCCTTGATGCCGTTGATCAGCCGGTCGTAGATGCCGGCGACGAAGGCGACCGTCCCGCCGGAAACACCGGGAACGAGGTCGGCCGAGCCCATGCAGAAACCGATGATGGCCAGACGGAGCGACGCGAGGAAGGACATTCAGGGGCGGCATTATATCGGCCGGCAGCAGACGCCCGCTCTGCTTCTATAATCCGCACATGTCCTCAGCCCGGCGTGCTCTTGCCGTTCTTGCAGTCTGTTCCCTGACGTTCGCCCTGACCAGTCTCACGCTGCCGGCCCAGACCCCGTCGTCGGCCGCGCCGGCCGGCGCCCCGCAGGCGCCGGCGGGACGTGGCGGACAGCCAGGCGGCGGTCCGCCGCCCGGCGTCGGGCGCGGCCTCGACGCCCCCGGCATCGATCTGCTGCCGCGGCCGCCGGTGGTCCGTCAGGATCCCGAAGTTCAGCAGCGTCTGTTCCTGCTGCCTGAAGGCTTCACGATCGAGCCGGTCCTCACCGACCCGCTCATCACCGACCCGGTGGGCGTCACGTTCGACGGCAACGGCCGGATGTACGTGCTCGAGATGCGGTCCTACATGCTCGACGCGAACGGCACCGGCATGCGCGACCCGATCAGCCGGATCTCGCGGCACGAGGACACCGACGGCGACGGCGTCTACGACCGGCACACGGTCTTCGCCGACAACCTGGTCCTGCCGCGCATCGCGTTTCCGCTCGAGGACGGCGTCGTGCTCGTCCTCGAGACCGACAATCGCGACCTGTACAAGTTCGTCGACACCGACGGCGACGGCGTCGCCGACACGCGCGAGGTCTTCTACGAGGGCTACGGGCGCGTGACGAACATGGAATGGCAGCCGGGCGGCATGGCATGGCCGCTCGACAACTGGCTCTACTCCACCTACAACCCGTTCCGTCTCCGCATCCAGCCCGACGGTTCGCTTGCGCGCGAGGAGACGGATCCGAACGGCGGCCAGTGGTGGCTCGCGCAGGACAACTACGGCAAGCTCTGGTTCGTCGACGGCGGCGGTGAGACCGGCCCGGTGAACATCCAGGCGCCGATCATCTACGGCGCGATGAACGTCGAGGACAACTTCGAGCCCGACTTCCAGGTGCCATGGCCGGCGCCGGGCGGCATCGCCGACATGCAGGGCGGCATGAACCGCGTGCGCCTGCCCGACGGAACGCTCAACCACTTCACGGCCGCTTCCGGTGTCGAGATCTATCGCGGGCACCGGCTGCCGGCCGACATGATCGGCGACCTGTTCTTCAACGAGCCGGTCGGCCGCATCGTGCGCCGCGCGAAGGTCGTCGAGCGCGAAGGGCTGGTGCAGCTCCAGAACGCCTACCCCGGATCCGAGTTCGTCCGGTCGACCGATCCGCTCTTCCGTCCCGTCGCGATTCACAACGCGCCGGACGGCACGCTCTTCCTGGTCGACATGTACACCGGCATCATCCAGGATGCGCAGTTCGTCGGCCCGTACCTGCGGGCCAAGGTCGAGCAGTACGGCCTCGATCGCCAGCACAACTGGGGCCGGATCTGGCGGATCCGGCACGAGAGCATGACGCCCGACTTCACGAAGCCGCGCATGTACGAGGAGTCGGCGGCCGAGCTCGTCGCGCACCTCGCGCATCCGAACGGCTGGTGGCGCGATACGGCGCAGAAGCTGCTCGTGCTCCGGCGCGACACGTCGGTGGCGCCGCAGCTGCGCGCCATGGCCCGCACGGGCGAGGGTGCGTCGGCCGACACTGCCCAGCTGGCGAGGATCCACGCGCTCTGGACGCTCGAGGGCCTGGATCAGCTCGACGCGACGCTCGTGCGCGAGCTGATGAAGGATCCCGATCCGAAGATCCGCATCCAGGCCATCCGCGCGAGTGAAACGCTCTACAAGGCCGGTGACCGCTCCTTCGCCGACGACTACCTCGCGATGACGCGCGATCCCGACCACGACGTCGTCATCCAGGCCATGATGACGATGAACCTGCATCGGACGCCGAAGTACGAGGAGACGATCAAGTCGCTGATCGCGTCGAGTAACGTGCGGGGCGTGCGCGAGATCGGCGGCCAGCTGCTCAACCCCGGGCGATCGCTCGGACAGATGCCGGCGCTCGCCGACGTCGATGCGCAGGCGGCCGGCGTGAACCTGTCGACCAGCCAGCGCCGGTCGCTGCAGCGCGGCCAGGCGATCTACCGCGAGCTCTGCATCACCTGCCACGGCCCCGACGGGATGGGCGCGCCGGCCGGCGGGACGAACCAGCTCCTCGGTGCGCCGCTCGGCGGAGCCCCGCGCGTCGTCGGCCACCACGCCAACATCGTTCAGGTGCTGCTGCACGGCCTGCAGGGGCCGCTCGACGGCCGCGAGTACTCGGGCGGCATCATGGTCGCGATGGGGGCCAACTCCGACGAGTGGATCGCCGATGTCGCGTCGTTCGTGCGCAACGCGTTCGGCAATTCGGCCGATCTGATCACGCCCGAGCAGGTCGCCGCGATTCGGGCCGCCACCACGCGGACGGAACCCTGGACGCTGGCCGAGCTCGAAAACGCCGTGCCGCAGCCGCTCGATCCGGCCACGTGGACCGTGACCGCCAGCCACGGCGCCGAGACGGCCGCCAACGTGCAGCGCGAGGGCGGTGAACAGCCGCTCCGCTGGGAAAGCGGCGACGCCCAGGTGCCCGGCATGTATTTCCAGGTCGAGCTGCCGGCCGCGACGCGGATCTCGGAGATTGTGATGGAGACGACCGTGCCGCGACTCGGCTGGGCCTTCGGTCGCGGGGGCCGCGGCGCACGTCCGATGGCGCCGCCCGCAGCCTACGAAGTGACGGTCTCGACCGACGGTCAGACCTGGAGCGCGCCGGTCGCGAGCGGCGAGGGCCAGAACCCGAAGACGACGATCGTCTTCGAGCCGGTCGAGGCGAAGTTCGTGCGCATCACGCAGACCGGACGGCCGGCCAACCCGAACGCCGGCTGGGCGATCGAGCGACTGACGATTTATCGGGCGGGCCAGTAAGGCCCGCCCGGCTTTACCGCCGCCGCGCAGGCCTACTGGGCCTGCTGCACGCGCTCGAGGTCGATGAGCGCACGGTTGTATGCGATGACCGCGTTCAGCTCGGCCGTGCGCGCCGTCGACAGCTGTCCCTGCCGCACCTGCAGCTCGAGGGTCGTCGACAGGCCCGCCGCGAAGCGGCGCTGTTCGGCCTCGAGCTGCTGCTCGCTCGCCGCAAGCGCGGCGCGTGTGACGAGCACGCGCTGATAGGTGTTCTGCACCTGCCGCGCGGCCTCCCGCACCTGCTGCACAATCGCCAGCTCGAGCTCGCGCATGTTTATGGCCGCCTGCCGGCGTGAGACCTCCTGCTGCGCCAGGTTCGCCTCGGCGGCGCTTCGGCCGATCGGGTACTGCACGTTCACGCCGACGCTCCACTGCGGATACGCCGCGCCGAAGGTGTCGCCCAGGACGGCACCGAAGCTGCGGACGATTTCGTAGTCGGCTTTCGGCGGGAACCCCTCGCCGTACACGAAGCGCGTGCCGCCGGTGCCGCTCGTGGCGTAGTTGAGCTGCAGGTTCACCGCCGGCCGCGTTGCATCGCGCGCCACGCGCACGTTCAGGTCCGTGATGTCGAGCTCCTGGCGTGCCGCGACCAGGTCGAACCGGCCGTCGAGCGCCGTCCGGATGGCGAGGTCGACATCGATCTCGCGCGGCGCCGACTCGACGTCGTCGATCGCATTGATGCGCAGCTGCCAGTAGTCGGGCCGCTCGGAATCGAGAATCAGCGTGCGGAGCGCATCCTCGCACGAGGCGATGAGCGCCTCGGCCACCAGCACGTTCTCCTGGTTGCTCGCCACCTCGGCCTCGGCGCTGATCAGGTCGATCGGTGCGGCGGCTCCCACTTCGACGCGCGCCCGTGCGTCGGCCAGCGATGCCTGCCGGATTTCGAGATTCTGACGGGCGACCCGCAGCGCCTCGCGCGCGCTGATCAGCTCCAGATAGGCGATACGCACGGCCGCCTGGAGCCGCACGCGCTGCTGCTCGAACTGCAGATTCGCCACCTGGCGGCGACGTCCGCTCGTTTTCAGGGCGGAACGCGCCTGGTCGACCAGCAGCCCGCGCCAGAGCGGCTGCGTCACGCTGATCGAGAACGCAGACCGCAGGAACGGGTTGAACAGCGGATACCCGCCGAGCTGCGACGTCCGGTTGTTGCTCCACGCCAGGGAATAGCTCGTTCCGAGGACCGGCAGCGTCTGGTTCAGGCCGGCGTTGACGGCGAGGCCGCGCGTCGTGATGTCGTCGGCGCCCTGGGTGAAGTCGTTGGGCACCGAGACCTGCGACGAGCGCGACAGCGTCGACGATACCTGCGGCAGGAAGGCCGCACGCGCGCCCGCCATCGCGTGGTCGGCGGCATCGAGGTTCAGGCGCGCCGCCTGCAGACCGAGATTGGCCTCGAGCGCCATTTCGACCGCCTGCTCCATCGTGAGGTTCAGCGTCGGCGCCGCGTCGGCAGAACCCTGCGCCGCCGCACCCGCCGACGGACTGTCCGGCAGCTGCGCCCGGGCAGGATCCGGCGCCAACGCGAGCATGGCCACGGCCGCACAGCACACGAGCGGCCGGAAGTACCGGGAGAGACCGGGAACGGAAAGAGTCATGGCGCTACTCGTAGTGAAGCGCGGCGACGGGATCGAGCCGCGCCGCCCGCGCGGCGGGATAAAGGCCGAAGACGATGCCGACCGAAACCGACACGGCGCAGGCGACGACGACAGAGGTGACCGTGACGACCGTCGACCAGCCGGCCAGGTAGGCCACGAGCTGCGACAGGAGGATGCCGACGATCGTGCCCGCCAGCCCACCGGTGATCGTGATGAGCGTGGTTTCGACCAGGAACTGCCGGATGACGTCGCGCCGTGTGGCGCCGACGGCGCGGCGCACGCCGATCTCCCGCGTGCGCTCCATGACGCTCGCGAGCATGATGTTCATGATGCCGATGCCGCCGACGAGCAGCGAAATCGACGCGATGGCAACCATCACGAACTGGAACAGTCGCCGCGTCTGCTGCTGCTGCGCGAGCAGCTCGGCCGGCACGATCACCACGGAGTCGCCCGCTCCGCGATGCGACGTGTCGAGCAGGCCGCGCACGAGCGCGCCGGCGGTGGCCACCTGCGTTTCGGAGGCAAGCTGGACGTAGATCGCGTCGATCTCGTCGCGCAGGTACGCCTGCGCGTCTTCCATGCGGCCGATGGCCGCCGTGACCGGCACGTAGGCGACGTTGTTGCTGTCCTCGGTTGGCATCCCTCCCACGTCGCCCTGCACGGCGAGCCGCGGCGCGGCGATGCCGATGACGCGGAACCACTCGTCGTTGAACTTGACGTGCCGCCCGATCGGATCCTCGGCGCCGAACAGCGCCGTCGCCGCCGCCTGTCCGAGCACGGTCACGGCCGCCGCCGCATGCTCTTCCTGCTCGGTGAAAAAGCGCCCGCGTGCCATCGCAAACCCGGCTATGTCCCGGAACACGGCCGACACGCCGAACACCGCCGGGATGTCGCCCTGCGCGCGCGGCAACGTCTTCGTGGGCACGACGCGCTTGCGGGGTGAGGCGGCCGCCACGCCGTCGACCGTGGCGGCAATCGCACGAAGGTCGGCAAACGTGAGGCCCGGCGAGATCGCGCGCACGCGCTGCAGCGCCTGGGCATCGGTCGCCTCGCGCGCTTCGACGATCACGTTCCGGACGCCCAGCTGCTCGATGAACGCAATCACCTGCTGCTGCGCGCCGGCGCCGATCGACAGCATGGCAATGACGGCCGCCACGCCGAAGATCATCCCGAGCATCGTCAGAATCGACCGGAGCTTGTGCGCGCGCAGATTGTCGAAGCCCTGCACGACTTCCGGTCCGATGTCGAGCACCGGCCGGCGCGGCGCCGGCACCGTTGTCGTCGAAGATGCAGCCGTCATCGTCCCACCGCCGCTCCGCCGGAAGGCGCCGGTCCGACCGCCCGGCTGGCGGCGCCGCCGGTACCCACCGCGGACGGCCTGACGAGCGCCACGACGGCGCCCTCGGCGATCCCTTCGACAGCCGCGCGCACGTCGCCGCGCTCTACGACCGTGACATCGCGGGCCTCGAACGACTCACCTGCCTGCACGTACACCACCGTCCGTCCGTCCTCTTCGAACACTGCCTGGCGCGGCACGGTCAGCACGTTCTCGATCGGCGGCGCCGCCGCGACGAGCCGGACCCTCGTGCCCGGCCTGAGCCTCGGATCGGAAGTGTCGAGCTCCACCGTGACCTCGTAGCGGCGCAGTGGTCCGTCCGAGCGCCGCTGCGGCAGGCTCGTATTACCGATCGCACGGATGGTGGCGGGAAAATTGACGCCTGGCGCGCTGTCCGACGTTGCCGTCACCTTCTGGCCGACGGACAGGTGGACGCGATCGAGCTCGTTGACCGAGGCGCGAATTTCGAGCTCGGACATGTCGAAGATGTCGATGATGGGTCGCGCCGTCCCCACCAGATCGCCCGTGCGGTACTCCGGCAGCGTCATGCCCACATACAGCACCGTGGTCGAGTCGAGGTTCTCTCGAACCCCGACCGCACCATTGATAGGCGCCCGGATTTCGAGCATCTCGAGGTTCTGGCGTGCGCGATCGGCCGCCAGCTGTGCTCTGGCGCGGCTCTCCTCGAGCACGGTGAGCGCTGCCTGGTTCACCGTCCGACGCGCCTCGACATCCTGCCCGGTCTGCGCGAGCGTCCGCTGCGCTTCTTCGAGTGAAACCTGACGGATGCGGTACTCGTTGGCCGGAATCAGATCCGGATCGATGCGGGCGTCGAGCTCGGCCCGACGAACGTTGAAGCGCGCGGTCAGCAGCGCCACCTCGTCGGCCGCTTCGCCCGCGGCGATCTCGGCGCGGCGCTTGATGATGTTCTGCTCTGCCTCGCGCAGCTCCGACTCGGCCTGCTCGAGCGCGTACTCCTGATCGGCGGGATCGAATCGCAGCACGATGCCACCCGCCGTGGCCTGCTCGCCGCTTCCGGCCATCTCGAGGATGCGCAGCGCCCCGCCGACAGGGGGCGCCGTGATGGCGTGCTGTCGCGCCGCACGCACGTCGCCGCGCATGTACACCGTCGGCTCGAGCGCGCCACGGGTCACCCGCGCCGTCGGAATCGAGACCGGGGCATCGGCCACGTTCGCAAGCGCGGATTTCGCGGCGCGCGCACCGGCGACTGTGACAATGGCTACGACAACCGCAGCAGCTGTCCATATCAGGCCCCGGCTCGGCGCGGCAGCTGCCATCAATCCACCTCCGGCGCCGGCCCGGCACCCGGCTGCAACCGCGCGATGAGGTCGCCCGGCTGCAGGGCGCCCTCGACAACGGCGTCGTCGCGTCCGCGGCGCACGACATCGACCGGCACCGCGTCGAAGCCCCGGCGCCCCCGGCGATACACCACCGTCCGTCCGTCCTCGTAGAAGACCGACGTCGCCGGCACGATCAGCACATCGTCGATGCGCCCGACCTCGACGCGCGCGTTGGCGCTCATGCCCGGCCGCAGGCGATCGTCGGCGTCCTCGACGAGAATCGCGAGGTCGAACTGCTTCGGTGGCGGCCATCCGCTCGTGAAGTCGACGCGGGCGAGCAGCGAGATGTCGACGACCCTGCCGCGATAGTCGCGATCGGCAACGGCATCGAGACGGATGTGCACCGGCTGCCCTTCCGTGAGCCGTCCTCGATCGGCCTCGTCGAGACGCGCCGTCACGTACGCCGACGACAGATCCGGCAGGTCCAGAATCGGCGCACCCGGCCACACGCGGTCGCCGGCACGGAATTCCTGGGGCGTGGGGTTAACCGGGTTGGTCGCGCGGTAGTTGGACAGGATGTTGACGATGCCCGCGATCGGTGCGCGTACCTTGAGCGACGCTGCCTGCCGTTCCGCCAGTTCGAGCTCGGCCAGGACCTTCTCGACCGCACTCTCGCGCACCCGGCGCTCCGACGCCGCGTTCGCCCCGGCCGACGCGAGCGCTGCGCGCGCTTCTTCGAGCCGCTGGCGGGCATCGGCAAGTGCCAGCCGGTTCCGCTCGGCCTCGATTTCCGACACGAGGCCGATCTCGCCGAGCGCCAGGTACGCCCGCTCGACGTCGAACTCCGCCTTGGCCACCGCGGCGCGACGCTCTTCGAGCCCAATCCGCGACTGGGCGTCGTGCTGCTCGAGTTCCGCGCGGGCGCTCCGCAGCTCACCCTGCTTCTCCTGCATGGTGCGACGCAGCGTCACCGCATCGAACTCGACGACCACGTCACCCGCTTCGACGACGTCACCGCTGCGGACGATGTTCACGACCTGCAGCTCGCCGGCATTGAACGGCGCCGTGACATAGGTCGATCGCACAGGTTCGATCTGTCCGCGGATTTCCACGACGTCGGTGAACGTCCCGCGGATCAGCTCGACGACATCGGCGCTGTCGCTCGCCTCGTTCGAGAACAGCACCTGCCAGCCGACGGCTATCGCCGCCAGAACTGCCACAGCCGCCATGGCCACGCGCGCGAGCCGGAATCGGCCCGTCATCGCACCACGCTCCTCGAAGCCGCCTGCGTCCCGGCAGGCGGCACGTCGACCCATGCCGTCAGGTCCGGCAGCAGCTGTGCATGCGTCCCTTCGATGTCGATGAGCACGGTAAACGTGCGGACCGTCTCGGTCAGCTGGCTCGCACTCGCCAGCGGCGTCACCAGCTGCACGGTGCCCTCGAACATGAGCTCGGGGAATCCGTCGAGACCGACCTTCACGCGCGTGCCCTCGGCCACGTGATCGACGTCGGCCTGGTTCACCTTCGCGCGCACGCGCATGCGCGCCGTATCGACGATGTCGACGACGGGAAGGCCGGGACGGACTTCGTCACCTTCGGCGATCTCGACGAACTGACCGTTGCGGTAGACGCGCTTGATGACGGCCAGTCCACTGAACGGCGCACGCACGACCATGAGCCGGGCGTTGCTTTCGGCGTAGCGCAGAGCCCGCTCGGCGCGCGCGCGCCGGATCTCCAGAATCTCGAGATCGGCGGCGGCCGCCTGTCGCGTGAGATCGAACGTCTTCTGAAGCTGCGCGAAACGGGCGCTGGCCTGTTCGAGCGCCAGCCGGTTCTTCTCGGCTTCGATACCCGCGATCAGGTCGTTGCTGCGCACGTCGAGCTCGGCGCGCGCCACGTCGTGCTCGGCGGCCTTCAGCTCCGTGAGGTCCTTCGCTTCGAGCGCCTTCTGTTCGGCGCGCTTCCTGGCGATTTCCCCCTCGATGTTCACCAGCTCGGCGCGGCGATCGAACGCGTCGCGCTGCTGCTGCTGCCGATCGAACTCCACGATCGGATCGCCCGGCTCGACGCGCGTCCCCGCCTTCACCAGCCCCACCACGAGCAGAGGGACCATTGGTCCCTGAAGACGAGGGACCGAAACGGTCGTCGTCTGGACGGCCTCGACCGTGCCCGTCAAGCGAATGACAGCGTCGTGTTCGACAGCCGTCGCGTCCGCCCCCACGGTGTCGCCGGCACGAGGCCCGCAGGCGATAGCCGCCGCGAACGGGATGCCCACGACCATCGCCCGGCCGATTCCGGCGACCGTGCGCAGAGGTCTCCTGCAGCGGCGCGGGGATTGTTCCCCTGACTCGCCCGGCATGTGGATGCTCCTTAGTGGTGCTCCCGAATGGAGAAGGAGGCACCTGCTAAGACGAACAATTCCTGTCAGTGGCTTTACTGGTCATTCGACACTGAAGACCGACACCAGGTTCCACGGGGAGAAACAGGCTGGCACGACGGGGACACGGTCGAACGACCGTTTGGGAAGAGGATGCGCGGAAAGACAAAGAGGGGCGACCCGTGTGGGTCGCCCCTCTTTCGGCATCCGACTGCTGCAGCAGAGTCCTACTCGCTGGTGCTCTGCCCGGCGGTCTCGTCCGCGGCGTCTTGCGCAGGCGGCGGCAGCTCCTGACCCGGGACGCGGCCCTGCGTCTCGACCACCTGCCGCGCCAGATAGTTCTCGACGTCGGCCGACTCCCGCAGGTTGGCCACGAAAGCCTGCTGCATCAGCTGCTGGCGCCGCGAGAGCAGCAGGTCGCGGATCGAGTCGCGCACGGCAGGCGTGCTCAGCTCACGCTGGCCGGCCGGCTCGCGCGAAATCACCATGAGGATGACGTAGTTCTGCCCGATGCTGAGCGTGCTGGCTGTCCCCGGCTCCATGCTCCGCACCGCCTTCGCCAGGTTCGCCGGCAGCGAGTTGAGCGCCGACTCGGGCACCAGGCCGAGGTCGCCGCCCACGGCCACCGTCTGCGGGTCCTCCGAGTAGTCCATCGCGAGCTGCGCGAAGTCGCCGCCGGCCTGCAGCCGCTGCGTGATCATGTCGGCCTTGCGCTTCGCCTCGTCCGGTGTGGCGGCGTCGTCGCCCAGCCGGTTCTGGAGGTTCGGATCGCGCTGCGGTGTGATCAGGATCTGTGCGAGCCGGTACGCCGGCTCCGGCAGATTGAACTGCTCGCGGTTCGCGTTGTAGAAGCCCGCGATGTCATCGTCGGTCACGGCGATGCGATCGAGGACTTCGCGCTGGATGAGCTTCTGCGCGGAAATGTCGCGGCGCAGGCTGTCGCGCAGGTCTTCGACCGTCAGGCCGCGCGCCTCGAGCTGCCTGACGAATTCCTCGTCGGACATCGATCGCTTCTGTTCGGCAAGCGCGTTCTCGATTTCGACGTCGGTGGCCTGCACGCCGAGCTCGACGGCCCGGTCGACGAGGATGTCCTGCGTGATCAGCTCGTCGAGCACATTGAGCTTGATCGTCAGCATCTCCTCGACCGACGCCACGGCGCCGGGCGCGACGACCATGTTGTAGGCCTTGTCGACCGTCGCACGGTCGATGGGGCGGCCGTCGACCACGGCCCACACGTCGGGTCCGGGAGCGGCCGGCCGGCCGCCGCTGCAGGCCGCCGTCAGAATAAACAGGGCCGCGGCGCCGCACGCCGCGGCCGCGCGGGAATGGGGAAACAGCTTCGACAGGTTCATGCGAGGCAGAAGGATAACACCCGGGACAGGTCCCGGCGCAGTCAGACCATCGCCGGGACCTCGAATCCCGCCCGGTACGACCGCGTCCGCATCGCGTTGGCCTCCTCGTCGTCAAGGAAGCGGCCGGTTGCCGGATCGAGACGCAGCTGGCGCCCCAGCCGGAAGGCGATGTTGCCGATGAGCGGCAGCGCACTCGACAGGTGCCCTTCCGTGATGTCGCAGCTGAGGCGCGAGGCGTCGCCGGCCCGGATCGCATCGACGAAGTTCTGCACGTGCTCGATCTGCGCCCCCGGCCGCCGCGACGCCGCACGTGCGGCCTCGGGCCCTTCGGTGCCCGGCCCCGGCTCGTCCTTCGGGCCGAGGTACGACTGCCAGCGACGCCCGGATTCCTCGATCCAGAGCCACCCCTTTTCGCCGTAGAAGAGATTGCCGATGCGACGCTCGCCTTCGCTGTTCGTGAACCCGCCGCGCGTCGCGAACTCGAGCACGACGCCGTCGGCGTACTCGTAGAGGCTCGTCTGCGTATCGGGTGTCTCCTGCGACGAAGGCTGCGCACCGAAATAGCCGCCGGTCGACGTCACCTTCACCGGGTACTCGTCCTTTCGCAGGCCCCACCGCGCGATGTCGAACTGGTGCGGCCCCTGGTTGCCGCTGTCGCCGTTGCCGTAGTCCCAGTGCCAGTGCCAGTTGTAGTGGAAGCGGTTGCGGTTGAACGGCCGGAGCGGCGCCGGTCCCGTCCACAGGTCGTAGTCCACACCGGCCAGGTATGCCGCATCCCAGACCGGCTCCCAGTCCGTCGAGGTCACCGTCAGCGCGTAGCGTTCGCCGGGCGCGAGCGGGCCATCGGGATAGCGCCCGATCGACGGGCGCGGCTTGAAGCAGAGCCCGCGCGCCATGAACACGCGCCCGAGGCCGCCCTCATGCAGGAATCGAATCGCATCGATGACGGCGGGACGGCTGCGGTTCATCAGCCCGACCTGCACGAGACGACTGTAGCGGCGCGCCGCCGCCGCCATCTGCTCGCCCTCCCACACCGTGTGCGACGACGGCTTCTCGACGTACACGTGCTTGCCGGCCTGAAGCGACCAGATCGTGTGCAGGGCATGCCAGTGATTGGGCGACGCGATGACGACCGCGTCGACATCGGCGTCCTCGAGCATGCGCCGCATGTCCTGCTCGAACCCCGGACGGTAACGGGGCACGTCGGCGAGCTGCGGATCGTCGACGCGCCCGGCGGCCAGGTTCGTGTCGACGTCGCAGAGCGTCTTCACCTCGACGTTCTCGAGCCGGGCGAACTGCCGCTTGAGCGCATTCCCCTGGCTGCGGATGCCGACCACGGCCACAACGACACGATCGTTGGCGCCGGGGATACGCGTGCCGACGGCAGGACCGGCGGTCAGGGCCTGAAGGCGCGGCCCCGTTGCCAGCACGCCGGCGGCCAGGCCGAGGCGCGAGGCGAACTGCCGACGCGACATGCGATGTCCGGGCTGTGACTGGTCACTCATCTTCGACTCCTCGCAGCGCCTGCCGATCCGGCGGCGCCCCCTGCGTGCCGACGCCATCAGGCCGTGCGTACCGCCACGTCCGGCTCCACGTCCTTGAGCTCGATACCGCGCGTCTCGGGCAGGAACGGCACGACGACCAGTCCGAGCAGATACACGCCGCCCATGAGCGCGCCGGCCCACGCCACCTGGCGGCCCGCCGGCACGACGGCCGCCAGCGCACCGATCAGCCAGCCCATCAGCACGGGACCCGGCGCTGAAATGACGCGCCCGACGTTGTAGCAGAAGCTCGCGCCGGTCGCGCGCACGTGCGTCGGAAACAGCTCGGGAAAGTAGATCGTGTAGCCGCTGTAAATACCACTCGTGAACAGTCCCGCGAAGAAGAACAGTACGAGGCCGATCTCGTAGGTCGTCGATGCCAGGTAGGCCAGCGGCATCGTGACGAGCGACCCGGCATGAAAGACGGCAAAGGCGGCCTTCCGTCCGATCCGGTTGGTAATCGGGATGTAGATCAGGAATCCCGCCAGATTACCGAGGTTCAGCACAATGAGGGCACGCCGCACGCCCGAGGCGAGCGCGTCGGGCGGCGTACCGGCAGCCGACAGCAGTTCGGTAAAGCGCGCGTTTACCCAGAAGTTGGTGCCCCAGTAGGCGAAGATGCCGATGACGGCCAGCGCGGTGCCGAGAATCAGGCGTCGCTTCAGCTCCGGGTCGGCAAGCAGGGCGGCGAGCGAGCCGACGCGATCGCCCAGGGCGCGCGCCCGGCTGCGCACGGCCACCCACGTCTCGGGCTCGCGCACGGTGAGTCGCACGACGAGCGCCAGGGCCGCCGGAATCGCGCCGCCAAAGAACGCCCAGCGCCAGTTGCCGCCCACCAGGTACTCGAGCAGGATCGCGGCGAAGAAGCCGGTGGCGGCCGCCGACTGGAGGATGCCGGCCGCCGCGGCGCGCGACGTGCGCGGGAACACCTCGGCAATCAGCGACGCGCCGGCGCCCCACTCACCGCCGATGCCGAGCGACGCGATGAAGCGCAGCAGGATCAGCTGGCCGGGCGTCTGTGCCAGGCCGCACAGCCCGGTGAACACCGCATAAATGAGAATCGTGAGCGCCATCGTCCGGGCGCGTCCCCAGCGGTCGGCCACCATCCCGAAGATGAGGCCACCGGCGGCCCAGCCGATCAGCGTGATGCCCAGCGCCCAGCCACCCCACACGCCGATCTGCTGGACCGTGGCGCCAGGCCCCAGCAGCTCCGTCATGGCCCGGTCGCGGACGAGGACCATGAGGAAGACGTCCATCAGATCGAATACCCAGCCGAGATAGGCCACGGCCAGCACGAGCCATGGCCGGTTTGCCGCCGCCGACGGCCCCTGTATCACCGGCTCCTCCTGCGCTCCATCCAGACGGTGGGGACATACTACGCTGGAGTGCCCGGCCCGTCACACCTGCTGCCGGCGCACACCCGGGCTTGCCGGCCTTCGGGCTTGCCCGTATCCTCTGCGCGTGAACCTGCTCGTTCCTGTCCTGCTCGCGGCGGTCTTCTTCCTGATCGCCCTGCGCTGGTATCCGCCCTACATCGCCCGTGTGTTCCGCGAGGACGATCGGAATGTCCCGCCGAGCGTGCGCCTGGCCGACGGGGTCGACTACGTCGAGAGCCGGACGCAGGTGGTCTTCGCCCACCACTTCGCCACGATTGCCGGTGCGGGTCCCATCGTCGGCCCCACGCTCGCGCTGGCCTTCGGCTGGCAGCCGGTCTGGCTCTGGGTCATCGTCGGCGGCATCTTCTTCGGTGCCGTGCACGACATGACGGCCATGTTCATGAGCCTGCGCGAAAACGGCTCGACGATTGCCGCCGTCGCCCGGAAGACGCTCGGGCCGGCCGGGTACCTGCTGAACCTGATCGTGCTGATTTTCGTGCTGACGATCATCAACGCGATCTTCCTGAACCTGTCGGTCACCGCGCTGACGTCGGTCTATCCACTCGACGCGCTCGGCCTCGATGCGACACAGTCGCTGCTGCCGATGCAGGAGATCGACGGCGTGACGCACGTCCGCATCGGCGGCATTGCCACGACGTCGGTGTTCCTCATCACGCTGTTCGCCCCGCTGCTCGGCTGGCTGATCCGGACGAACCGGATCGGTACGCCCGGCGCCTACGCCTGGGCGGCGCTCATGTGCGTATTGAGCGTCGTCGCCGGCTTTTCCGCCCCGATCTCGCTCGATGGCGACGCGTGGCGGCTGCTGATGACGGCGTATGTGCTGGTCGCGTGCGCCCTTCCTGTCTGGCTCGTGCTGCAGCCGCGCGACTTCACGAACGTCCAGATCCTCTACGGCGGCCTCGCACTCATCGCGATTGCCGTCGTCGTCGCCGGTCTGAGTGGCGTCACGATTCAGGCGCCGGCGTTCGACTTCGAAACGGGTGAGCGCGCCCTGGCGGGCGGCGTGTGGCCGGCGCTCTTCATCACGGTCGCCTGCGGCGCCATCAGCGGCTTCCACAGCCTCGTGGCGAGCGGCACGACGTCGAAGCAGCTGCCGCGCGAAAGCGACGCGCGCCGCGTCGGCTACGGCGCCATGATCCTCGAGAGCTTCTTCGCCGTGCTCGTCATCGTCACGGTGGGATCGATGCTCGCACCCGGCGAGTACCTGTCGATCGTCTACCCGCCCGGCACGGCCTCGAACCCCATCCTGGGGTTTGCGCTGGCAGCCGGCCGGCTCATCACGGGCGCGATGCCGTTCATTCCGATCGGCGTGGCCATCGTGCTCGGCATCCTGATGCTCGAAGGCTTCGTGGTGACGACGCTCGACAGCTCGGTGCGGCTGTGCCGCTACATGCTGCGCGAGTTCTGGGACGTGGTGTACAACGGCCAGCCTCCCGCCTGGGCGCAGAGCACGTTCCTCAATTCCGCCCTGGTCGTCGCTGCGATGTTCTTCTTCGCCATCAGCGGCACCGTCCGCCAGATGTGGCCAATCTTCGGTGCGGGCAACCAGCTGATCGGCGCGCTTGCACTCACGACGGTCACCGTGTGGCTCGTGCAGCGGGCACGCCGTCACCGCTTCGCCCTCGTGCCGGCGGTCTTCATGGTGGCCACGACGTTCGCCGCCCTGTTCCTGCAGGCGCGGCTGAATCTGGCCGCGGGCAATGGCGTGCTCGGCTACACCGCCGTCGCGCTCCTGTTCCTGTCGGTCGGTGTGGTCGTCGTCGGCGCCTCGCGTTTCGCGCAGGCCCTGCAGCAGGCGACGCCCGTCCCGATGGAGTCGGCCGCCGACTGACGTAACCGATCGGCGTGACGGCCGGTCGCCCCGACGGGCGCCTGGCTGGCATTCGAGTGTCAGGTCCCGGCTTCGAGGCGGGTCTTCGTGTTGCGGAGGACGGTTTCGATACCCTTGCGGACCTCGCCGCGGACGCGGCCCCGGACGAACAGCCCGGTGAAGCCGGTCAGCCCGTCGGCCCGGCTGCTGCTGACCGTCGTCAGCCAGAAGCCGCCGCGCGCCGGATCGGGCACCGCAATCCTCACCTCGAGCGCGCTGCGGAAGTAGTGGCTCGCGTAAAGCATCTTCGAGGCGACGACGACCTCGCGCGACGTCTCGAGCAGCGTCAGGTGATTGAGCCGAAGGGTCGGTTTGAGACCGAAGAGTGTCTCCTGCCAGTAGAGGTACGAGGTCGACCCGGGCAGCCACGCCCGCGGATACTCGAGCAGGTAGCCACCGATGTCGGGCAGGAACCCGGGCAGCGGCGGCAGCTGCAGCAGCAGCTCCCGGAATTCCTCGTCGACGGCCATCGGCTCGCCCTTGTCCCGATAAACGGGCAGCGCCGTGTTGCCGCCACGCTCGTACGCCGTGGCGTAGCGGTGCAGGGTGCGCTGCATGAAGCGGCTCGCCAGCTCGACGCGATCGCCCGAACGCCAGTCGATTGACGACAGTTCGGCAATGGCCGCCGCGTCGAGCTTCAGCTCACAGCTGCCTGGACGGCACGTCGCAAGGCTCCTGGCCTCGTCGGGGCCGAGGCGCAGATCGCGGAAGTCGTCGAGGCGGGGCGGCGACGAGACGCGGCGCGTGACAGGAAACGCACGACCGCGCTCGAACGTCTCGATCTGGCGCTGCGCCTGGGTGAAGCGGGCAATGGGCGCATCAATCCAGATGGCGCCGAAGACGGTGACCTGTTCCTTCGAGATGGACTCGTAGAGCCGCGTGACCGGCACGCCCGACAGCAGCTGCTGCCGTTCAGCCGCGGTGAGCCCGACAACGTCTGTGAAGTAGGCCTCGAGCGCCGGTGGAACGCTGGCACCCGATGCGGCAGGCGACTGGGCGCTCAACGCACACGCAAGGACGGCAAGACCGACCGCCAGCCATCCGGATCGAAACCGCCGCTCCATGTGCCCAGAATACGACGCTTTCGGACGGGACCGTTCAGCGACGCCGATCGGCGACCTGCTCGATCAGCCGATCGAGCAGCGGCCGCTGCCCCGCAACGAGCTTTTCACGCGCTTCCTTTACCGTGAACCAGCCGGCGCGATCGATCTCGGGAAACTCCCGGACCGTGCCGGAGCGCGGCGGCCACTCCATGCGGAACGTGTTGCTTTGCACCACTGCGGGATCGATAGCCGCCTCGAACGCCCACGCCGTCACCTGCTTGCCACCCGCCTGCCGGATGCTGCCGAGCGGCAGGAACGGCCCCGACGGCTCGATGCCGGTTTCCTCACGGAACTCCCGAATCGCCTCGTCGAGCAGCGAAACCCCGGCATCGACCTCGCCCTTGGGGATCGACCACGCGCCGGCGTCGCGCCGCGCCCAGACCGGACCGCCCGGATGGACGAGGAACACCTGCAGTTCCGGATCGCATCTGAACGCCAGCAGGCCCGCGCTGAGCCGCGCCATCGTCACCTCCGACCGTGAGCCGGTCCGGGCCGCGGCAGACCGTCGGACCGTATCGGTCCGTATCGGCCCCTATGATGATCCCGATCCGTACGGTCCCGGCCGCATGGTACGTTAAGCCCGGAGGCGCCGATGATCCCGGGTGTCGCCCATCGCCGACACTTCAGGAACCTCTCCGAACAGGAAGTCCTCGCCCTCGCCATTTCGTCCGAGGAAGACGACGCCCGCATCTATCGCTGGTACGCACAGCGGCTGCGTCCGAACTTTCCGGACTCGGCGCGGGCACTGGAGGCCATGGCCGCCGAGGAGGATGAACACCGGCGGGCCCTCACCGAAGAACACCGTCGCCGGTTCGGCGACGTGATCCCGCTGCTGCGCCGCGAGCACGTGGCGGGCTTCTACACCCGTCGGCCGGTCTGGCTCATGGAGCAGCTCGGCCCGCAGCGTATCCGCGACGAAGCCGTCCGGATGGAAAGCGATGCGCGGCGGTTCTACGAGCGGGCCGCCGCGCGAACGAGCGATGCCGGCACGCGCGAGCTGCTCAACCAGCTGGCGGCCGCCGAGTCGGGTCATGAAGCCACCTGGCAGCAGCTGCTCGCCGAGCACCTGCCGCCCGACGCCCGCGCCCGCGAGGATGCCGAGGCCCATCGCAGCTTCGTCCTGACGTGGATTCAGCCCGGCCTGGCCGGCCTGATGGATGGGTCGGTGTCGACGCTGGCGCCAATCTTCGCCGCCGCGTTCGCCACCCACGATACGTGGCAGACGTTCCAGGTCGGCCTCGCCGCGTCGGTCGGCGCGGGCATCTCGATGGGCTTCACCGAAGCCGCGTCCGATGATGGCACCATCTCGGGGCGTGGCTCCCCGTTCAAGCGCGGGCTGGCGTCGGGCGTGATGACGACGGTCGGCGGACTCGGCCACGCCCTGCCGTACCTGATCCCCCATTTCCAGGTGGCCACGGCGACGGCCATGGCACTTGTCTTCATCGAGCTGTGGGTGATCGCCTGGATTCAGAACCGCTACATGGAAACGCCGTTCTGGCGGGCGGCCCTGCAGGTGGTGCTGGGCGGCCTACTCGTGTTCGCCGCGGGAGTCCTGATCGGCAGCAGCTGACCGGCGCTCCGTTGACGCCCCTCCGGACGACTCGGCCCGATCCGGCTGTTCCGGGTCGGGCTTCGCGGCGTGACGTCGCTCGATGCCGGCGGCCGCGTAGATCTCCGGCTCGTCGAGGCTTTCCTTCTCCAGAAGACGCTCGACGATGGCGTCGAGGCGGTGGCGGTTCTCGCGCAGCAGCCGCCGCGCCTCGGCATAGCACTCGTCGGTAATCCGCCGCACTTCCTCGTCGACCGCATTGAGGAGCGACTCGGAGACACCCATCATGCGGGGATCGCCCTCGACCGGCAGGACCGACAGTCGCCCCACGCGCTCCGACATGCCCCAGCGTCCGACCATCGAGCGGGCGAGGCGCGTCACCGTCTCGAGGTCGCTCTCGGCGCCGGTCGTCACCACGCCGAACACTTCCTCCTCGGCCGCCATCCCGCCGAGCGCGCCGATGATCCGACCCCGCAGGTATTCGGCGTCGTAGCCGTAGCGGTCGGTCTCGGGGGTCGACAACGTCACGCCGAGCGCACGCCCGCGCGGAATGATCGACACCTTGCGGACCGGATCCGCACCGGGTTGCAGCATCCCCAGCAGCGCGTGCCCCGCCTCGTGATAGGCCGTCCGGCGCCGCTCCTCCTCCGAGAGCACGACGTGGCGCGCCGCGCCGAGCTGCACCTTCTCGAGCGCCTCGGTCAGGTCGCGGTGGTGCACCTCGGCGTGGCCACGACGAGCCGCCAGCAGCGCCGCTTCGTTGACGAGATTCGCCAGGTCGGCCCCCGTCATGCCGGGCGTCGACGCGGCGATGAGCTCGAGGTCGACGTCCGGCGCCAGCGGCACCTTGCGCGTGTGCACTTTGAGGATGTCGAACCGCCCCTTCTGATCGGGCGGGTGCACGATGATCTGCCGGTCGAACCGTCCCGGACGAAGCAGGGCCGGATCGAGGACGTCGGGACGGTTCGTCGCGGCGAGCACGACCACGCCCTCGTGCCCGGAGAAGCCGTCCATCTCGGTGAGGATCTGGTTGAGCGTCTGCTCGCGTTCGTCGTGCCCGCCGAAGGCGCGCACGCCGCCGCGCGCGCGGCCAATCGTGTCGATTTCGTCGATGAAGATGATCGACGGCGCCACCTTGCGCGCCTCGGCGAACAGCTCGCGCACGCGACTGGCGCCGACGCCCACGATCATTTCGATGAACTCCGACGCGCTCGCGCTGAAGAACGGCACCCCCGCCTCGCCCGCCGTCGCGCGCGCGAGCAGCGTCTTGCCGGTGCCGGGCGGCCCGGCCAGCAGCACGCCCTTCGGCGCACGGGCGCCGAGCTTCCGATACTTGCCCGGATCCTTCAGGAAGTCGACGATTTCACTGATTTCCGCCTCCACCTCGTCGATGCCCGCCACGTCGTCGAACGTGACGCGGACCGTCGACGGATCGACGGGACGTTGACGGCCTCCGCCCAGCATGCTGCCCATCGCCCGCTGCTGGCGGCGGAAGACCCAGGCGTACAGGCCGATGAGCAGGAGCAGCGGCGCGAACGAGATCAGCAGGTTCGCAATCACGCCGCGCTGCTGGACGAGCGGCCGCGCGCGCACGAGCGCACCGCCCTCGGTCAGTTCGGCCAGCAGATCGTCGGTGGCGAACGTCGGCCGCTCGGTGCGGAACTGCTGGTAGAGCCCCTCGTCTTCGTCGTCCGGCAGCGGGGCCGGGTTCTTGAGCGCCCCTTCGATCGAATCGCCGCGTGAGAAGACCTCGGCCACGTTGCGCGCGGCGACCTGACGCTTGAACTCCGTGTAGGCGATGACCTGCGGCTCCGACAGCTGATCCTCGGCCGTCAGCAGGCCGAACAGCAGCAGGTAGCTGCCGAGCCAGATCGCAAGCGTGATCCACCAGGAACGCCGCGACGGCGCCGGCTTCTTCGGCAGCCCCTCCGTCCGCCAGGGTTTCGGCTTGTCGTCCGGGGCGGACGGCACCTCTTCGTGGGCGTCGCGATCGCGCCTGTCTTCACCGGATTGAGCCATTTCGCCTCCCGCATTGTAGACATGTCGCGGCCGCAGGACACGCCGGGCCGGGCGCCGCACGCCGGCCGTGGCGTCTGCCCGCAGCCCCGGACGGCGGCGCCTGCCCACGTCGCTGGCAACGTGGCGGCAGAACCGCACGACGCAGCCGTGCGATACTGTCGCGATTCCCGACCATGCAACCGGCAGGCTCCAGCACCGCGCCCACCTCCGCTCCAGCTCCGGCCGTCGACGGCCGTCGCGTGCTCGCGCGCGTGCAGCGCCGGTTCATTCCGTTCGCCTTCATCTGCTACGTGGTCGCCTACATCGACCGCGTCAACGTCGGCTTCGTCGCCTCGGATCTCCAGCTGGCGCTCGGCCTCGATGCCACCGCGTACGGCCTGGCCGCCGGCCTCTTCTTTCTTGGCTACTGCCTGTTCGAAATTCCGAGCAACCTCATCCTCGAGCGGGTCGGCGCGCGCCTGTGGATCGCGCGCATCATGATTGGCTGGGGCCTCGTCTCGATGGGCACCATGTTCGTCTGGGACGCCACGAGCTTCATGGCGGCGCGCGTCCTGCTCGGCATTGCGGAAGCCGGCTTTTTCCCCGGCATGGTGCTCTTTCTCACCTACTGGTTCCCGGCCTCCGAGCGGGCGAAGACCGGCGCGCTCTTCATGATGGCCTCCCCGATTGCCGTCATCGTCGGCGCACCGATCTCGACCGCGATCCTGCGCCTCGACGGCTGGCTCGACCTGGAAGGCTGGCAGTGGCTGTTCCTGATCGAGGGGATGCCGGCCGTCCTCCTCGGCGTGCTGACGCTCTTCGTCCTTGCCGACCGACCGGAAGAGGCGAGCTGGCTCGAGCCCCGCGAGCGCGAATGGCTCGCGGCCACGATGGCGGCCGACCGGGCGTCGCGGCAGGCGCACGGGCTGACGTCGATTGGCCGGAGCTTCGTCGACCCGCAGGTGTGGCTGCTCTGCGGCGTCTTCTTCCTCAACTCCATCGTCAACTACGGCATCTTCCTGTGGCTGCCAAAGCTTCTCGAGGACGTGACGGGCACCGAGGGGTTCCTGCTCAGTGCGATCACGGCCCTGCCGTTCCTCGTGGCACTCGTCGCGATGGTGGTCGTCGGCAGGCACTCCGATCGGACGGGTGAGCGCCGCCTCTATGTGGCCGGCTGCGCCCTGGCCAACGCGATCGGCCTGCTCATCGCCGTCTCGTTTCAGGGCAGCCTCTGGATGCTCGTGCTCGGCTTTGCCATCTCGCAGATGGCGCTGCGATCGTTTGCCGGCGTCTTCTGGGCGATGCCGCCGGCGCTGCTCGGCGGCACGGCGGCAGCAGCCGGCATCGCGCTCATCAACTCGCTCGGCAACCTCGGCGGCTTTGTCGGGCCGACACTCATCGGCCGCCTGCTCGACACTACCGGCGGCTACACGGTGGGGCTTGCCGCCCTGATTGCCGTGCTCA
>QGVF01000205.1 GCA_003242705.1 Acidobacteriota bacterium
CGACTGCGACTGTATTCCGATGGAGCAGTGCTACGGTTACGCCGCGCACTGCAGCGACGCCGTCGGCTGCAACTACTACTACGGGCCCTGGCCTGCGTGCGGATGGTTCTGGACCGACCCCTGCACGGGGAAATGCCTCCTCGGCTGGTAGTTGTCGGCTCCTGGCGCGATGACGGCTGCGTCTGACCGGGATAGGCGCGTCCGGCGCCTGGCGCTCGCGGTCGTTGTGTTCTGCCTCGGCACGGTGGCGGCGACGGTGGTGCTCCGCCCGGGAGCGCCGCCGCCACGCACGGCGACGGGGTACGCGGTGGGTGAGATCATCGACGTGCCGCGTGAGTGGTACGCGGGGCAGCCAACCGTCTTCTTCTTCGTCCGGCACGACTGCCTCGCGTGCCAGAACGCCGCGGGCGTCCTCAAGCGCCTCCGGTCGAGTCTGGCCCATGGCGACATTGCCGTTCGGCTGGTCACACCTGAGACGGCGCCCGAGGCTCAGCGGACCTTTGCCGTCGACCTCGGGTTCACGCTGCCGACAGAGCACATGGTTTCGGACCTGCCGGGCACGCGCCTGACGACCGTGCCCTCGGTTGTCGTGGTGGGGGCCGATGGCACGGTGCTGCTCGAGTCGCTCGTGCCGTTCGTGACCCGCGAAGGCGACGAACTGTTGGAGCAGATCCTTTCCAGCATCGCCGGAGCCTGACGGTTTCGCATGACCGTGCTGGGGCTGCTGTCGCTCATCGGGCGCATCCTTTTCCTCTACACGCTGGGCGTCGTCTGCCTGCAGGCGCTCCGGCGCCGCGACCCGAGTCGTTTCGACATCGTCCCGCTCATCCTGCTGCTCGGCGTCTGGCTCCTGCCGTGGGGACCGTTCCCGTTGCCCCTGGCTCTGCGCCACACGCTGATGGCGCTGCTGCCGCTGTCGACGCTGCTCATCGTCAGGCACTTCCGGATCGTGCCCACACAGGTGCCGATTCTCGGGTGGCTCGTGCCCACGCTCGTGGTTGTCGGAGCCGTTGTGTGGGGGCTCCAGGTGATGGACGTCACGCGGTGGGCCATTCCGACGTATCTCGGGCTTGGCGTCGGGGCCGTGACCTTCGTGCTCGCGAGTGAAGCTCTTCGCGCCGAGGGAGTTCAGAACCGACGCATTGGGTTTGCCGCTGCGGCAATGGCCATCCTGCTGACCAGCTTTCTGGCCTCTACAGTCGCGCGCTTCGCGCCGGTGTCGGTCCGGATTGCCGCGTTCAGTCTGAACGTGACCCTGGCGACCACAGCCAATTTCTTCCTCTTCCTCGCCTTTGCTCCACCGCGGTTCGTGGTCGCCCGCTGGCGGCGTGCGCACCAGGCGTCGTACCTCGCGGCGATGGCCGAGCGCGAGCCGGAAGAGCGCGGGTTGACGGCTGCGCAGGATCTTCTCGACGCCGCTCGGCGGTGCGTTGGCGGCGGGCTCATCGTCGTCGCGCGGCCGCGGATGGACGGGTCGGAGCGTCTCGTCATCCGCGCGTGCTCCGAGCGCGAGCTGGTTGGAAACTCATTCGTCTGCGACGACCTGCTTGCGCGCGTCTACGACCACGCGGTGCCTGCCTCGGGGAGGGCGCAGGACTGCGGCCCGCTCGGTTCGCTGCTCGCGCGCTACGGCCGCTTCGTCCTCGTCGCCCCGATCCGTGCCAGTGCCCGCACAT
>QGVF01000161.1 GCA_003242705.1 Acidobacteriota bacterium
CTGCTGGGGTCGATCGGCAACATACCCCCGGCAGAAGCGGAGGCGGCGTACTACGCTGGCAACACGGGTCACGCCATCGCGGCGTGACTCAAACGAAATGGCCTCCGGAGAAGCCGGGGCGATTCAAATCCCTGCATCGGTTGCTGACCGCGTCCATAGAAGACTGCGCGTGGATCGCTCGTGAGGTCAGGACTGGTGCGACGGCCGGCGGGCGCTTTCACAGCTTCGACGTCAGAGGTTGAGCGTCCGCGCGGATCCGTCACCATCGGCGCACCGTGATGGGACTCTACGACGCCAAGGTTCAGGACATCCTCGCAAACGCTGAGCGCTATCACGACGCCTTCCTCCAGGCCGAGACCTTCGGCGGCCCGAGCCTGTACTTCCACCAGCGCGCGTTGGCCACCCGAACCGAGCCCGCTTCGGACACGCATCTGGAATACGTGTATGCGACGCTCGCGTCGTGGGGCATGCACCGCATGGGCCAGGGCGGCTCGAAGATGCGGCCGTTCGACGCCTTCCGCGCCAGCGTCCGGCGAATGGAGGGTGACATCCGTGCTGCGCAGGCGCTCACGCCCGAGGGCATGACTGAGGAGGGCTGGAGCCTGCTTGGCGGCATCTTTCTGGGCCTTGACATCATGGCGAGCCGAACTAGGCTGGTGGGCAACTCCAAGGTCATGCACCACATGATCCCCGGGCTCGTCCCGCCGATTGACCGCGAATACACGTTGCGCTACCTGAAGGGCAATACGAACATCGCCAATGATCCGGCTGCGGAATGGCGGACCATGCGCAGCATGATCGAAGGCTTCTTCGTGCCCGTCGCGCTTGACGCCGCGTTCGCCGCGCGGGCGGCGGGCTGGGTCGCTGACGCCGGCCTCCAGTGGGACAGCTCGCCGATGAAAGTGGTGGACAACCTGATTATCGGCGCGCGCAAGGTGAGCGGCTCGCGAGGGCGGTGATGCCCAGAAAGCGCAGAGACACGAAGCGAGCGGAACTGCTCGCGCGCACAGCGCAGATCTCGTCCTGCCGGTTCACGCAGCGCATCAGGGCTGTGCACAACCGCGGCGAGGAGCCGTACGTGGAGTGCGGACCCTGGCTCGAGCTGCTGGGCAAACTCGAAGAGCCCGTCAAGGGCGTGACGGATGTGCGGATCAGCCTCTATCCGCTGGAGCCGGTGGTCGTCGGCCCAGTGCGGCCAGCCGCCATCGGGGCCGTCATCAGCCTCAAGCTGGAAATGTCGGTCGTCATCAGTTGGTCGGAGCGGGAGTTCGACCGGCTATGGTCGATGGCGCTCGCGGGCCATTCGAAGTTCGCCTATCTGGCGTTCACTCCACCGCGCTATGGGCGTGCGCGCATCGTCAGTGCATCGTTCGGGAGTGAGCGTGAGGAGTAGGCCCGCGAGCTGAGAATTGCGGCTCGGCACACGATTCTCTGATGCTCGGTCAAGCGGGAGATCCGACACCCTGGGGTTCGGCCGCGCGGGACGCGCCGGGGTGGGATGATCCGGAAGAGCCAGAGGGACGACAGGCGCCCTCGATCCCTCAGCCCCAGCTGTGCCTGACCAGCTTCTCTAGGCGCTCTTGCCGTTCCCGCACCCACGGCGCGTAGTGCCTCGCGACGACCTGTGGGGTGTTCCCCAGGATGGTCGCTACGTCCTCGACCGACGCTCCGGCGAGCAGGAGTTCGACCGCGCACGTGTCACGGAAGCGGTGCGAATGGCCGTCCTTCACGTCAGCGAGCTCGAAAATGCGCGCAAGATATCGCGACCAGTTCGAGACGGCCGACCGGATGTTCTTGCCTGTCCAGAAGTAGCGACCGGCGTCGGCCTCAAGACTGTTCAGCGCCTTGATGACGTGCGGAGGAACCGGCACGGTGACAGGCTGACCTGTCTTGGCGGTCCGCACGAAGACGCGGCCATCGACGACGTGGTCCTTCGAGAGGCGGATCGCATCAGCGATCCGAAGGCCCGTGTACCGCATGGTCAGGACAAACGCCTTCATGCGCGCCTTGTGACCGCGATACCTGTCGCACGCATCGACGATGCGCTTCATCTCGTCGCGCGAGAACGGCAGCGTCGGAGACTGCGTGACTTTCGGCGGCTTCACCGCCTTGGCCGGGTTGTCCTTGGTCCAGCCGGCCTGGTGACAGAAGCGGAAGAAGGCGCGCATCCGCTCGAGGTTCTTCGTCGCATAGAGCGGGCTGTCGGTCCAGGTCTGCCGGAACTGGCGAAGCGCGTCGACCGAGACGTGCCGGATGTTGCGGAAGCCCTTCTGCTCGGCCCAGGGGATGAAGCGGTCCTCGAGCAGATGCCGGTACTTGCGCATGGCCTCCCACCCGAGATGCCGGGCCTCGCAATCAGCCAAGTACTTCCCAACGGCCGCGCGCACGGTGGGTGCTCGATTTTGACGACGCCGATCTCGCCGGCCGCGGTCCAGCCGTTGATGAGATCGGTAGCCGCGTCCCAGGACGTCAGATCCAGCGCCTTACGGATCCGCTCGCCCGCGAGTGTCCCGTACACGTGGATCGGGCACTTGCACCGTCGATAGCGCGTCGACGTCTGTGGGCAGTCCTTGAGGTGACGTCTGATGAGCCTCAGCGCCATGGCTGAAGCTAGCACGAAGGGCACGTATTGAGCACGTGAAACTTCGTTGCCAGATTAAAGTCTTTATTTTCAGTGCTTTATAGTTGGCGGAGAGGGTGGGATTCGAACCCACGTGCCCTTTTGAGGCAAGACGCTTTCGAGGCGCCCCCGTTATGACCACTTCGGTACCTCTCCGCAGCCCTCAAGTGTAGCAGATTGCCCCTGAACGCGGCCACCGTGGCCGCGTGTTGGCGACGGACTTCAGACGGCTGCATACTGGCGCAGCACCGCCGGCGGCCCCTGCCCCACCGCCCGCGCTCCGAGAGGCCGGACTGACCTGATGACCCACGACGCCACGCCGAAGACCATCTACTGGCACCGCGACCTGCCGCCGCTCGACGCGGAAGCCGTCTCGGAACACACCATCGAAGCCGACAGCAGCCGCGTCCCCCGGCGCTTCTCCCGATCCGACGACCTGTGGGACCGCTGTTACGCCGAGCTGATGGAGAACGTCGAACGCCGCCTGCTCCAGGAGCTGCAGCGGCTCGGCGGCCGCTACGCACGGGTCCACGACGAGAAGATCGAACCGAAGCACAACGACGCCACCGGCGAGTCGTGGCTGCACGGCCGGTTCGGATACGTGCTGTACCGGTAACCTGCCGGGCCGTGGGCAAGGCCCCCTCGCGGCCCCTTCCCTACCCCGTGGCGTCGAGCAGCGCCATCGCCTCGGCGTCGAGCGCGAGCGACGCCGCCCTGACGAGCTCCTCGAGCTGTGCGCGGCTCGTCGCGCTCGCAATCGGCGCCGTCACCGTCGGCTTCGCCATCAGCCACGCGAGCGCCACCTGCGCCGGCGTCGCGTTGTACTGCGCCGCGACCTGATCAAGCGCCGCCAGCACGCGCCGGCCGCGATCGTTCAGGTACTTCTTCATGCCGGCCCCGCGCGGGCTCTTCGAGAAGTCGGCTTCCGAACGGTACTTCCCTGTCAGGAAACCGGCCGCCAGCGAGAAGTAAGGAATGACGCCGAGACCCGCCTCGCGCACGATTGGCTCGAGCTCGCGCTCGTACCCTTCGCGGTCGTAGAGGTTGTACTCCGGCTGCAGCGACTCCCAGCGCGGACGCGTGTCGCCATCGGCCGCCGCGAGCGCCTCGCGCAGCTGCGGCCCCGAGACGTTCGACACGCCAATCGCGCGCACCTTTCCCGACTTCAGCAGCCGTCCGTACGCCTCGAGCGTCTCCTCGATTGGCGTCTGAGGATCGGGATAGTGCGACTGATACAGGTCGACGTAGTCGGTCTGCAGCCGCCGGAGCGAACCTTCGATTTCCTGCTCGATCACGCGCGCCGACTGACCGCTGCGGCCCGGCCCAAGGTCCGCGCCGCACTTCGTCGCGATCAGCACGTCGTCGCGGCGGCCGCGACGGGCGAGCCAGCGGCCGATCATGCGCTCGCTCTCACCGCCGTCGTGGCCCGGCACCCAGCTCGAGTAGCTGTTCGAGGTGTCGATCATGTTGAATCCCGCGTCGACGAACGCATCGAGCACCTCGAACGAGGCCCGCTCGTCGGCGGTCCAGCCGAACACGTTGCCGCCCAGCACGAGCGGCGCGATCTCGAGGCCCGAACGCCCCAGTGGTCGCTTCTTCAAGAGCTCCTCCTTCGAACTGTCCGATCTTCAGCCTGCTCGCCCGGCTGCCGGCGCCCTCGGGTGCCGTCCCGTGCCCGCGCGTCCCGTCACCCGCCGACGTCCCGGCCCGCCGCGTCGCCATCACCCGCCGTCGTCGCGGGCGCAAGACCTGCTGCATCGGCTGTCACCCCGGCGTCCACCGGGATGGCGGGCTCCTCGCCGGCCAGGACGCGATCGACGTCGCGGCGCAGGTTCGATCGCGCAATCACGAACAGGCGATCGCCGACTTCGATTCTCGTCGACCCCCGCGGCGGCACGAGCGTCGTGCCGCGGGTGATGAGCGCGACCACGGCCCCGTCCGGGAAGTGGAGATCGCGGACGAACCGGCCGGCCAGCGGCGAACGCGCATCGATCTCGTAATCGAAGATCTCGCCGTCGAGATCGCGCAGCGACACCAGCTCGAGCGTGGCCGCCGGCGGCGCCGGCCGCTCTTCTCGCAACCCGAGCCACGACACGACGTGCGGCAGCGACCACCCCTGGAGCGTCGCCGACACGAGGACGACGAAGAACACCACGTTGAACAGGAGCCGCCCTTCGGGCAGGCCGAACATGAACGGGAAGGTCGCCAGGATGATCGGCACCGCCCCCTTCAGGCCGACCCAGGCAATCAACAGGTGCTCCCGCACGCTGTAGCCGAACGGCAGGAGCAGCGGAATGACGCTCAGCGGCCTCGCCACGAGAATCAGCACGGCCGTGACCGCGAGCGCCGGACCGGCGATCGGCACCAGCTCGCGCGGCGCACTGAGCAGGCCGAGGACGACGAACATCGTGATCTGTGCGATCCAGGCGAGCGCGTCCATGAACAGGAACGAGCCGCGCTGGAACGTCGTCCGGTGATTGCCGATGACGAGACCTGCGATGTAGATCGCGAGGAAGCCGCTGCCGCCAAGGGTCGCCGCCAGGCCGAACGTGATCAGCCCGCAGGTGGCCGCCAGCACTGGATAGAGCGCGGCCGTGGGCAGGTTGATTGCGTTGACCACGCGCACCGTGAGCCAGCCGAAGGCGGCGCCCACCACCGCGCCCACGCCCATCTGCACGAAGAACAGGCGCAGGACGTCGAGCCCGGGCTCGATGCGGGCCGTCAGCACCTCAATGCAGCCGATGGTGAGGAAAATCGCCATCGGGTCGTTCGACGCGCTCTCGACCTCGAGTGTCGCGGCAAGTCGCTTGCGCAGCTGAACGCCCTGCGATCGCAGCACGGCGAACACAGCCGCCGCATCGGTCGACCCGACGATGCTGCCAAGCAGCAGTCCGTCGAGCCACGGGATATCGAGCAGCATCGCGGCCGCCACACCGGTCACCGCGGCCGTGCCAAGCACGCCGACCGTCGCCAGCAGCGACGCCGGCTTCCACACGAGGCGGAGCGACGAGACTGGCGTCTGCAGGCCGCCATCGAACAGGATGAAGGCCAGCGCCACCGTGCCGATCGCGTGCGCGGTAACGAAGTCGTCGAACTCGAGGCCCAGGCCGTCTTCGCCGGCCAGCATCCCGATGCCGAGGAACAGCACGAGCACCGGCAGCCCGACGCGATTCGAGAACTTGCTCGAAACGATGCAGGCCAGCAGGAGGAGCCCGGCCAGGAGGAGGATCGAGTCGATCAGGAACATGCTGCCGGTGTTTCCACGCGTCGGGTCATGCGTCGGGTCGTCCGTGAC
>QGVF01000162.1 GCA_003242705.1 Acidobacteriota bacterium
GCCCGCGCCGAGCACGGCCGCCATCGCGGCGCCGTTCGGGACCGCCTCCGACCACGAGATTTCGATGCGCACGGCCACGGGATCCTCCTACTCGAGCGGCGCCACCTTATTGACGAACACGCCCATCAGCGCGACGAACGACACCAGCACCAGCGCACCCGTCGTCAGCACCATCGCCATCGTCCGGAGCGAGCGATCGGCGAGCAGCGTCGTGCGGCAGCGCGAGGCGACGAACGCGACGGCCGTCGTGAGGAAGCTTGCGCCCCACGGGACATGCTCCTTGACCTCGATCGCGAAGCGGTGCAGCCAGCGCGTGTCCGGATCCGCCATCAGCAGCGCACGCTGGTAGGCCTCGAGCGACGCGACGCCTTCGGGCGGCGGAATGCGGTAGAGCGGAAAGACGACATAGGTGCCGGTGATGGTAGAGAGCCAGACGAGCACGGCGGTGCCGATGGCGAGCCACGCGAGCCACCGCGCGGGACGGGCGGGAACCGGCACCCCGTCGTGCGTCCCGGGCCAGGCGGTTGCTGACACAGACGAACACATCCGGCAGCGCCTGAGATTCAGCGATGCACGCCGGAAAACTACGCGGTAGCCGGGTGGACGGATAGACTCCGCTCGCCCTCCAGGCTCAACGACGCGGGAGAAACGCTGCTGCAGGGAGTTCGTCCACGGGTCCAGGCGCGTGGGGCCCCCCAACCCCACGCCGGATTACCCCCTTCCGCAGCGTTTCTCGACCTGACGCCCCCGCGTCGCTCGCAGTCGGGCGAGCGGAGTCCATCCGTCCACCCGGACGTCGCGCGATGCCCGTTTGAAGAGCAGGATCCTGCCCCCTGACATTCGTGTCGCCGTCCGGCCGTGGCTCCTACGTTCGTGTCGGCCGGTGGCGATGGCCGGCCATCACGCTCGAACGCCACGAGACTGCGCGGAATCCCGCGAGTTGTGCGCGATCTCTTCCGGACACGTTCGGGGACTGTCGTCCGCAACGTGTGCTGGCAGTCCGCTTGCACCGGGCGCAGGCCGAAGGGGGACTCGCCAGGATGCTCACTCGTGCTCAGCTCGCCAGTCTTGCCGTGTGTACGACCGTGTTGCTGTCGGCCGGAAGCGTCGACCGCTGGCTCCTGTCGGCAGATGCCGGCCAGGCCGGTCCATCGCGATCTCCGGCGCCGCCACCAGCCGCGCTCGACGGACGTGCGCAGGCGCGTTCGATGGTCATCTCGCCACTCGGCATCGTCGCCAGCGAACATCCGTACGCATCGCAGGCCGGCGCGATGGTGCTCGCCGCCGGCGGCTCGGCCATCGACGCCGCCATTGCCGCAAACGCCGTGACCGGCGTCGTCGCGCCGCACATGAACGGCATCGGCGGCGACCTGTTCGCCATCGTCTACGAAGCAGGGAGCGGACGGCTCTACGGCCTGAACGCCAGCGGCTGGTCGGGATCGGGGCTGACGATGGAGCTCGTGCAGGCGCAGAAGCTGACGCGGCTGACCGGCGTGCACAGCGTGACGGTGCCGGGCGCGGTGGCCGGCTGGCAGGCGCTGCACGATCGCTTCGGACGCCTGCCGCTGGCCGACGTCCTCGCGCCGGCCATCAAGGCGGCACGCGACGGCTTTCCCGTCACCGAGTGGACGGCCGGCGACTGGGCCAGTCACGTGAACAACCTGCAGCGCGACGCGAATGCGGCGCGCACGTATCTGCCCGATGGCCGGGCGCCGGCGGTGGGGCAGATCTTCCGGAATCCCGACCTGGCGTGGTCGCTCGAACGACTGGCCACGATAGGAACGTCGGACTTCTACCGAGGCGAAATCGCCGCACGCATCGTCGACTACCTGGAGCGGCACGGCGGCACGATCACGGCGGCCGACATGGCCGACTACGCGCCCGAGTGGATCGATCCGGTGTCGACGACCTACCGCGGCTGGACGGTCTACGAACTTCCGCCGAACGGCGTCGGCATTGCCGCGCTCGAGATGCTCAACATCGTCGAGCGCTATCCGATGACGGAGTGGGGCCACAACTCCGTCGAGGCGCTGCATGCGCTGATCGAGGCCAAGAAGCTGGCCTACGCGGACATCTCGCGCTACGTGGCCGATCCGGCGCACAGCCGCGTGCCGACTGCGACGCTCATTTCGAAGCCCTTTGCCGACACACGCGCGGCGCTCGTCGACGCGGACCGGGCCAACTGCGACGTGCCCGCCGCGACCATGCCCGCGTCGGGCGGCGACACCATCTACCTGAGCGCGGTCGACGCCGAGGGCAACATCGTGTCGCTCATCCAGAGCAACTACGGTCTGTTCGGGTCGCGGCTCGTGCCCGACGGTGTCGGCTTCGTGCTGCACAACCGCGGCGCGCTCTTCAGCACGGATCCGGAACACCCCAACGCCGCAGGGCCGCGGAAGCGGCCGCAGCACACGATTATTCCCGCCTTCATGAGCCGCGGCGACGTGAAGATCGCCTTCGGCATCATGGGCGGCTGGAACCAGTCGCAGGCCCACGCGCAGTTCGTCTCGAACATCGTCGACCACGGCATGAACATCCAGGCGGCGATGGAGGCGGCGCGCTTCAACATGGGATCGTTCGCCGGGTGCAGCGTCGCGATGGAGCAGCGCGTGCCGGCATCGGTGCGCGCCGCGCTCGAGTCGATGGGGCACGTGATTCAGCTGCGCCACGACTACAGCGACGCCATGGGCGGCGGGCAGGCCGTCATGCGCGACTTCGCGACCGGCGTCAACTACGGCGCCTCCGATCCCCGCAAGGACGGCGCCGCCATCCCGCAGCCGCTGCTTCTGCCCTGACGGCACGTGCCCCGGCCGGCGGGGCAGGATGCGCGGGGTCGCCTGATGAGGGCGGCCCCGCGCGATTCATTTCCGGCCGGGACACCTGACCGTACATCGGTGTCGATCCCCTCGGTTGGATCCGACACGAACGTGCGGTTCGCGATCGCAGTCGACGGTTCCTTTTCTACCGCCGGCCTGCTCGCCTCCCTCGAAAGCCTCAGAAATCCGCGGGAAATGCGCGAGGCGGTGCACGTGTCGCCGTGCGGCGCGCGCGGGGAACGGAAGTTGCTCCCGCAGCGGGCCGTTACCGATCGGCTGCGCGCGAACGGGCACGCGCGGGGGCACCGGCCAGCGCCCGGGTTCGGAGGACGAATGACGAAAGCAGTTCGCATCGTCGCGAGCGTGGCGGTCGCCTGTGCGTTGCTGGCGCCGGCACGCTCGATTCACGCGCAGCAGGGAACCGGAGACATCCGCGGCCAGGTCGTCGACGCGCAGGGCGGCGCGCTGCCGGGGGTGACGGTCATCGCCCGGCACCAGCAGAGCGGCCTGTTCCGCGAGACGCTCACGGCGGCAGACGGGCGCTTCTTCATTGCCGCCATCACGCCCGGTCTCTACGAGATCGAGGCGACCATGCCGGGCTTCAACCGCTTCATCCAGCGCGACGTCCAGGTGGAGGTCGGCCAGACCCGCGCCGTCGAAGTGACGATGACCGTGGGACAGATGGAAGAGTCGGTCACGGTCACGGCCAGCGCGGCGCTCATCGACACGACGTCGAAGGAGATCGGCGGCAACGTCAGCGCGCAGGAGCTGGCCGATCTGCCGACGATGAACCGGAACTTCACGAGCTACCTGGGGCTGCTGCCCGGCGTGGTGTCGCGCATCAACCCGGCGTCGTTCGGCGCCGACGACATCTCGGCGAACGGTCAGGCGAACGCCAACGTGAGCTACACGCTCGACGGATCGAACAACAACGAGGCGCTGCGCGGGGGCAACGGCGGCGCGCAGGCGCGCATCGCGGTCGAGTCGGTGCAGGAGTTCCAGCTGCTCACCAGCCAGTTCGACGCCGAGTACGGCGGCTCGTCGGGCGCCATCGTCAACGCCGTGTCGAAGCAGGGGACGAACCAGTTCCGGGGCAGCCTGTTCTACTTCTTCCAGGACGCTTCGATGACCGCGCTCGAGTACTTCGCGAAGCAGCAGGGGCTCGAGAAGGCGCCCACGAACCAGCACCAGTACGGCGGCACGATTGGCGGGCCGATCGTGCGCAACAAGGCCCACTTCTTCGGCAGCTTCGAGGGCATCCGCCTCGACAGCGGCCTGACGATCAATATTCCGGCGCGGCCCGAGTTCAATCGCGCCGACTTCGAGCGGGCGCGCATCCGCAACACGATGGTCCGGTTCGACCATCAGGTGACGGGCAACCACACCTGGGGCGTGCGGTGGCTGCGTGAGCAGTCGCCCCAGTACAACCAGCTGTCGACGAACGTCACGCCGTCGGTCGTCGGTCAGGAGAACGACGTCGACCAGACGTGGGTCGGCAACCTCAACTCGGTCTTCAAGGGCACGGTCGTCAACTCGCTCAAGGTATCGGTCACCCGCGAGAACGTGTACTTCGCCAATCCGCAGTTCTTCGCGAACGGCCGGCGGCAGGACCTGCTCCCCCCGCTGCTCGACTACCAGACCTTCCTCGACGGGCAGGATCCCGGCGCCATGCACCAGCTCGAGCGGGCATGGGCGGTCGAGAACATCCTGTCGTCGTTCATCAGCGGCCGGGGCGGCACGCACCAGCTCAAGGGCGGCGTCCAGATCACGCGCATGTCGGCCGACATCAACGACCAGGACAACATGAACGGGACGTTCGTCTTCTCGCACGATCTGCCGTTCGACCCGGCCGATCCGCGCACCTGGCCCGAGCGCTTCAGCATCCGCGTGCCGGGTGTCAGGACCTACGGCGTGTCAGGGACGCTCTACGGCGTGTTCCTGCAGGACAAGTGGCAGCCGACCTCACGGCTGACGATCGACCTCGGCGTGCGGTACGACCTCGAGGTGATTCCGATCCGCAACGCCGACAATCCCCGCTTCGCGAGTCCCGACTCCTACGCGGTCGACAAGGACAACATCTCGCCGCGGCTCGGCTTCAGCTACGCGCTTGGAGGCCGCTCCGAGTCGGTCATCCGCGGCGGCTTCGGCCTCTTCTACCAGCGCACGCCGTTCGGCTTTCTCGACGACGTGGTGCACAGCGGCGTCTATTCCGATTCGTTCACCGCGACGTTCCCGGCAACCAACGCCGATCCCGGGCCGTCGCGCGGCGAGTTCCCGACCGATCCGTTCCTGGCGACCTTCCCGAACGTGAACCGGGCGCTGCTCGAGGAGATGTTCCCGCCCGGGACGACGCAGAAGAATACCGGGGCGGTGACGTTCGACACGCCGGACCGCGAGCTGCCGATGACGCGGCAGTACTCGCTCGGCTACTCGCGACAGTTCGGGGCGAACTACTCGGTGTCGGTCGATCTGATCCGGTCCGAGCAGCGTGGCACGCTGATGCGGCTCGACCTGAATCCCGGCCTGCGTGAATCGGAGTCGCGGACGGCGCCGCTCATCCGCATCAATCCGGAGTTCGTCTCGAACGTGTTCGAGATCGGCAACTACGGCTGGATCGACTACACGGCGCTGCAGCTCCAGGTGCAGCGGCGGTACGCGTCGGGCTTCAGCGTTCGCGGCGCGTACACCTATTCGAAGGGGTGGGGGAACACGGCGACCGGGCAGAACGACACGATGGAGAACCAGCTGCTGCTCGATCCGCGGCTCGAGCTCAACGAGGGGCCGACGAACATGGATCGGCCGCACATCCTGTCGGTGAGCGCCACCTACGACCTCCCGTGGATCGAGGGGGCGCGGCTGGCGGCCATCATCCAGGCCCGCAGCGGGACGCCGTTCACGCTGACCGACAGCAGCTTCGACCTGGATCGCAACGGCTCGTTCGCGAACGAGTACCTGTCCGCAGGCACCTACAGCGGCGTCGGGCCCAACGCAATCACCGTCTACAACCGGG
>QGVF01000037.1 GCA_003242705.1 Acidobacteriota bacterium
CCGCCGCTGCCGCTGCCCGGGGGCGGGCCCGAGCACGTGGACCTCGAGCGCGTTCGTGCGCTGGCGGCGGGCAACCAGCTGTGGCGCAGTTATGGCGGACTGGGCTATTACGGCACCGTCTCGCCGCCCGTGATCCAGCGGATGGTCTTTGAAAACCCCGGCTGGTACACGCCGTACACGCCGTATCAGTCGGAGATCGCGCAGGGCCGTCTCGAGTCGCTGCTCAATTTCCAGACCCTCGTCTCGGATCTCTGCAGCATGGAGGTCGCCAACGCGTCGCTGCTCGACGAGGCGACCGCGGCGGCCGAAGCCATCGGCCTGATGCTCCGCGTCCGCCGCGTCACGACCGAACCGGTCGTCGTCGTGGCTGAGAGCGTCTATCCGCACGTGCGGGCGGTGATCGAAACCCGGATGCGCTCGCTCGGCGTGCGTCTCGTGGTCGGGGATGCCTTCACCATGGATCTGCCGGAGGGGCTTGCCGGCGTGTACGTGCAGACCCCCGACGACCACGGGCGCCTGCTCGACCTGCGCGACCTCGCGGAGCGCGTTCATCAGGCCGGCGGGCTGCTCGGCGTCGGAACCGACCTGCTGGCCCTCACGCTCGTGGCGCCGCCGGGCGAGATGGGCGCCGACGTGGTGGTGGGCAGTGCCCAGCGGTTCGGGGTCCCCATGGGCTACGGCGGCCCGCATGCTGCGTTTTTCGCCACGCGCCAGAGCTACGTGCGGCAGATGCCAGGCCGGCTGATCGGGGTGTCGGTCGACGCCCGCGGTCGACGCGCCTACCGCATGGCGATCCAGACGCGCGAGCAGCACATCCGTCGCGAGAAGGCCACGTCGAACATCTGCACGGCGCAGGCGCTGCTCGCCAACATGGCCGCCTTCTACGCCGTCTATCACGGTCCCGACGGCCTGCGGACGATTGCCACGCGGCTGCACGACCAGACCGTACGCCTGGCCGAGGCTGCCGTTGCGCTCGGCTGGCGCCAGACGAACGACGTCTTCTTCGATACCGTCCGTCTCGAGGGGACGCCGGATCGGGTCGAACGGGTACGGCACGCCGCCGAGACCCTGCAGATGAACTTCCGCTATCCGGCGCCGGGCGTCGTGCAGATCTCGCTCGACGAGACGGTCGGCGAGTCCGACCTGGCCGACGTCGTGCGCGCGCTGGCCGCTCCCGGCGCGGCAGCGGTTCCTGCGCCCGCCGGGAGCCGGACGCGTATTCCCGAGGCGCTCGCGCGGCAGTCGAGCTTCCTGACGCATCCGGTCTTCAACGCGCATCACTCCGAAACCGAGATGATGCGCTACATCCGGCAGCTCGAACGGAAGGACCTCGGTCTCGATGCGGCGATGATCCCGCTCGGGTCGTGCACGATGAAGCTGAATGCCGCGGCCGAGATGATGCCGGTGAGCTGGCCGGAGTTCGCCCGGCTGCACCCGTTCGTGCCGGCCGGACAGGCGGCGGGCTACCACCAGATCTTCGAGGACCTGTCGTCGGCGCTGTCGGCCATTACGGGACTGCCCGCCGTGTCGCTGCAGCCGAACTCGGGCGCCCAGGGCGAGCTTGCCGGGCTGCTGGTCATCCGGGCGTACCACGAGTCACGCGGGGAAGGGCACCGCGACGTCGCGCTCATTCCGCAGTCGGCGCACGGCACCAATCCCGCCAGCGCGGCCATGGCCGGCCTGCGTGTCGTCATCGTGCGGTGCGACGAGCAGGGGAATGTCGACGTCGACGATCTGCGGCGGCTGGCGGCCGCGCACCGCGATCGGCTGGCCTGCCTGATGGTCACCTACCCGAGCACGCATGGCGTGTTCGAAAGCCGCATCCGTGAAATCTGCGCCGTCGTCCACGAGCATGGCGGACAGGTGTACATGGACGGCGCGAACATGAACGCCCAGGTCGGCGTGACGAGCCCGGCGGCCATCGGCGCCGACGTCTGCCACCTGAACCTGCACAAGACCTTCGCGATTCCTCACGGCGGCGGCGGGCCAGGCATGGGGCCGATTGCCGCGGCGGCGCACCTGGCGCCGTTCCTGCCCGGCCACCCGCTCGTCCAGACAGGCGGAGCGCAGGCCATTGGCCCGGTTGCGGCGGCGCCGTGGGGCAGCGCGAGCATCCTGCTGATTTCGTACGGGTACATCCGCATGCTCGGCGCGCGGGGACTGCGGCTTGCGACCGACGTCGCGATGCTGAACGCCAATTACATCCGCGCGCGGCTCGAGCCGCACTTCCCGGTGCTGTACACCGGGCCGAACGGTCTCGTGGCGCACGAACTGATCTTCGACCTGCGCCCGATCAAGGCGCAGACGGGCATCGACGAATCGGACGTCGCCAAGCGGCTCATGGACTACGGCTTCCACGCCCCGACCGTGTCGTTCCCGGTCCCCGGCACGCTCATGGTCGAGCCGACCGAGAGCGAGCCGCTCGAAGAGATCGATCGGTTCTGCGAGGCGATGATTGCCATCCGGCACGAGATTGACGCCGTCGCGCGGGGCGAACTGCCGCGCGACGACAATCCGCTCAAGCGCGCGCCGCACCCGGCCGAGGACGTCGCCGCCTCCGACTGGGCTCGCGCCTACTCGCGCGAGCAGGCAGCGTATCCGGTCGAGTCGCTGCGCGCGACGAAGTACTGGCCGCCCGTCGCGCGCATCGACAATCCCTACGGCGACCGGAACCTCGTCTGCACCTGTCCGCCGATCGAGGACTATGCCGGATAGCGCCGGGCGCCGGCCGGTAGTGCTACGCTCGTTCTCACCGTCATGCGCATTCTGAACAGCGCACAGATGCGCGAGGCCGAGGCGCGGACCATCCACGAGATCGGCATCCCGGCGCGCGTGCTGATGGAGAACGCCGGCCGGCAGGTCGTGGCGGCCATCGAGGGCGCATTCGAGGAGCTCGCCCTCATGCGCGTCGCGGTGCTCTGCGGCCGCGGCAACAACGGCGGCGACGGCTTCGTCGCTGCCCGCGTCCTGGTCGAGCGCGGCATCGACGTGAATGTCTACCTGTTCGGGACGACCGATGCCGTCGCCGGTGACGCGCGGGCCAATCTCGATGTGCTCCGTGCGCTCGGCATCGACGTCGTGGAGATTCCGGATCCGGCGGCGTGGGAGCTGCTCGCCACACAGGTGCTTGCTGCCGACCTGATTGTCGACGCGCTCTTCGGGACCGGCCTGCGCGGGCCGCTGACCGGGCTGGCGGCCGCGGTCGTCTCCGACGTCAATGCAAGCCCCCGTCCCGTGGTCGCCATCGACCTGCCGAGCGGCCTGTCCGCCGACCATCCACTCGTCGACGGTCCGGCCATGGACGCCACGCTCACCGTCGCGCTCGGGGCACCGAAGCTGTCGCTTCTTCTGCCGCCCGCCGAAGATCACGCCGGCACGCTGCTGGTGGCCGACATCGGCATCCCGACGCCGGTCATCCAGCAGGTGAGCGGTCCCCGCATCGAGATGCTGACACGCCGGGCGGTCGCACCACTTGTGCCCGTCCGCCGGAGCGACTCGCACAAGGGCACCTACGGACACGTTCTGATCGTGGCCGGGTCGATCGGGCGTACCGGCGCCGCGATCCTGGCGGCACGCGCCGCGCTGCGCTCCGGCGCCGGCCTGGTGACGGTCGCGGTGCCCGCCTCGTGTCTGCCCATCGTGGCGGCAGGCGGGCCCGAGTTCATGACCCTGCCGCTTCCGGAGACGCCCGACGGCACCGTGTCCGGCGATGCGCTCGCCGACGTGCTGGCGTTCCGCGCCGACGTCATCGCGGTCGGCCCAGGCCTCGGGCACAACGGCCCGACGGCGGCGTTCGTGCACGGCCTCGTCGAGCGCTCGGGCGTGCCGCTCGTCCTCGACGCCGACGCGCTCAACGCGTTCGTCGATCGCGCCGGCTCGCTGGCGGGCCGGGAAGACGTGCCGGTGATCATCACGCCGCACCCGGGGGAGATGGCGCGCCTCGTCGGGGCCTCCACGGCGCACGTGCAGCGCAACCGGCTCGACATCGCCCTCGACTTCGCGCACGCCCACAACGTGCACGTCGTCCTCAAAGGACACCGGACGATCGTGGCCGACCCGTCGGGCTCGGCCGCGGTGAACATGACGGGCAATCCGGGCATGGCGACGGCCGGATCGGGCGACGTGCTGACCGGCGTGCTCGCCGCCTGGTTCGCGCAGCTCGACGACGCCCCGGCCGCGTGTCGACTCGGCGTGTACCTGCATGGTGCGGCCGGCGATCTCGCCGCCGCTGACCGCGGCCAGACCGCCATCATCGCCGGCGACATCGTCAGCCACCTGGGCGACGCGCTGATCGAGCTCGTGCAGTCGCCGCTGTCACGGCGCAGCCAGGATGATTGAGCGTTTCAGTCGCAGCGAAGCCGAGACGGAGCGCATCGCCGACGAGCTCGCGGCGCGCCTGCGTCCCGGCAGCCTCCTGCTGCTGTCAGGTCCGCTCGGCGCCGGCAAGACCGCCTTCGTGCGCGGCCTGGCGCGCGGCCTCGGGTGCGATCCGGCGAGCGTCTCGAGCCCGACCTTCACCATCGTCCAGGAATATCCTGGACGCATCACCCTCCAGCATGTCGACCTGTATCGGCTGTCGCCCGACGAAATCGAGGACATCGGCCTCGACGAGTTGCGTCAGGGCGCGGTCATGGCGGTGGAATGGGCCGAGCACTGGCAGCCGGCCCCCGGCGACGGCATCGACGTCCGGATTGAGAAGCTCGAAGGATCGGGCCGCCGCATCCTGATCGCACTGCCGGACGATGGGGACCGGCGGGCTGGGACGCACGGGGCAGGGCAGCGGTAGCGGCTAAAGGAAAAGGCGTCGGCCCTCGTCAGGACCGACGCCCTGGGAACACACCAAGCGACGCCGCGGCGCGGGCGTCACCGCTCGATACGGTAGTTCGGCGCTTCCTTGGTGATGATCACGTCGTGCACGTGGCCCTCGCGCACGCCGGCCGAGGTGACCCGCACGAGCTTCGCGTCCCGCTGCAGGGCGGGGATGTCGGGGCAGCCACAGTAGCCCATGCCGGCCCGCAGGCCGCCCACCAGCTGGTGGATCATCGCCGCGACGCTGCCCTTGTAGGCCACGCGTCCCTCGATGCCTTCCGGCACGAGCTTGTCGCTGCCGTCGCCGCCGCCTTCCAGATCGAACTCGTCCTGGAAGTAGCGGTCGCGGCTGCCGCGGCGCATCGCGCCGAGCGATCCCATGCCGCGGTATTCCTTGAAGCTGCGCCCCTGATACAGGATGATTTCGCCCGGGCTCTCGTCGGTCCCGGCGAAGAGGCTGCCGATCATGATGGCGCTGGCCCCGACGGCCAGTGCCTTCGTGATGTCGCCCGAATAGCGGATGCCTCCGTCGGCGACGATCGGCACGCCCGAGCCCTGCGCGGCGCGCGCGCACTCGGCGATGGCCGTGATCATCGGCACGCCGATGCCGGCCACGACGCGCGTCGTGCAGATTGAGCCGGCGCCGATACCGACCTTCACCGCGTTGACGCCGCGCTCGATGAGCGCCCGGGTCGCCTCGGCCGTCGCCACGTTGCCCGCCACGATCTCGACGTCCGGGTGCCGCTCGCGCACGCGGCTGATCATGTCGAGCACGCCCTGCGAGTGGCCGTGCGCCGTGTCGATGACGAGCACGTCGACGTGCGCCTGCACGAGCGCGTCGGCGCGATCCATCGTGTCGCGGCTGACGCCGACCGCCGCCCCGACGCGCAGGCGGCCGAGCTCGTCCTTGCACGCGTTCGGGTACTTGATCAGCTTCTGGATGTCCTTGACGGTGATCAGGCCCTTCAGCCGGTAGTCGGCGTCGACGACGAGCAGCTTCTCGACCTTGTGGCGGTGGAACATCTCGCGCGCCTGGTCGAGCGTGGTGCCGACCGGCACCGTGATCAGGTTCGCCCGTGTCATCACGTCGGCAACCGGGCGATCGACGTTCGTCTCGAAGCGCAGGTCGCGGTTCGTGAGGATGCCGACGAGCCGTCCTTCCTTGCTGCCGTCCTCGGTGATGGGCACGCCGCTGATGCGGTATTTCTTCATCAGCTCGAGCGCCTCGTAGATCCGGTGCCTGGGCGAAAGCGTGATCGGGTTGACGATCATGCCGCTCTCGGAGCGCTTGACGCGATCGACCTCCGAGGCCTGCTCTTCGATCGTCAGGTTCTTGTGGATGACGCCCAGGCCGCCCTGCTGGGCCATGGCGATGGCGAGGCGGCTTTCGGTGACCGTGTCCATCGCGGCGCTGAGGATGGGCACGTTGAGGCGGATGCGGCTGGTGAGGTTGGTGCCGACGTCGACCTGGCTCGGCAGCACGGTCGAATGCCGGGGAACGAGCAGGACGTCGTCGAACGTGAGGGCGTCGGCGAGTCCTGCCGAGACCTGCGCGGCGGCGCCTAGGGGATCAGCCTTCGTCAACTTCGGACCTCCAGCGGGACGCAGGGCAGGCGGCTACTGCCCGTGACACTTCTTGTACTTCTTGCCGCTGCCGCACCAGCAGGGATCGTTGCGGCCGATCTTCGGCTCGTCGCGGCGCACGGTCTTCACCGGCGCGTCGTCGCCGCCCGGGCGCGCCCGGCGCGGGGGGGGGGCGACGGGGGGGCGCGTCTGCACGCCCGTCGCCGATGAGGATCCGCCGCCGCTGTAGGTCAGCTGCTGGGCGGGTCGACGCGGCGGCGCAGGCGCGGCGGGAACGGGCTCGCTCTGTCCGCCCTCGGGCGCGGTGGTCACGACGGGCCGCAGGCGCCACAGATACCGGACCATCTCGTCGTCGATCCGGTCCTTCATGGCCTGGAAGAGCGCGAAGCTCTCCTTCTTGTATTCGACGAGCGGATCGCGCTGGCCGTAGCCGCGCAGCCCGATGCCTTCCTTCAGGTGGTCGAGGCTGTAGAGGTGATCCTTCCACTGCTGATCGACGATCTGCAGCATGAAGTCGCGCTCGACCCGGCGGAGCAGGGCAGGATCGGGCAGCAGCCGCTCCTTCTCCTCGTAGGCCGCGACGGCCACCGACAGGATGGCGTCGACCATCTCGTCGGACGACTTGTCCTCCAGGTCCAGCGCGCGGAACACCTCGGGGGCGATCGCGAACAGGTCGGACACGGCCCGGACGAGGCCCTCGATGTCCCACTCCTGCGGCTCGAGCTGTTCACCGGCGTGCTGCTCGACGAGCGAGGCGACCAGATCCTCGGCGAGCGACATCACGTAGGCGCGGGTGTCGAGCACCTGCTCCTCGCCGTCCTCGTCGGTGATCCGGATGGCGCCCTCGAGAATCTGCCGGCGCAGCGCGTAGACGTTCTCGCGCTGCTTGTTCATCACGTCGTCGTACTCGAGCAGGTGCTTGCGCGTGGCGAAGTTCTGCGCCTCGACCTGCTTCTGGGCGCGCTCGATGGCCTTGGTGACCATCCCGTGCTCGATCGGCACGCCCTCTTCCATCCCGAGCCGCTGCATCAGGCCCGAGATGCGATCGGATCCGAAGATCCGCATCAGGTCGTCTTCGAGCGAGAGGTAGAACTTCGACGAGCCGGGATCGCCCTGCCGGCCCGCGCGGCCGCGCAGCTGGTTGTCGATGCGCCGCGACTCGTGGCGCTCGGTGCCGATGATGTGCAGGCCGCCGCGCCGGACGACCTCTTCGTGCGCCGCGTCGGTCTCGCGCTTGAACTCCGCGAAGATCCCGTCGTACTGCGCCTTCGGCACGCGGTAGAAGGCGTCGAGGTGGTGGAAGTAGACGTACTCGTCGTCTTCCACGAAGCGTTCCTGGCCCTTCGGCAGCCGCTCGGCGAGCGACTCGTTCAGGCAGCGCTGGCGCGCCATGAACTCGGGGTTGCCGCCGAGCAGAATGTCGGTCCCGCGGCCCGCCATGTTGGTCGCGATCGTCACCGCGCCCGGACGTCCCGCCTGCGCGACGATTTCGGCTTCCTGCGCGTGGTACTTCGCGTTGAGCACGACGTGCCGGATGCCGCGGCGCTTGAGCATCGCCGACAGCTTTTCCGACTTCTCGATCGACACCGTGCCGACGAGCACCGGCCGACCCTCGGCCTGCCGGGCCTCGATATCGTTCAGGATCGCGTCGTACTTCTCGCGCTCGGTACGGTAGACGCTGTCGGGCTCCTCCCGGCGGGCCATCGGCCGGTTCGTCGGGATGACCACGACGTCGAGCTTGTAGATCTTGGCGAACTCTTCGGCCTCGGTCTCGGCCGTGCCGGTCATGCCCGCCAGCTTGTCGTACTTGCGGAAGTAGTTCTGGAAGGTGATCGTCGCGAGCGTCTGGTTCTCGCGCTCGATCTTGACCTTTTCCTTCGCCTCGACGGCCTGGTGGAGACCGTCGCTCCATCGGCGCCCCGGCATCAGACGGCCCGTGAACTCGTCAACGATGACGACCTGACCGTCCTTGATCATGTAGTGCACGTCGCGCTGGAAGAGCGTGTGCGCCCGCAGCGCCTGATGCACGTGATGGAGCAGCGGCATGTTCACCGGGTCGAACATCCCCTGCGAGCCGGGCACCAGACGGTGCGCGAGCAGCTTCTCGACCTTGGCCATGCCGCTCTCGGTCAGCTGCACCGTCTTGTGCTTCTCGTCGACGAGGTAGTCGCCGGTCTGCTCGAGCCGCTCGCGGTCCTCCGACCGGACGTTGCCGCGCGTCACTTCGCCGGGCTTCAGCTGCGGGATGATCCGGTCGACCTCGTAGTACAGGTCGGTCGACTCCTCGGCAGGCCCCGAGATGATCAGCGGCGTGCGCGCCTCGTCGATGAGGATGCTGTCGACCTCGTCGACGATGGCGAAGCGATGCCCGCGCTGCACCATCTGCGACAGGTCGAACTTCATGTTGTCGCGGAGGTAGTCGAACCCGAACTCGTTGTTCGTGCCGTAGGTGATGTCGGCCGCGTAGGCCGCCTGCCGCTCGGCGTCGTTCAGCTCGTGCTGGATGATGCCGACCGTCATTCCGAGGAAGCGGTAGATGCGGCCCATCCACTCGGCGTCGCGCCGGGCCAGGTAGTCGTTCACGGTCACGACGTGGACGCCCCGCCCCTCGAGCGCGTTCAGGTAGGCGGGCAGGGTGGCGACCAGCGTCTTGCCCTCGCCGGTCTTCATCTCGGCAATCTTGCCGGCGTGCAGCACCATGCCGCCGATCAGCTGCACGTCGAAGTGCCGCATGTTCAGGACGCGGCGGCCGGCTTCGCGCACGACGGCGAACGCCTCGGGCAGGATTGCGTCGAGCGACTCGCCCCGGGCCACCCGCTGTCGGAACTCGGTCGTCTTGCCGCGGAGCTCCGTGTCGGAGAGTTCGCGCACCGATGACTCGAGCTCGTTGATGCGCGCAACGATGGGTCGGAGCCGTTTCAGCTCGCGTTCGTTCTGCGTGCCGATGATCTTGGCCAGGAGCGTGTTGATCATGCGAGGGATCCCTGCGGTGCCTCCGGCGCCGTGGACGGATATGTCCTCAGCGCCCGCACCGAGGGGATTCAAACGATTCTAGGGAATTCGGTGGCCGGCGCGCAAATGCACCGAGCGACGGCCGCAGGGGGGCGGTCCGCGACCGCTCGACGCGCGCCTCCGCGCAACCGCGGTTCAGGGACGGGCGAGCAGGCGCAGGGGGTTGATCGGCTGGCCGTTCAGCAGGATCTCGTAGTGCAGATGCGGCGCCGTCGCGCGGCCGGTGGCCCCGACGTAGCCGATCACGTCGCCGCGCTTGACTTCCTGGCCGGCCTTCACGGCAAACCGCGAGAGGTGGCCGTAGCGGGTCGAAATCCAGGAGCTGTGCTCGATGAGCACCGCGTTGCCGTAGTTGCCGTTGAAGGCCGCCGACTTGACGACGCCGTCGGCGGTGGCGCGGATCGGCGTGCCCTTGCTGGCCGCGATGTCGAGACCGGGATGGAAGTCGTTCGTGCCGTCGAACGGATCGCGTCGATGGCCGTACCCTGACGACAGCCAGCCGGCCAGCGGCCAGATCGACGGCGTGGCCCGCGCCAGCGCCTGCTGGTTCTCGACGGTCGAGCGCACGCTCGCCAGCCCGTTCTCGAGCGCGCCGAGCAGCCCCTTCAGCATGCCGATGGTCGTATCGAGCGGGGTATCGGGAAGCGCCGCCGCCACTTCTTCCGCCACGGCCCCGCCGGCCGCGCGCGACCTGACCACGGCCGGCAGCTTGCCGAGCGCCTCGCGGGCCGCGGGATCGAGCGCCGCCTGTTCGCCGAGCTGTGCCAGCGCCGCCTGCAGCGACGAAATCTGCTCGGCCAGCTCACCGGTGGCCACGCGATAGCTTTCGTTCTCGAGGCGCAGGCTTTCGTTCGCCAGCCGAAGCGACTCGAGCTCGACGGGATCGATGCGGCTGACCCCGAGGCCGATCAGGAGCGGAACAAAAACCAGACTGCCGAAGGCGAGCAGCACCGTGCGGCGGGTCAGGCTGAGACGACGGATGGCACCCGTGGCACGGTTGGCGATGAGAATCGTGTAACGCGGTGAGCGCATGTCGAGCGTCGCTAACCCCCGGGGAACAGGCGGGTTGCCCCGCGCAAACCCGGGCACTGTAACACAGAAGCCGGTCCGGACCACCCCCGGGAGGGCAGTTTGGTGGGGCAGGACGGCGTGGCGGCCGTGCAAGGCGCTTGCCGGAGCCCTATCGTTATATCGGCGGCCGGCACCCGATCGATAGGCGTGCCAACCGGCCGTTCAGACGTTCGGGGCGCTCATCTGGTCGGCCCGCACCTCCCGCACCCGGTACTGCAGCGCCTCGGCCACGTGTTCGGCCCCGATCGCATCGCTGCCCGCCAGATCCGCGATCGTTCGGGCCACCCGCACCACCCGGGTGATCGCCCGGGCGCTCAGCTGGAACCGCCCCGCCGCCTGGCCGATCAGGCGCTCGGCCGCCGGATCGCGCAGCTCCCGCCACAGCTCGACGTCGCCACGCAGCCGGCTGTTGAGTTGTCCCTGACGCGCCACCTGACGCTCCCTCGCTGCCAGCACGCGGTCGCGGACGATGGCCGTCGACTCGCCCGGAACGTGCGTCCGGAGCTCCTCCCAGGCCACGGCGGGTAAGTCGATGGCCAGATCGAAGCGGTCGCGCAGCGGCCCCGACAGCCGCCGCTGATAACGCTCGACCGCCCCGGCCGGACAGGTGCACGGGCGCAGTCCCGTGCCGGCGTAGCCGCACGGGCACGGATTCATGGCCGCCACGAGGAGCACGTCGGCCGGGAAGGTGGCCGTGCGCTGCGCCCGGGCGATGTGGACAACGCCCTGCTCGAGCGGCTGCCGCAGCGTGTCGAGGACGCGGCGGCTGAACTCCGGCAGTTCGTCGAGGAACAGGACGCCGGCATGGGCCAGCGAGATCTCGCCCGGGCGCGGCACCGCCCCGCCGCCCACGAGCGCGACGTCGGACGCCGTGTGGTGCGGCGCCCGGAACGGCCGTCGTCGCATCAGGCCGCCTCCCGGCGGAATCAGCCCCGCCACCGAGTGCACCGTCGTGACCGTCAGCGCATCCTCGAACGCAAGCGGAGGGAGCAGGCCGGGCAGCCGGCGCGCCAGCATCGTCTTGCCGGCGCCCGGAGGGCCGCACATCAGCAGGTGATGCCCGCCGGCAGCGGCAATCTCGAGCGCGCGTCGTCCGGCCGTCTGTCCCCGCACGTCGAGCAGGTCGCACTCGTCGTCATCCCGGCCGATGGCCGGATCGGCGCCCTGAACGAGCGGCCGCGCCTGGGGAGCCACGAAGGCTCGCGCCGCATCCAGCAGCGAGTCCACCGGCAGGCCGCGCAGGCCGTCGACGACGCCCGCTTCGGCGGCATTGGCAGCGGGAAACATCAGCAGCTGCTGCGCCCGGCGCGCGGCGACGGCAATCGGGAGCAGCCCGCGCATCGGCGGCACGCCACCATCGAGCGAGAGGCCGCCAACGACCGTCATCGCGACTTCCTCCCGGCAGGGAAGGACGCCGGACGCAGCCAGCACGCCGAGCGCGATGGGCAGATCGAAGGCCGCTCCGACCTTGCGGATGTCGGCCGGCGCCAGACTGACCGTGATGCGATCGCCGGGAAACGGGAAGCCGGAGTTGCGAATGGCCGTGCGCACGCGATCGCGGCTTTCCCGCACCGTCGCATCCGGCAGACCGACCACCGTGAGGCCGGGCAGCCCCGGCGACACGTCCACTTCGACCGACACGGCCACCGGTTCGATGCCGACGACGGCGGCTGCCGCGAGCCGGGCGAGCATGTCGGCGTCCAGAGCAAAGTCGCGGCCAGAAGCCGTGCTCCAGGACACCCTTCGCAAGGCAGGTGAGATCGCAGATACTGCACACGCGTCGCTCGCGGGCCTGCAGAAACTGCAGGCGGCGCGCGTGCAGGAGTCGGAGGATCAGCGGGATGACTCAGCAGGATCGAAGTGACGCGGCCGGGACGCGGCGCGGCCGCATCGCGCTGGTGACCGGCGGCGGAGGCGGGATCGGCCGCGGCATCGCGCTCGAGCTCACCACGGCGGGTTATCGCGTCGCCATCAACGACGTCAACGAACGCGCCGCCGACGCGACCGCCGAGGCGGTGGCCGAAGCCGGCGGCGAACCGCTCGTGGTGATTGGCGATGTCAGCAGCCGGACCGACGTGCAGCGCATGGTCGATCAGGTCGTCATGCGCTTCGATCGGCTCGACCTGCTCGTCAACAACGCGGGCATCCAGGTCTGGAAACCGCTGCTCGAGCTGGAAGAGCCCGACTGGGACGCGGTGATCAACACGAACCTGAAGGGCTGCTTTCTCTGCACGCAGGCAGCCGCGCGTGTGATGCAGGCGCAGGGCAGCGGCCACATCGTCAACATCGGATCGGGTTCGAACCGGACGCCGTTCCCCGAGCTCGTCTCGTACACCGCCAGCAAGGGCGGCATCGAAATGCTCACCAAGGTGGCCGCAGTCGAGCTCGGGCCACTCGGTATCCGCGTCAACTGCCTGGCGCCGGGCGCCATCGAAATCGAGCGGACGAGGCTCGAGCGGAAGGACTACGCCGGCACCTGGTCGAAGGTCACGCCGCTGCGCCGCATCGGCAAGCCCGAGGACATCGGCCGGGCCGTCGTGCTCATCGACGACGAGCGCGCGTCGTTCATCACGGGCCAGACGATCATGGTCGACGGCGGACTCTTCACGACGCCGCCCTGGCCGCCGGAATCGGAGGACGACTAGCGATGTTCAGGCTCGACAACCGCCGGGCGCTCGTGACGGGCGCCGGCTCGGGCATCGGCGAAGCGACGGCGTTCGCGCTCGCCTCGCGCGGTGCCATGGTCTACGTCGCCGACCGCGACGAACCCAACGGTCGACGCGTCGCCGACGCGATCCGCGCGACAGGCGCGCAGGCGTCGTTCGTTGCGCTGGACGTGACCGACGCCGCCGCCTGTGCCGCCGTTGCCGCGCGGGTCGAAGGCGAGGGACCGCTCGACGTGCTCGTCAACAACGCCGGCATCGGCCACGTCGGCACGATCACGACCACGAACGGCGAGGACCTCGACCGGCTCTACGCCGTCAATGTCCGCGGCGTCTTCAACGTGACGAAGGCGTTCATCGGTCCGATGCTCGATCGACGACGCGGTTCGATCGTCAACATCGCGTCGATCGGCGGCATTGTCGGCATTCGCGACCGGCTGGCCTACTGCACGACGAAGTTCGCCGTGGTCGGCCTGACGAAGTCGATGGCGCTCGACCACGCACAGCAGGGGGTACGGGTCAACTGCGTGTGTCCGGGGCGGGTCGAAACTCCGTTCGTATCCGCCAGACTGCGTGAATACCCCGACCCGGAAGCGGCCTACCGGGAAATGGCCTCGACGCAGGCGATCGGTCGGATGGGGCGTCCCGACGAGATCGCCGCGGCCGTCGTCTACCTCGCGAGCGACGAGGCGGCGATGATCACCGGCAGCGCGCTCATCATCGACGGCGGCTGGAGCGCCGGGAAGTAGCGTCTTGCCTGCATCCGCGGCGGCGCGACCGCACGCGGTCAGCGCACGGTCAGCCGATCGCCGATGTTGATTCTGTTCGAACGGAGCTGGTTGAGCTGCTTGATGGCTTCGACCGTGGTGTCGAAGCGGCGCGCGATGCCGTAGAGCGTGTCGCCGCGCCGGACGCGGTAGGTGATGGGCCCGGACGACTCGGACGATTCGGACGACGCGGTCACTGCCACCGGCGCCGGCAGTCCCTGCGCCGGGCGCTGCGGAATCATCAGCGTCTGGTTTACGCGCAGCACGGCGCTCCGGCCGAGATCATTCGCCTCGCGGAGATCAGCCACGGAAACTCTGTACCGCCGGGCGATGCTCGAGAGCGTCTCGCCGCGCCGGACCGTGTGCGTCGTGAACTGGACGAAGAGTCCGTCGGCCGACGCCAGCTGACGCTCGATACTTGCCGCGGTTCCGGCCGGCACCCGCAGCTGATGCGTCCCGCGCGGCGTTGTCGTCCGGCGGAGTTCGGGATTGAGCGCCCGGATGTCGTCGACGGTGACGCCGCCCCACTCGGCCAGGATCTTCAGGTCGATGGCCCCGGGCACCTCGACCGTTTCGTAAGCGAACGGCGCCGCCACGCCAATCTCATCGAAGCCATAGAGTGCGGGATTCCGGCCGATGAGAATGGCAGCCATGATCATCGGCACGTAGTCGCGGGTTTCGCGCGGCAGGTAGCGCGTCGACGCCGACAGGCGCCAGAAGTCACGCTGGCCGGAGCGCCGGATCGCCCCCTGCACGCGCCCCGGGCCGGCGTTGTAGGCCGCCAGCGCCAGGTTCCAGTCGCCATCGAACATCTGGTGCAGCGTCTTCAGATACTTCGCTGCCGCGCGGGTCGACTTCTCGGGATGCGAGCGCTCGTCGACGAAGAACGTCTGCTGCAGGCCGTACTCGCGGCCGGTCGCCGGCATGAACTGCCAGAGCCCGCGCGCCGCCGCGCGCGACAGTGCATTCGACTTGAACGCGCTCTCGACGAGCGGCACGTAGACGAGCTCCTCGGGCACCCCTTCTTCGGCGAAGATCTGCCGCATCATCGGCAGGTAGCGATGCGCGCGCTCGAGCCCTTCGACAATGAAGTCGTGCAGCCGTCCCTGGAAGAGCTCGACGAACGACAGGACGCGATCGTTGACGGGAATCGCGATCTGCAGCGGCGCGCGTTCGAGATCGGCCCTGACGGTTTCGGCCGTCGTCGCCGCCGGCGCCGGACGCTCGAAGGTAGCCACCCGGAGCAGTTCGTCGATGGCAGCCGGCTCCGTCCCGTTCTCGGCCAGGCCGTCGCCGTCGCGCAGCGCCAGCAGTTCGAGCGCACTGATCCGGTCGAGCAGCCGATCGAAGGCGGCGCTCGTCGCCGGGGTCGCGCGCGCGCCGGACGGTAGCGCCAGCAGGTGGTCGATGGCGCGATCGAAATGTTCGCGCGCCCTGACGACGTGCCCGGCCTGCAGCTGGGCCTCCCCCAGCGCGAACTCGCTCTGGGCGTGCTCGAGCGCAAGCGCGGCCGGATCACTCACCAGAGGCAGCTCGACGCCGACCTGGCTGGCGGTCGAGACCGGAAGCACGGGAGCAATGGACGCATCGGCCGGCAGGGCGGGGCGGGTGCGTGTGCCGCAGCCAGCCAGGGCGACGAGGCAGAGAACGAGCGCCGAACGAGGGAACGTCACCGTCATAGGCGATAGCACGCGCCGGGCAACCGTAGCACCGCCCGGCCGGACCGGTCAATCACAACTGTCTGTACCCATTGGAGTTCCCGTCACACGACGACGAAGACTCCACGGGCTTCACCCAGCTCGCGCGCCAGCGGGGTCACGATGGTCCGCTCGGTGATCGTGATCCGCGCGTTGTGCCGCAGCGCCTGCCGGACGTCGTCCTCACAGACGAAATCGACCGGAGGCGCCGGCGCCACAGTCCCCGGGCCGGACGCTGGCGTGCCGAGCACCGCGGCAATCTGCGCCTGGACGGCATCGGCCGGCACTTCGTGCACGGCCGCGGGAGGGTCGGGGAGGGGAGGGGGCGGCGCCGCGGCAACCGAGGCCGGCGTCCGGAGCTCCCAGGCCAGGCGCTTGATGTTCAACAGATGGCGCGGCGAGATATTGTCCGACGTGATGTTGCCGCCGTAACCGCCGCACCCGAGCGTCATCGCGGGATCGAGCCCCGTCGTCAGGCCGATCGAACCGTGCGTCGTCGGCGTGTTCACGACGATGCGGAACGCCGGCTTGCGGAGGCCGAACTCGAGGATGATCCGCTCGTTGGTCGAATGGATCGACATGGTGTGCCCCATGCCGCCGTACCGCAGGATCTGCTTGCAGCGTTCGCAGCCTTCCCGCCAGTCCGCCACGACGTAGAAGGACAGCACAGGGCAGAGCTTCTCGATCGATAGCGGATAGTCGCGGCCAACGCCCTCCAGCTCGACGACGAGAATCCTCGTGTCGGGCGGCACCTCGAGCCCCGCCTCGGTCGCAATGGTCACCGCCGAGCGACCGACGAACCTGGGGTTCGGCAGCCGCTGCGGCGTAACCAGCACCTCGGCCAGTCGTCGGCCTTCATCGGGCGTCAGGAAATGCGCCCCCTGCTTCTGCAGTTCGCGCTTGAACGGCTCGGCGACCTCGCGGTCGACGACGGCCGAGTTCGGCGACGAGCAGAGCAGACCGTTGTCGAAGCTCTTGCCGGTCACGATGTCGGACGCGGCCTTCGCCAGATCGCCGCTGCGCTCGACGTAGCACGGCGCGTTGCCGGGGCCGACGCCGTAGGCCGGCTTGCCGGCGCTGTACGCCGCGCGGACGAGGCCCATGCCTCCCGTCGCCAGGATCACGGCCACGTCACGGTGCTGCATGAGCGCCTGCGTGCCGGCAAGCGACACGTGCTGCATCCAGCCGATCGATCCTTCCGGCGCGCCCGCTTCGCGCGCCGCCGCGTCCATGATCTCGGCCACGGCCGTGATGCAGCGGGCCGCCGACGGGTGCGGGCTGAGGACGATCGGGCAGCGCGCCTTGAGCGCAATCAGAATCTTGTAGATGGCGGTCGACGTCGGATTGGTGGACGGGACGATGCCGGCCACGACGCCGAACGGCTCGGCAATTTCGACCACCTTGATGTCGTCGCGACGGCCGACGACGCCGACCGTGCGCATCGGCCGGATGAAGGCGTGGACGCGCTCGGCCGCGAACCGGTTCTTGAGGATCTTGTCGGCCACGACGCCGAAGCCGGTCTCTTCGACCGCCATGCGGGCGAACTGCTCGGCGCGCGGGCGCACCGCCGCAGCCATGGCATCGACAATGCGATCGATCTGTTCCTGGGTGAATTCAGCGAGCAGCGCAGCAGCCTGCCTGGCCCGGCTCGCCAGGCGACGGGCATCTTCGACGGCCGGGTCACCGACTGTCCGATCGGGCACCTGAGGCGTGGCTGCGATCGCGTCACTCATTGCTGACGTGCGTCAGGAGCGCGCCTCGACCGGCGAGCGCGGCAGGAGGCGCTCGACTTCGGCGTGCGGCCGCGGAATGACGTGAACCGAGACGAGCTCGCCGACGCGGCGCGCCGCCGCGGCCCCCGCGTCGGTCGCGGCCTTGATGGCCCCGACGTCGCCGCGAGCGAGAACCGTTACGTATCCGGCGCCGATGTATTCCTTGCCGATGAGGGTGACGTTGGCCGTCTTGACCATCGCATCGGCGGCTTCGATCGCACCGATCAGCCCCCGGGTTTCCACCATTCCCAACGCGTCAGCGGTCATGTGTGTATCAGCGTGCAGAGTCGCGCAAGCCTAGCATATTGAAGAGCATGCGGCAATCTCGCTACCATCGCACAGTGCTCCCCGGAAGCGTCCTTCGTCGCACCGCCGTGCTGCTGACCGCGCTGGCCGCGATCGCCTGCGGCGCGAGCGACGACGCGGCCCCTGTTGCCCGCGTCGAAGTCGCCATCGATCGCGGGCGCGTGCCGGCCGGTGCCCCTGCCGCGTTCACGTATCGGTTCGCGCCGCTCGCGGACATCGACGGCGACTACCTCGTCTTCGTCCACCTGGTAAACGTCGATGGCCAGCTGCTCTGGGACGACGATCACGAGCCACCGACACCGACCTCGGCCTGGCGCGCAGGCGAGCGCGTCGAATACACCCGGGAGGTGTTTCTGCCCGCGTCGCTGCGACCGGGCGACGTGACGATCGAGGTCGGCCTCTATCGCGGTGATGAGCGGCTCCCGCTCGAGGCGTCGCGACGCCCGCGCTCCGCGTCGACGCGCGCCTATCCGGTCGCCGACCTGCAGGTGGCTCCCGACACCGACAACGTCTACCTGACGTTCCCCGAGGGCTGGTACGAAGAAGAGCGCGAAGGGAGCCGGTCGTGGCGCTGGACACGGCGTTCGGCGTCGCTCCTCTTCCGCCATCCGCGGCGCGATGTCGTGCTCTGGGTCGAATGCGCCGGACACCCGGGCGCCTCGGCCGACGCGCCGCAGCAGCTGCGCGTGGCTGGTCCCGACGGCGCGGAGCTGGCAGCGTTCACGGTCGACTCGACCGTGCCGGTACGGCAGCGGATTCCGCTCCAGGCGCAGCAGCTGGGCAGCGACGAGATGGTCGAGCTCAGGCTCGAGGTCGACCGGACGTTTGTCCCGGCCGACGAAGGATTGGGGCAGGATCGGCGCGAGCTCGGTGTGCGCGTCTTCCATGTTTTCGTGGACGCCCGGTGAGGATGTGCGGTTCGCCATGACGCGCGCATTACGTCAATCGCCGGTCGGAGCCCGCTGCGGGGGGATTCGGTGCCACCTCGCCGCGGTGTTGGCGCTCGGCGGCCTGATGACGCTCGCCTCGCCGGCCGCGGCCGACATCGTCCGCCTGGCACACGGCCGGACGCTGATTGTCGACGCCTGTCGGTTCGAGGACGACCGGGTCGTGCTGATCCTGCCGGGCGGCGGGGAAGTCCGCGCCGCGCGCGATCTGGTCGTCGAGATTCTCCCGGAAGAAGTGCCGCGGGCCCGCGAGATGGCCCTGGCCGCCCTGGCGGCGTCGCCGAGCGCCGGCAGGCGGCTGACGGAAGCCGCAATCCGTGCGATGGTGGATCGCATCGCTGCACGGGTCGGGGTCGATGCGCGACTGGCCCATGCCGTCGTGCAGGCCGAGTCGAACTACCGTCCGACGGCGGTTTCGCCGAAGGGCGCCATGGGACTGATGCAGCTGATGCCCGCGCTGGCGCGCACGTACGCCCTCGACGATCCGTTCGATCCGGAGCGCAACCTCGAGGTCGGCCTGCGCCACCTGCGGGCGCTGCTGCTCAAGTACGACCTGCGTCGCGCCCTGGCGGCGTACAACGCCGGCGAAGGCGCCGTGAGCCGGTACGGCGGCGTGCCGCCCTACCGCGAGACGCAGGCTTACGTGCAGCGGATCGTGGCATCTTTGAGGCGATGACGACCCGCCGCGTGCGGCCATCCTGCGACTCGGCGGGTCTAAAGACTCACGAAACCGGCGGCCAGGCCGGCCGGGGGAGGCGCTGACAGGCGTGGAATTCCGCTGCAGGGTCGCCACGGCGACCGGCCAGATCACCGAGGCCACCTACGTTGCCGACGACGAGTCGCGGCTGAGGCGGGAGCTCGAAGCCCAGGGGCTCTACCTGCTGTCGGCCAGACGTGTCGGCGGCATGAGCCTCGCGGGCCTGCGTCTCGGACTGCCGCGGCGTCGCCGGATCCGCACGCCTGAGTTCCTCGTCTTCAACCAGGAGCTGGCGACGCTGCTCAAGGCCGGGCTGCCGCTCGTCCAGTCGCTCGACATCCTGCGACGCCGCGTGCCCAACCCGACCTTCCGCGCCGCGCTCAACGACATCCACGATCGCGTGCGCGCCGGCACCGCGCTGTCAGACGCCTTCGAAGCGCAGGGGCTCTTCTCGCCGGTGTACACCGCTTCGCTGATGGCAGGGGAGAAGAGCGGCAGTCTCGAGCAGGTGCTCCGACGCTTCGTCGAGCACACGAAAGTGCTGCTGTCGGCCCGGAACCAGGTGGTTTCGGCGCTGATCTATCCCGTCATCCTCCTGATTCTCTCGGCCGTCGTCGTGGCGCTGATCGTCTTTCAGGTCGTGCCCGAGTTCGCCGCCTTCTACGAACAGTTCGGCGAGGGGGCGGAGCTGCCGATGTCGACGCGGGTGGTCGTCGCGCTGTCGACGAACATCGTCAGCAGCGCGGGGGTGCTGGCGGTCGTCGCCCTCGGCCTGCTCGTCGCGCTCGTGTTCTGGCTGCGGCGACCGGGACAGCGGCGACGGCTGCATGCCGGGCTGCTGCGGATCCCCTACTTCGGGCCGCTGGCCCGTCACTTCGCGACCGCACAGACGTCGCGTACGCTCGCCACGCTGCTCTATGGCGGCATCCCGCTCGTCAACGCGCTCGAGATTGCCGCCCGCGCGTCGGGCAACGAGGCCGTCGGCGCGCACCTCGAGGCGGTGGCGCACGAAGTACGCGAAGGGCGGAGCCTGTCGGCGGCGCTGAGTGAGCGTGACCTGTTCCCGCACGTCGCCGTGGAGATGGTCGAGGTCGGCGAATCGACCGGCGCGCTGGCCGACATGCTCACGAGCGTCGCCGACTTCTACGACGAGGACACGCAGACGAGCCTGACCCGCTTTTCGAACCTCCTCCAGCCGATCCTGCTGATCGTGATGGGCATCGTGATCGCCGGGCTGCTCCTGTCGCTCTACATGCCGCTGTTCCAGCTGTCGTCGCTGACGACGGGCTGACGAGACGAGCCATGGCCGAAACGCCTTCCGCGGAATCTCTCTACGCCGAGCCGATCGCCGGCACCGATCGCCAGGCCGAGCTGGCCGAAGCCCGGCGGCTCGCCGTCCGCTACGAAACGGAGTTCGTGGACCTCGAGCACTTCAACATCGACCACGAGCTGTTCCGCAGCATCCCGGCGGACCTGATGCTGCGCTACAGCTTCGTGCCGTACCGGCGCGACGGACGGACGCTGCTGATCGTCGTTCCGGACCCGAGCGACCTCCAGACCATCGACGAAGTGGGCGTGCAGCTGGGCGTGCCGATCCGCGTCTGCGTCGGTACGCCGTCGGCGATCCAGGCGATCCTGAAGAAGAGCGAAAGCTCGCAGCGGGTGCTCGAGGAAGCCACCGAGGGCTTCCAGATGCAGATCCTGCGCGAGGACGAAGCGGGCGAGGAGAGCCTGACGGTCGAGAAGCTGACGTCGGATGCCAGCCCGGTCATCCGGCTCGTCGACTCGATGATCTTCACCGCCCTGCAGCGGCGCGCCTCCGACATCCACATCGAGACGCAGGACGACGCGGTCGTCGTCAAGTGCCGGATCGACGGCGTGCTGCAGCCGCTGATGCGGCCGATCGACCGGCGGCACCACAGCACGATCATCTCGCGCATCAAGGTGATGGCCGAGCTCGACATCGCCGAGAAGCGCGTCCCGCAGGACGGCCGCTTCAAGCTGCGGGTGCGAGGCAAGACGATTGACTTCCGCGTCTCGATCATGCCGAGCGTCCACGGCGAGGACGCCGTCATCCGCATCCTCGACAAGGAGTCGATCAGCGAGCAGTTCTCCGAGCTGCGGCTCGACATTCTCGGGTGGCCGGAGGAGGAGCTGCGGCGCTTCCGCAAGTACATCCGCGAGCCGTACGGCATGGTGCTCGTGACCGGACCGACCGGCAGCGGGAAGACGACCACCCTCTATGCCGCGCTCTCGGAGATCAAGTCGGTCGAAGACAAGATCATCACGATCGAGGACCCCGTCGAGTACCAGCTGCGCGGGGTCACGCAGATCCCGATCAACGAGAAGAAGGGGCTGACGTTCGCGCGCGGGCTGCGGTCGATCCTCCGCCACGATCCGGACAAGATCATGGTGGGCGAGATTCGCGACCCGGAAACGGCGCAGATCGCCATCCAGTCGGCCCTGACGGGACATCTGGTCTTCACGACCGTCCACGCCAACAACGTCATCGACGTGCTCGGCCGCTTCCTGAACATGGGGGTCGAACCCTATCAGTTCGTCTCCGCGCTGAACTGCGTCCTGGCGCAGCGACTGGTCCGCCGGATCTGCGACCATTGCCGCCGGCCGGCATCCGTGACGCGCGAGATGCTCGTCGAGTCGGGGCTGGACCCGTCGCTGGCCACGCAGTACCAGTTCTACGAGGGCGCCGGCTGCATCGAGTGTGCGGGCACCGGCTACAAGGGACGGACGGCCATCTGCGAGCTGATGGACCTGAGCGACCGCATCCGTGACATGATTCTCGACCGGCGGCCGACGTCGGAGATCAAGCGGGCGGCCCGCGAAGAAGGCATGAAGTTCCTGCGCGAGAACGCGGTGAGCCGGGTGCTCGAGGGCATCACCACGCTGCGCGAGATCAACAAGGTCACGTTCGTCGAGTGAGGCTCTGGTGAACCTTCAGCGCTGGTTGGCTCCGGTCCCGCCGTCGGTCGCCGTGGAAATCGCGGCGCGGCGCGTGACCGTGGTCGAGGTCGCGTCGCCGTCGGGCGCCGTCTCGGCCTACGCCGGAGAGGGACTGCCGGAAGGCGTCGTGACGCCGGCGGTCGCCGGCCCGAACATCGTGCAGCCCGACGTCGTTGCCGGCGCGCTCAAACGGTCGCTCGAACGGGCCGGCCTCGATGCCGTCAGACGCGCCGCCCTTATCGTGCCCGACAGCAGTGCCCGCGTCTCGCTGCTCACCTTCGATCAGATACCGGCCAGGCCGCAGGAGCTCGACGCGCTCGTCCGGTGGCAGCTGCGGAAGGCGACGCCGTATCCGATCGAAGACGCGGTCGTTTCGCAGGTGCCGGCCTCGACGATCGACGGCCGCGTGACGATTGCCGCCGTCGTGGCACGCCGCGACGTCGTGACGCAGTACGAGCAGGTACTCGCCTCGCTCGGCATCCACGCGGGCATCGTCGACCTGGCGAGCTTCAACGTCATCAATGCCGTACTCGCCGCCGGCGGCAGTGCCGACGGAGATTCGCTGATCGTGCACGTGGCGCCGGAAGCGACGACCCTCGCGATTCTGCGGGGAGACGCGCTGCTGTTCTACCGCCACCGCGCGCACTCCGACGACGAGCCGCTCGGCTCGCTCGTGCATCAGACGACGATGTTCCACGAGGACCGGCTCGGCGGCGGCGGATTCCGGCGGGTGTGGCTCTCGGGAGCCGGGCCGCGCATCGAACAGGCCCGTCGCGAGATTGCCACGCGGACCGACGCGCCGGTCGAACCAGTCGATGTCCGGCCTGCCGCAGCCGTCGAAGGGCTCGGCCGCCCGTCTCCCGACGTCCTCGACGCCCTGGCCGCGCCGGTGGGGATGCTGCTGCGCGACCGGGTCGGGGCAGGGGGCTGATCGATGCTGAAGGGGAACCTTTCGACACGGCCCTTCTACAACGACCGCGCCGTCACGGTCGCAATCGCGGCACTGGCGCTGGTCGTGCTCGTGGCGACGCTGCTCAACGGTTACGAGCTCTACCGCCTCACCGCGGAACGCCGTGCGTACCGCGAGCGCATCGTCGCCGATCGCGCCGAAGCCGAGCGGATTCGCGCCGAAGCCCAGGCGCTTCAGCAGAGCCTCGACCGCGCGACGCTGGCGCGCCTGGCCGCGTCGGCGGCCGAAGCCAACAGCCTGATCGACCGCCGATCATTCTCGTGGACCACGCTGCTCGGCCACCTGGAGCGGACGCTGCCGGCCGACGTGCGCCTGACGGCGATCTCTCCGCGGCTCGATTCGAACACCTTCCGCGTGTCGATGGCCGTCGAGGCCCGCCAGCTCGAGGACATCGACGACTTCGTCATCGCCATGCGCGACACCGGCGAGTTCTACGACGTCGCGCCGACCGAACAGCGCCGCAACGACGACGGCTCGTATCAGGCCGTGGTGGTCGCCTCATATCTGTCGCGTCCGACGGTCCAGGCGAGCGCCGGAGGCAGCCGATGAGCCTGTGGCGCCGCATCTACGACGAGCGACGGAGCGTCCTGCTCCCGCTGTTCGCCGCCGCGCTGGCGAACCTCCTCGTGCTGATCTTCGTCGTGATGCCGCTGCGACGCAGCGTGGCGTCGAGCGAAGAGAGTGCGCAGCAGGCGGCGATCGGCCTGGTCGCTGCGCGCCAGGCGCTGAACCGGGCTCACGACGCGGCCGCCAGCCGCGAGCGTGCGGACGAGCAGCTGCAGCAGTTTTACTCGACGGTGCTGCCGTCGGGCTTTCCGGAGGCGACGCGCGCCACCAACCGCTGGCTGCAGGATGCAGCGCGCGCGGCGGGTCTCGAGTACGTCGGCTCGAGCTTCGCGTGGGAACCCGTGCGCGACAGCGTGCTCTCGCGCGCTTCGTCCGACGTCACGCTGCGCGGCACCTATGGCAACATCCGGCGCTTCCTCGCCGACGTCGAGGCCGCCGACCTGTTTCTCGTCGTCGAGCAGCTGCAGCTGCGCCAGTCGTCGGCGTCACGGGCGGCGGGCACGCTGGACGTCGGCCTCGTCGTGTCGACGTATTTCCTGACCGAGTCTCCCCGCCCATGAGAGTCCTGCCGCCGCCCGGACCGGAGCGGAGCCGACAGATTACGCGCCTCGTCGTCCTGCTGGGCGTGCTGGCGGTCGTCCTCTGGTGGACGTGGACCCCGACCGGCCCGGCCCGTCCGGCGTCCAATCAACCACCGGTCGGAGCGCCCCCCGCGTCGGACCAGCTGCCGATTCCCGAGCCGCTCCGGCTGCAGGCGCTCGACGCGGGCGTCGAACCGGTCGAGGTCGTGCGGAACCCGTTCGTCTTCGGCGAGCGTGAGTTCGCCTCGCCGCCGGGCAGCGCCTACGTCACGCCACCCGATCTGGCGGAACCGCCGGCGCCGGTCCCGGCCGTGCCGCAGGGGCCGCCTCCCATCCCGCTGCAGCTGACGGGCCTGACGCGGCTCGACGCCGGGGGCCGGATGCTCGCCACGCTGAAGGATCCCTCGACGAATGTGCTGTATCAGGCGTTCGAAGGGGATATCGTTGACGGACGGTATCGCGTGGTGAGAATCGGCGTGCAGTCCGTGGTGGTGTCGTACCTGGACGGCAGCGGCATGCGGACGCTGCCGCTCGGCGGATGATCCGGGCTTCTGCCCGGGCGGGCAAGTACCGATATCTGTGTATGAAATCGATGCGGATCATGCCAATCTCAAGCGAACGCCCGGTCCCGCAGCGCACCTTCCGCGGCCTCCGCGCCGGCGTCCTGATCCTTGCGCTGGCCGTGGCGGCCGGCTGCGCCACGGGTCGGGCCGTGCGGAGCGCCGACGAGGCGGCCCGCCGCGGCGACTGGGACGCGGCGGTGACGTTCTACCGCGAGGCCCTCGCTCGGGCGCCCGGCCGTGCCGACCTGCGCATCAAGCTCGAACGGTCGACGCGCATGGCCTCGGCCGAGCACGTCGCGCGCGCCCGCCAGCTCGAGGAGCAGGATCAGCTGCCCGGCGCGATGGCGGAGTATCGGCTGGCCGCGAACCTCGACCCGTCGAACGTGCTCGCCGCCCAGAAGGCCGCTGAGCTCGATCGCCGGATCCGGGAACAGGTCGAATCGGCCCGCGCGCAGTCGAGCCTGGCCGCCAGGCGCGACCAGACGACCACCGCGGCCATCCCGCGGCTCGATCCGCGTGCGGTCGTGCCCGAGATGCGCTTCGACGCGTCGGTGCGCGACATTCTCGGCACGCTCTCGAGCCTCACCGGCATCAACATGCTCTACGACCAGGGGCTCGACGCCGCGCTCAGCCGCCCCTATGCGATCGAGGTGCAGGAAACGCCCGTCGAGGAGGTCCTGAACCAGATCCTGACCGCGAACAGCCTTGCATTCCGCGTCGAGAATCCCCGGACGATCTTCATCTACCAGGACACGCCGCAGAACCGGCTGCGGTACGAATACCAGTACATGCAGCACTTCCACCTGTCGGCGGCAAATGCCACGCAGGTGATGGCCCAGATCAATCAGCTGCTCCAGGGGATGCAGCTGCCGGTACCGCCGACGGTAACGGCCGACGAAACGAGCAACACCATCACCGCGCGGGCCACCGCGCCGGTGCTGCAGATGATCCAGTCGTTCATCGCCGCGCGCGATCGGGCGCTGCCCGAGGTGCTCATCGAAGCGGAGATTCTCGAAGTCGATCGGAGCTTCCTGCGACAGCTCGGCCTCAACCTGAGCCAGTGGGCCTTCGGCTTCGCCTTCTCGCCGGAAGTCGGGCCGGCCCAGGCGCCCGGTACGCTGCCTCCCGAGACGCCTCCGCCGTTCAACCTGAACACGCTGAGCAACGGGGTCAGCGCCGCCGACTTCTACATGACCACGCCGTCGGCGCTCATCAACCTGCTGCAGTCCGACTCGCGTACGCGCACGCTCTCGCAGCCGTCGGCCCGCGCCACCGCCGGATCGCCCGTCACGCTGACGATGGGGCAGGACGTGCCGATCCCGACGACGGTCTTCCAGTCGGCAGCGGCCGGCGGGGTCGCCACGATTCCGACCACGTCGGTCAGCTACCAGCCGGTCGGCGTCAACCTGCGCTTCACGCCGATCGTCACCTACGAGAACGAGATCATCCTCTCGGATCTGATCCTCGAAAAGAGCGGACTCGGCGCGAATCTGGAGATTGGCGGCCAGACGTTCCCGACGATCGTCAGCCGCAAGGCCCAGTCGTCGGTGCGTCTGCGCGACGGGGAATCGACGCTGCTTGCCGGCCTGCTGCTCGACGAAACCCGCGACACGACGCGCGGGCTGCCGGGCACGACGGGCATCCCGCTCATTCGCAACATCCTCGGCGGCAGTGAAGACCGCATCGATCAGACCGACATCGTCATGATCATCACGCCGCGGATCGTGCGCGGACACGGGCTGACCGACGCCGATCTGCGGCCCATGTTCGTCGGCACGGGCGCAAACGTCACGACGTCGACGGCGCCGCCGCTGCTGTCGCCCGAAGCGCTCGGCCTGCCGGCGACGGCACCCGGCGCGCCCGCACCGACTCCGCCGGCCCCGGCCGCAGCGCCTGGTCCGGAGGCGCCGACGCCTCTGCCGCCGCCCGGTGCCGGTGATTCCACTCCCGAACCTCCAGCGGCAGCGCCGATCGTGCCGATCGAGCCGACACCCGCCGCTCCCGCGACAGGACAGACGGGTGTCGTCGTGGTACCGCCCACGGGACCCCACCCCCCGTTCTGGGGGGGG
>QGVF01000038.1 GCA_003242705.1 Acidobacteriota bacterium
GTAGGATAGAGCGACCCCGACAGTCTCCGGAACATTCGATGCCAGAGGCCCTGCGCGTGTCCATCCGGCCCGTGGCGGCACTGCTTGCTGCGCTGTGCGTCGCACTGAGCTCACCCTTCGCGGCCGGACAGGACGGACCGTCCACATCGACGCCTGAGCCGCAGACCGACGGTCAGCAGCCGACCTTCCGCGGCGGTGTCACCTATGTGTCGGTCGACGTCTACCCGCGCCGCGATGGCCGGATCGTCGAGGGCCTGACGATCGACGACTTCGAGATCCTCGAGGACGGCGTGCCGCAGGCCATCGATCGCTTCGAGTTCGTCAGGGTCGAAGGGCAGCCGGTCGACGGCGATCGGATCGATCCGACATCCCAGGCCGATGGCGACCGACAGGCCACCGATCCACACAGCCGCGTCTTCGTCGTTTATCTGGATCGCAACAACACGACGCTTTCCGGCGGCTCTGCCGCCAGGCGACCGGTTGTCGATTTCCTCAACGCGACAATCGGTGCGCGCGATCTGTTCGGCGTGATGACCGTCGAGCTGCCCGCGGCCCAGCTGGTGTTCGCGCGCCGGACCGAAACGCTCGAGGACGAGCTCGAGCGTCACTGGACCTGGGGCCGGGCCGACCGGCTGTCGATTCTGGCCGTGCCCGAATCGCCGTACGAGGAGCGGCTGCTCGACTGCGTCAACTACATCGATGCGCGGGTGCTCGAAACGCTGCCGGTCGAGCGGGGCGGTCCTGGCGGCCCGTTTGGCGGACTGGAGCGCCTGCTGCTGGCGCGGCACCGTGAAGACCGGCTGCTGAACAGCCTCGAGAACCTGATGGAGCGCCTGGGTGCGCTCCGCGACGAACGGAAGAACGTGCTGTTCGTGTCGGAAGGCTGGGTGCCGCGCGGACCACTCGACGCGTTCCGCAGCGTCACGCTGAGCCAGGGCGCACTGCCCGGGATCGGCGTGGGACCGGGCGGACGACTGGGCACCGGCGCGGTCCATGCGCCCGAGCGGGACCTGACCTGGTGCGATGCGGAAATCCAGCGGCTTGCGCTGGCCGACTTCGAGTCGCGCTTCCGGGAACTGCTGCAGCGGGCCGTCGAGGCGAACGTGGCGTTCTACCCGGTCGATGTCGGCGGCCTGCGCACGGACCGGAACGCGCGCGGGGCGCTCGAGACGCTCCGGACGCTGGCCGAAGCAACCGACGGCTTTGCCATCGTCAACACGAACGATCTGGCCGGCGGCGTCGGCCGCATCCGGACCGATCTGTCGGCCTTCTACCTGCTCGGCTACGCGTCGTCGAACCCGGCGGCGAACGGGCGCTTCAGGAAGATCGACGTGCGGGTGAAGGCGCCCGGCGTGCGGGTGTCGGCCAGACGCGGCTACTTCGCAATGACCGAAGAGATGGCGGCGGCAGCCGCGGCGGCGCCTGCGCCTTCGCCGCCGACGACCGTCGACACCGCGCTCGGCCGGCTGCGATCGCTGCGCGACGACGCCGAGTTGTTCGTGGCGGCCTCGGTTCGGGCTGAGGGGATTGACGTGATGGTGGAGCTGGCCGAACGCGTCCGGCGCGGTCGCTCCGGGGGCGTCGGGCTCGATGTGGCAGCCACCGGTCCGGCGGGACAACAGATCGCGGCGCGCCTCGAACTGGCGCCCGAGGAGCGGGGCGGTGTGGCGCGCGTGAGTGCGCCCGGCATGGCGGAAGGACGCTGGCGTGTGGTCGTGCGGGATCCCGAATCCGGTTTGGACCAGCACGTGGACGTCGAGCTGGCGGCGCCGGAGCTGGTAGGCGAACCGCTGGCGTGGCGGGGGCTGCCTTCGCCCCGGGCACCGCTGGTGCCGGCGGCCAGCGGCCGGGTGAGCCGACGCGAACGCCTGCGGGTGGTCTGGCCGGTGGTCGCCTCCGGGCTCGCGCCTGGCGATGTCGCGGCGCGTCTGCTCGATCGGTCGGGGAGCGCGCTCGGTGCGCCGCTGCCGCTGACCGAGAGCGACGACGATCGCGGCGGGCGTGCGATGGTGCTGGATCTGCCGCTCGGGAGCCTGCCCGAGGGTGACTATCTCGTGGAACTGACGGCCGGCCGGGACGGGGTATCCGAGCGTCGGCTGCTGCCGTTCCGCGTCACCCGCTGACGGGGGCGCCCCTCCGGGCCGACCGGTCCGGCGTGGTAATGTAGAACGAGCGTCATGAAACTGCGGATCATCTGCAAGTCCAAGATTCACCACGCCACGGTGACCGGCGCCGACCTGAACTACATCGGGAGCATCGGCATCGACCGCAGCCTGATGGAGCGCACCGGCATTGTCGAGGGCGAGCAGGTGGCGGTCTGGAACATCAACAACGGCGAGCGAATCGAGACCTACGCGATTCCGCTGCCGGCCGGGTCGGGCCAGATTCTCGTGAATGGCGCCGCGGCGCGGCACTTCGCGGTCGGCGATCGCGTCATCATTGCCGCGTTCTGCCTGACCGACGAGCCGGTGACGCCGCAGATGATTGCCGTCGACGCGAACAACCGCTTCGAGCGTCAGCTGGCCGGCGACACGACGCCGCACGAGCTGGTCGGCCTGCCCGAATAAGTACTGCCGTCGAGGATTCGTCCGCGCGCCGGTTTGCGCTATCATGCTCGGCGCACGCGCGGACCGGACGCGGGCTTAGCATAGTGGTAATGCACCGGCTTCCCAAGCCGGCTAGACGGGTTCGATTCCCGTAGCCCGCTCCATCACTCCATCCCGGTCAGCTCCCGCAACATCGACTGTCGCTGCAGCCGGCGTCGCCGGGCCGAGCGTGAGATCCGGCTTCGGGACGGCAGCCGTGTCGCAGCGCCTGCAGAAGACGCTGCCACCGGCAGAGGCCACGCGGCGCATGCGTGTCGACCGCCGTCCCCGACGCTGCCGGGCGGCGACCCGTCAGGACTGGCGGATGACGGCCAGCACTTCGTCGCGCTTCTCGGCCATCAGCCCGGGCGAGGTGGCCTCGAGGTTCAGGCGGAGGAGCGGCTCGGTGTTCGACGCACGGACATTGAAGTGCCAGTCGGGGAACTCGGCCGAGAACCCGTCCATCCAGTACGTGTGCCCGTCGCGGTAGCGCTCGGCGAGCTCGGCCAGCCGGCGCTCGACGGTCGCGGCATCGCTCACGCGCGTGTTGATTTCGCCCGAGATGAAGTACTTCGCGCGCAGCGGCTCGAGCAGCTGCGCGAGCGTCTGCCCCTTGCGCGACATGAGCTCGAGGATCAGCAGCGCGGGAATGAAGCCGTTGTCGGCATAGTAGAAGTCACGGAAGTAGTAGTGGCCGGTGACTTCGCCGCCGAAGATCGCGTTCTCTTCCCGCATGCGGCGCTTGATGAAGGCGTGCCCCACGCGGTTCATGAGCGCCGTGCCGCCATACTTTTCGACGGTGTCCTTGACGGCGTAGCTGGCGCGGACGTCGTAGATGACCTTCTCGCCGGGCGACTTGATCAGCGCGGCCTCGGCGAGCAGGGCGGTGATGAAGTCGCCCGCGATGAACTCGCCGTTGCCGTCGATGAAGAAGCAGCGGTCGGCGTCGCCGTCCCACGCGATCCCGATGTCGGCGCCGGTCTCGACGACCTTCGCGACGATGTCGGCGCGGTTCTCCTCGATCAGTGGATTGGCCTCGTGGTTCGGGAAGCGGCCGTCGATCTCGAAGCACAGCCGCGTCGTCCGGCAGGGGAGCTGATCGAAGAGCTTCGGCGCGACCAGGCCCGCCATGCCGCTGCCGGCATCGAGCACGACGTTGAACGGCTTGATGACCGACGGGTCGATGAAGCTCATCACCTTCGCGACGTAGTCGTCGAGCAGGTCGACCTGCTGGCGCGTCCCGCGCGGCCGGGTCGGCGCCGGGATGCGGTCGCCCACGACCATGTCGCGGATCTCGCCGATACCGGCGTCGCCCGACAGGGGAAACGCCTCGGCGCGGACCATCTTGATACCGTTGTACTCGCTGGGATTGTGCGACGCGGTGATCTGCGCGCCGCCGTCGAGCCCGTCGCGGACGACGCCGAAGTAGAGCATGTCGGTGGCGCACATGCCGTAGTCGACGACATCGGCCCCCTGCTCGAGCGCGCCCTCGATGAACGCGTCGGCCAGCGACGGCGACGACAGGCGCATGTCGCGGGAGACCGCGATGCGCGAGGCGCCGAGATAGGCCACGAAGGCGCGGCCGATCGCGCGCGCCGCCCGTTCGTCGAACTCGGTCGGGTAGATCGCGCGGACGTCGTAGGCCTTGAAGATCGATGCGGGAATCGTCACGGACACACCTCGCAGGAACGCGCCGGCTGCCGCCGGGCGCGAATCTCAGATGGACGAATAGTCGGTCAGGACGGACTTGTCGCCGAGCAGCGTACCGCCGGCCACGCGGGCCTGCCGGCCGATGTGACAGTGCCGTCCGGTCAGCGCCGGTCCCACTTCGGCACCGGCGTCCACCCAGGTGTTGGGCCAGAGAATGGCGCCGTCGACCACGGCGTTCTCGCCGATGTGGCACGACGAGCCGATGACGCTGTACGGACCGATGCGGGCACCCGCCCGGACGACGGCGCCGGCGCCAATGAAGCAGGGCGCCTCGACCGTGGCGCCGTCTTCGATACGCGCCTCGGGCGAGACCAGCGCCGTGCCCGGAGCGGCCTGAAACGGGGGAGCCGGGAAGCGGCCGTCCATGATGTCGATGTGCGCCTGGCGGTACTTCTCGGGCGTCCCGATATCGAGCCAGTAGCCGTCGTAGACGTAGGCGACGAACGTCTCGCCGTTCGCGACGAGCGACGGGAAGTAGCCGCGCTCGATTGAATACGCCACGTCGGACGGGATGCGCCCGAGCGTGTCCGGCTCGAGCACGTAGATGCCCGCGTTGATCGTGTTACAGCGAATCTGATCGGGCGTCGGCTTTTCGAGAAACGCCCTCACGTTGCCGTCGGCGTCGGTCTCGACCAGGCCGTAGGCCGTCGGGTTCTCGACGGGCGTGAGCACGATCGTGGCGGCCGCCTGGCGCTCCCGATGGAGCGCGAGGACGGCCGGCAGGTCGACGGCCGTCAGCACGTCGCCATTGAAGACCACCAGCGGCTCTCCCGAGTAGTGCCCGGCGGCGAACTTGATCGCTCCGCCCGTCCCGAGCGGCTGCGGCTCGACGACGTAGCGGATGTGCACGCCGAGATCGCCGCCGCTGCCGAAGACTTCCTCGATCCGGCGGGGCTGATAGTTCAGGCTCAGCACGATCTCGTCGATTTCCGGGACCTGTCGCAGCAAATCGATCTGGTACTGCAGAAACGGTCGATCGAAGATCGGAACGATCGGTTTCGGGGTGTGAAGGGTGAGCGGACGCAGTCGCGTCCCCTTGCCGCCGGCGAGAAGAATGGCCTTCATGTCAGCGGCCGATCTTAGCAGAGCCGCCGCCGGCCGCCCGGACTCACCGCGGCCGCGCCCGGCCGAGTGATTGCGCAGATCGACGGCTTCACCTTCACCGTCGGGCGTTCAGCTCTCAACGGTTCACCGCTGGCGATGCGGAACCGGGCGACGACGGTGTCGCCGCTGCGGTTGGTGGAGCAGACGTAGAATCGCCCACTCGACGGGAAGTCGGGGGCCGTGGCGAGGCCGAGCAGTCCGCGTTCGCCACCCGCGGCGATCTGGTCGCGCAGATCGAGGAACGGCTCCGGCCGCACCCGATCGTCCACGATGAGCCGGACGAGGCCTGCCTGTTCGGCGACCAGAAAGGTGTCCGGCCGACCGGGCCAGGGGACCATGACGAGCGGGCGATCGAGTCCCGTGACGACCGGGACGGCGGTCAGCGGGGCAGGCGCCGCCGCAGGCCGCCGCGTCACCGCCGACAGCATCGAGGACCGCCCGGCGCAGCAGCGGTGGCCGCCTGAGTCGGATGGATCCTCCGGCCTTGGTTGCGTCCCCGGCAGGGGTGTGCCATAAGATCTCCGACACGTGAACCTTCCTAACACTCTCACACTCGGGCGTATCTTCCTGGTCCCGCTGCTGGTGGTTGTCCTGCTGACCAGCTTCGACGGGAAGAGTGTGCTCGGTGTGAGCAACGAGATGCTCGGTGCGGCGATCTTCGCGCTCGCCTCGATTACCGACTGGCTCGATGGCTACCTGGCACGCCGCCGCGGCCAGGTGACGGGCCTCGGCGAGTGGATGGATCCGCTTGCCGACAAACTGCTGATCACGGCGGCACTGATTTCGCTCGTCCAGCTCGGGCGCGCCCCGGCCTGGATGGTGGCCGTGATTCTCGGTCGCGAGTTCGCCGTGACGGTCATGCGCAGCTTTATCTACGCGCGCGGACTCTCACTGCCGGCGTCGATGATCGGCAAGATCAAGATGGTGGCGCAGGTCGTCGCGATTCTGGCGCTGATTCTGGGGCCCGGGCACATCGAGGCGTTCTACGTGCTCGGCCACATTGCGCTGTGGATTGCGACGCTCGCTGCGCTCGTGTCGGCCGTCGACTACACGCGCCGCTTCAACGCGGCGCTCGGCCGGCGCCCCGTGCCGCGCGACGAGCGGTCGTCTGCGGAGCGGCGGACACCGGCCGCTCCGGCGCGCGGCCGGATCAGCGCGTAGCCGGCGAGGCGGCCGCGCGTGTTTCCGACGACGGCTGCGCGGCGTTCTCGACCGGCGCCGGGGCAGCCGCAGGCAGACCCGCCAGCCGCTCCCGGGCTTCCTCCAGGTGCTCACTGACGGCGAACTCGTCGATCAGCTTCTGGTAATAGGTGCGCGCGTCCTCGATGCGGTTCATCCGCGCGTAGGATTCGGCCAGAAAGAAGTAGACGCTGTCGCGCCGCGTGTACTGCGGATCGGTCTCGAGCAGGCTCTCGAATCGTGCGATGGCGCCCGGGTACCAGCGCGTCCGGAAGTAGTGTCGGCCGACGAGGAACTCGCTTTCCGAGAGCCGGTCGCGCGCTTCGCGCTGCAGTTTCAGCACCTCGGGCAGGTACTGGCTCGTCGGGTAGTTGTCGATGAACACCTGAAGCTCGCGCAGCGCCTCGCGCGTGGCCGTCTGATCGCGCTGCGGCGCGAGCATCTGCCGCACCTGCGAGAGCGCCAGCCGGTACTGCGCGTAGTCGGCGCGCTCCGAGAGGGGGTAGAAGCGGAGGAACTCGCGGAACTCGGCGGCGGCCAGGATGTCGGAGTCGATACGGCGCTCGCCGAGGTACGCATCGCCAATCCCGAGCCGGGCTTCCTGACGGTACTGGCTCGTCGGGTAGGTGTCGACGAGGCGCCGGAAGTACTCGCGCGCCGTCAGCCAGCGCCCGGCTTCGAGCGCTTCGCGGCCCCGTTCGTACAGGAACTGATCGGGCTGCTGATCGGGCGGCGGTGTCTGGATGAGGCCGCCGGGCCCACCGCCGCAGGCCGCCGTCACTGCCAGAGCCACGCCGAAGGCGATCCGGAAGAGGGTGCGGGAGAACGTCGTTGCTGCGCGAGCCATGGTCAGGTCGACTGGGGACGTTCGAGCTGCTCTGCCAGCCACCGGTACTCCGCGGTAATCCCGTCTTCGAGCGAGTGAGACGGCGAAAACCCGAGCTCGGCCTGCGCCAGCGACGTGTCGGCGAACGTGTCACGCATGTCGCCTTTTTCGGCCGGAAGCCGACGGATATCGAGCGGGCGTCCCGTGACGCGGCCGATGATATCGAGCACCTGGTTGATCGTCACGCGGCTGCCGCCTCCAATGTTGTAGACGGCCCCGGGGCGTCCGCGGTCGCCGGCGGCGACGGTGGCGGCCACGGCGTCGGCCACGAACGTGAAGTCGCGCGTCTGTTCGCCGTCGCCGTAGAGCGTGATGGGCTCGCCGAGCAGCGCCGCCCGGATGAAGCGGTTGAACGCCATGTCGGGGCGCTGCCGCGGGCCGTAGACGGTGAAGTAGCGGAGCGAGACGGTCGGCACGCCGTGATTCACGTAGTAAAGGTGGCAGAGATGTTCAGCGGCCAGCTTCGTGACACCGTATGGTGAGACCGGCTGGAGAATCGACTGCTCCCGCATGGGAATCGTCGCCACGTCGCCGTACACCGACGAGCTCGAGGCGTAGACCAGCCGGGTGAGTGGGCGCCCCTTGACCGCCTCCAGGAGCCGCTGCGTGGCATCGATGTTGTGCGACGTGTAGCTGCGGAACTGGTCGCCCCAGCTGCCGCGCACGCCGGCCTGGGCGGCGAGGTGGAAGACGTGCGTGACCCCGTCGAGCAGCGGGTCGAGCGCCACGTCCTGGAGTCGCGCTTCGACGAAGCGGAACGACGGCCGCTGCCTCAGCGCCTCCAGGTTCCGCTCCTTGATCTCACGCGCGTAGTAGTCGGTGAAGCAGTCGATACCGACCACCTCGTCGCCGCGTTCGGTCAGCACGGTCGAGAGCGTCGAGCCGATGAATCCGGCCGCACCGGTCACCAGTGCCTTCATGAAAAAGCCTCCACGACCCGTCGCGGCAGCCGGCACGGCCGGCCTTCGGGCGTGATCGCCGCGTGTGCCGTCCGTCCGGTGGCAATGGGGTCGTCGTGTCCCTTGAGCAGGACGTCGTACAGGAACTCCATCCGGACGGGCGAAATCAGTCGCCCGGTCGTCCGGATCTCCAGCTCATCATCGTAGCGCGCGGGGCGCCGGTACCGGCAATCGGCCTCGATGACAGGCAGCAGCACGCCCGCTTCCTCCATTTCGCGATAGCTCCAGCCGAGGGTACGGAGCAGGTCGGTGCGGCCCACCTCGAACCAGACGAAGTAGTTCGCGTAGTAGGCGACGCGCATGGCGTCGGTGTCGGCATAGCGGACCCGCAGCGTCGTTATCGATTGCGCCTGATTCACGGATTCAGCTGAGACTGGCCTGCCGCAGCGCGGCAACGGCCGCGGCGGGATCGGGCGTATGGAAGACGGCCGCACCCGCGACGGCGATCGCCGCCCCGGCGCGCGCGACCTCGGCAATGTTCGTCAGGTCGATTCCACCGTCGACCTCAACCACGGCGCGGCCGCGGCGGCTGTCGATCAGTTTCCGGACCGTTTCGATCTTCCTGAGGCTCGACGGCAGGAACACCTGCCCGGTGAAGCCGGGATTGACGGACATGATCAGGACCAGGTCCACCTCGGTGACGATTTCCTCGAGCGCATGAACCGGCGTGGCCGGGTTGATGGCCACACCCGCGCGGGCGCCGCGCTCGCGGATGCGCCGGACGGTGCGGTGCAGGTGCGGCGCGGCTTCAACGTGTACGGTCACGATCGACGCACCGGCATCGACGAACTCGTCGATATAGCGGTCGGGTTCGGCAATCATCAGGTGCACGTCGAGCGGAATCGTCGTCGTGCGACGGAGCGCGCGGACGACGGGCGGGCCGAACGTGATGTTCGGGACGAAGTGGCCGTCCATCACGTCGACGTGGAGCAGCTCGACGCCGGCCTGCTCCACGCGCGCGACTTCTTCGCCCAGACGGGTGAAGTCGGCGGCGAGCAGCGAGGGCGCAATCTGCAGGCTCACTGGCTCAGCTCCAGGACGACCGCGTCGCCATAGCCGATCTGGAAGCCCGCCTGCGGGGTCTGGCGCACGACGATGCCCGACGGCAGCCCGGGATAGGGGACCGTCGCGCCGACCGTGACGCGGAACCCGTGCCGGCGCAGCACCTGGACGACGCGCGATCCGTCGGCGCCGATGACGTCGGGCATGACGAACCCGCCTCCGACGTCGCCCCTGTTGACGAGGAGCGTGACCTTCGCCGACTGCTGGTCGGGCGGCGGATCCTGCGCCACGACGACGCCCGCCGCGTACGCGCCGGAACGGATCTCGGCGCGTGTCTCGACGTCGATGCCTTCCTGCAGCAGCGCGAGCTCAGCCGATCGCTCGTTCTGGCCCACGACGAGCGGCACGATCGGGTCCTGATGCCCCTCGCTGACGCGGACGCGAATCGCGCGCTGCCGGCGAAGGGTGGCGCCGGCTTCGGGCTCCTGCGCCAGAACGTGATCGGCAGGGACCTGCGGATCCGGCCGCCGGCTCTCGACCCGCAGGTCGAGCCCTGCGCGGCGCGACAGCTCGGTGGCTTCGGCCAGCGAGAGTCCCGCGAGGTCGGGCACCTCGACCTCGCGCGCCTTGTTGGCGACACGCATGCCGGTGAGAAAGAACGCGCCGAACGTTGCCGCCAGCGCGCCCAGCAGGAGGATCAGTCGTCCGGCACTCCAGACCCTGGCGCCCAGATCGCCGGTCGTCGAACGTGGGGTCTGGCGTGAGAATGACTGCTCGGAAGGCATCCGTCCGGCCAGTCTACTACGCGCGTCAGAGCCGGACCAAGACGGCGGCGTAGTAGACCTCGAGCCCGTCGCGGTCGGGTCTCGTGAACAGTTCGCCCCGCTCCGTCAGCATCATTGCGGGCACCCGGCCATCGTCTGGCGCCAGGAGCGAGAAGCGGCGATCCCGGGCCAGGAAGCGATTGACGACTTCCGCGTCTTCTTCCGGCTCGCTTGAACAGGTCGCGTACACGATGCGTCCGCCGGGGACGACCGTCCCGGCGGCCGCGTGCAGCATGCGGAGCTGGCCTTCGGCGAGGACCGGCAGGTCCTCAGCGGTGCGCGACCACTTGAGATCGGGCTCGCGCCGGATCGTACCGAGCCCGGAGCACGGCGCGTCGACCAGCACGGCATCGAAGGTGTCGCTGAACGGGAGTGGCCCGCGCGCGTCGAGACGGACGACCGGGAGGTGCCGGTGGCTGCGGCTCAGCGTCTCGCAGAGCAGGGCCACCCGGCCGGCCCGGTAGTCGGCGGCGATCAGGCGCGATCCGGCACCGGGGTCACCGCAGCGAAGATCGTCGGCAAGGACCAGCGTCTTGCCGCCGGGCGCGGCGCACAGATCGAGAATTCGCTCGCCGGGTCGCGCCGCAGCCATCCGCGCGACGAGCTGGGCCCCTTCGTCCTGCGGGCGAACCATGGCGACGAGGTCGGCCGGCAGCGAGCCGAGCGTGCCGGCAGGCAGCTCGAGCGCGTCGGACACGTAGCGGGCCGGACGGTACGCGACGCCTGCCGCCTCGAGTGCCATGCGGAGTTCATCGATCGAATGGCCTGCCGTGGCGCGGACCGTCACGGGCGGCGACGTGTTGTTGAACACGCACCACGTCTCGGCCGCTTCGGGGCCGTAGCGGTCGATCCAGCGGCGGACGAGCCAGGCCGGATGCGACAGCGTTGTGGTCAGATACCGCGTCCAGCCGTCGACGTCGTCGGCGGTCGCCGGGCGTTTCGGCAGCGCGATGGCCGGACCGCGGCGGACGATCGCACGCAGGACGGCATTGACGAACGAAGCCGCGCTGGCGCGTCGAAGGGTCTTGATACTGCGGACCGCGCCGTCGACGACGGCGTGAGTGGGCACGCGCGTCAGGTGCCGCAGCTGATAGGCCCCGAGGCGGAGGACGGCGAGAACGTCCGGGTCGATCGACTTGACCGAGCGTCGAGCGGCGGTCGCGATGACGGCGTCGAGTTCGTTGCGCCATCGCAGCGTGCCGGTCGCCAGTTCCTGCAGCAGTCCGCGATCGACCGGGGCGACGTCGGGGCGAACCCGATCGAGGGCCGCCGCGAGTGTCTCGTCGCCCCGCTCGATGGCCAGCAGCACGCCAGCCGCTGCGACCCGGACGTCGGTCATGGTTCCGGGACGCGCTCGAAGCGATCGCCGACGGTTACACGGTGCCCGTTGAGAAAGTCGCGGACGGTCATCGGCGCGCGCCCTTCGGGCTGCAGCCGGAGCAGTCGTACGGCGCCTTCGCCGGCGGCGACCACGATGCCTTCCGCATCGGCACGGACGATGGTGCCTGCGGGGGCATCGGCTGGTGCGGCGTCAACGAGCCGGGATTCGTGGAGCAGGATGCGGCGTCCGTGCAGCCACGTCGACGCATGCGGCCACGGATGCAGGCCGCGGATCCGGTCGTGAATGGCCCGCGCGGGGGCCGTCCAGTCCACGATGCCGTCGGCGCGGGTGATTCGATCGGCGTAGGTGACGAGCGCCTCATCCTGCGGTTCGCCTTCGACCGGTCCTTCGGCCAGCCGCGCGACGACGGCCATCAGCAGGCGTGCACCGATCTCGCTGAGGCGACGTTCGAGCTCGACGCTGGTCTCGTCTGCGTCGATGGGCGTGGCCTCGCGGGCGAGCATCGGACCGGCATCGAGCGCTGCGACGACCTTCATGATCGTGATGCCCGTTTCACGATCGCCGGCGAGAATGGCGCGCTGGATCGGTGCGGCGCCGCGCCAGCGGGGCAGCAGCGACGCGTGGACGTTGATCATGCCCAGACGCGGGCGATCGAGCAGCTCGGCCGGGAGGATGCGGCCGTAGGCGGCCACCACCGCCAGGTCGACGTTCCAGGCGTCGAAGGCCGCGAGGAAGCCGGCATCGCGCAGGCGTTCAGGCTGCAGAATCGGGACGCCAAGGTCGAGAGCCCGTGCCTTGACGGGCGCGAGCGTGATCTTCTGCCCGCGCCCGCGCGGCCGGTCGGGCTGGGTGACAACACCCGCCAGGACGTGCTCCGAGGCTGCAATCGCGTCGAGCGACGGGACCGCAAAGGCCGGTGTGCCGAAGAACGCGATACGCACCGCTCACCATTTGCCCGCGCGCTGCATCTTCCGGATCTTCCGAACGATCAGATCGCGCTTGATGCCGCGGAGGCGGTCGAGGAACAGCGTGCCCTCGAGGTGGTCGAGCTCGTGCTGCAGCGCGCGCGCGAGCAGTCCCGTTCCCTCGATTTCGCGCTCCTGTCCATGCCGGTCAAGACCGCGAACGACGACGCGGGAGGGGCGGGCGACCGAGGCGGTGAAGCCGGGGACGCTGAGGCAGCCTTCCTCCTCGACCTGCATGCCCTCGCGCACGACGAACTCGGGATTGACGAGCGTGATGACTTCGCCGCCGCGTTGACCGACGCTCAGGTCGATGACGCACACCCGTAGCGGGACGCCCACCTGCGGCGCTGCCAGTCCGATACCCGGCGCCGCGTACATCGTCGCAAGCATGTCGTCGATGAGCCGCTGAATCTCGTCGTCGATGCGCTCGACCGGCGCAGCGGGTTTCGCCAGGACCGGGTCGCCGTACTTGACGATCGGACGGAGCATCGCGGGTCAGGCGCGTGAGGGCGCCGGCGTCAGCCGCCGCTGCAGTCGCGCAATGTACTGGCGGGCCGCCGCGTCGAGATCGGCCATCGTGTCGCCGCCGAACTTCTCGAGGACGGCGTCGGCCAGAATCAGGCACACCATCGCCTCGCCGACGACCGACGCGGCGGGTACGGCACACGTGTCACTCCGCTCGATGGCTGCCGGCGATTCCGCCATCGTCGGCAGATCGATGGACCGGAGCGGCTTCATGAGCGTCGAGATCGGCTTCATCCAGGCGGTGACGCGCACGTCCTCGCCGTTGGTGACCCCGCCCTCGAGACCGCCGGCACGATTCGTCGGTCGGATGACACCGGGCGTGGTGCCGGTCGGGGCGCCGCCGCCGGCCGGGAGGATTTCGTCGTGGACGGCCGAGCCGGGCAGGCTGCCGACGAGCGGACCGGCACCAATGCCGACGGCCTTGATGGCCTGAATCGACATCATGGCCTGGGCGAGCCGGCCGTCGAGCTTGCGATCCCACTGGACGTGGCTCCCGAGACCTGGCGGCACGCCCGTGGCGATGACTTCGAACGAGCCGCCGACGGTGTCACCCTGAGCCTTCGCGTCATCGATGGCGGCACGCATCGCCTTGCCGACTTCCGCGTCAACACACCGCAGGTCGTCGTCAGCCGGAATGGCCGACGCTTCGGCGAAGCTCACGACACGGTCGGGCGGCAGCGCGGCCGGTCCGATCGACGTGACGTGGCTGGTGACTTCGATGCCGAGCTCGCGCAGCAGCCGGCGGGCGACGGCGCCGGCGGCCACACGCGCGGCGGTCTCGCGGGCGCTGGCGCGCTCGAGGATGTCGCGCAGGTCGTGTCGGTCGTACTTGAGGCCCGCCGACAGGTCGGCATGACCGGGACGCGGACGTGTCACCGGCGCACGGCGGGCGCCGGGCAGCGAGTCGTCGGGCTCGGCCTCGACGCTCATCGTGTGCTGCCAGTTCGTCCAGTCCCTGTTGCGGATCTGGAGCGTGATGGGACTGCCGAGCGTCTGGCCGCGCCGGACACCCGACAGGATCTCGGCGCGATCCTTCTCGATGGCCATGCGACGGCCGCGGCCGTAGCCGAGCTGCCGCCGCGCCAGATCGGGCGCGAGATCGTCGGCGGCCAGGGGCAACCCCGCCGGGACACCGTCGATCACAACGGTGAGGGCGGGACCATGAGATTCACCAGCTGTCAGAAACCGCAACATCAGCCCGCCATTCTATCGAAGAAACCGCAATTCCCCGGGAAGTCGTGGGCGGATTCCGGCGGAATCGAACGGGTCCACCTCTTGCACGGACCGGTGTGCGATGGCGCGTCGTGCGCTGCCGGCTCGTGGCGCTGGTCGAGGCGCGTTTGCGCGCGTGAGGAGAGGGCATGTATCTGCTGGGCGCGATACCGGCGCTTCTGAACGCAGTGGCGGGGGCAAGTGAACACGATGCGCTCAAGGGCGCAGCGGAATGGGGGCGCAGGCATGCCGGTGCCCGCGGCGTGTCGTTCGTCGCGGCCGGCACCGGACGAGCGCTCGCGACAGCGGGAACGTGCCCGCCGGCCGCCGACCGGCGTCTCGCGCTCGAGCGCGCGGAGGCCGCGGTCGAATCGTGCGGACCGCTGGCGCTCGCCACCGCTCCCATGTGTTCGGGCAGCGCCGTCCTCGGCGGTGTAGTGGTGAGCGGGGCAGCGGACCGGGCGGCGACGTTGCGCGACGCTGCGACGATTCTGTCGATTGTCTGTGCGCCGCTCGTGAAGGCCAGACTCGACGCGCTGGCCGCGCTCGAACGGGGCCGGCAGCAGGTCCCGGAGATCGCTGGCGTCAGCCCCGCCATCGAGGCGCTCCGCGACGAGATCGCCCGTCTGGCGCCGGCGCCGTTCGCCGTGCTGATCGAGGGCGAGAGCGGCACGGGGAAGGAGCTCGTTGCCCGGGCACTGCACCGGCTGAGTCCGAGGCGGGAGCGGCGGTTCGTGGCGGTCAATTGCGCCGCGTTGTCCGACGAACTGGTCGAAGCCGAGCTGTTCGGCCACAGCCGGGGCGCATTTACCGGGGCCGTGGCCACACGTGCCGGGCTGTTCGAGGACGCGCACGGTGGCACGCTGTTCCTCGACGAGGTTGCGGAGCTGTCGCTGCGGGCGCAGGCCAAACTGCTGCGCGTTCTGCAGGAGCGCGAGCTGCGCCGCGTCGGCGAGAACCACGCGCGGCCGATCGACATTCGCGTGGTGGCGGCCACCAACCGTCCGCTGGTCGAGGCGGTGCGCGCACGTGAGTTCCGTGAAGACCTGCTGTTCCGGCTGGCGGTCGTCAGGCTTCGCCTGGTGCCACTCCGCGAACGCGCCGAGGACATCGCGCCGCTCGCCACCCTCTTCTGGCAGAAAACGATGGCGCAGGTGGGGAAGGGGGCGGTGCTGGGCGCGGATGCACTCGCGCGGCTGGCGGCGTATGCGTGGCCGGGCAACGTCCGCGAGCTGCAGAACGTCATCGCAGGGCTGGGCGTGGCGGCGCCGCAGCGCGGGCGGGTGTCGGCGCGACTCGTGGATCATGTGCTGGCTGGTGCCGGCGCCTCGGGGGCGCGACCGCCCATGTCGCTGGCTCACGCCCGGCGACTGTGCGACCGGCAGACGGTGGCGGCGGCGCTGGCACGGCATGCCGGCCGACGATCGGCGGCGGCCCGCGAGCTTGGCGTGACCCGGCAGGGACTGAGCAAGCTCATCCGGCGGCTGCACCTGACCGAACCGGTCATCGAAGGCGTGGCGTGATGCACCGGCAGCGACCGGAGGCGAACGCGGCCTGGAGATGGTTTGTCCGGGCGGAACAACCGGCTGGAGACGGGGTCTAACTAATACGAGATCCTGCCGGCCGACGGGTGTTACCATGGCAGCGGGTACAACCGTGAAACCAGTTCGCGCCTTTACGTGGTCTGAGGCCGGCACCACTGACTGGGATCTCGTCCAGCAGTGCATCGTGGGCGACGAGGCCGCCTGCGCCCGCCTTGTAACCGATTACCAGCGCATGGTCTATCAGCTGGCGCTGCACCTGCTGGGCGACCCGCAGGAGGCCATGGACCTGTCGCAGGAAGTCTTCCTGCGGGTCTTCCGGACGCTGCCGCAGTTCCGCGGGCAATCGAGTCTGCGGACCTGGATCTACCGGATCGTCCTGAACCAGGCCTCGAACCGGCAGCGCTGGTGGCGTCGTCGGTTCCGATCGCATCAGGTGGCGCTCGAGGAGCACGTCGAGAACCACGGCGAGCTGCCCGAGAATCGCCGCCACGCGATGCCCGATCAGGTCCTGCAGCAGAACGAGACGGCGGCCCGCGTCTGGCGGGCGTTGTCCGAACTGCCGTTCGACCAGCGCGCGGCGATTGTGCTGCGCGAGATCGATGGGCTCAGCTACGAGGAGATCGCCGAGTCGCTCGGCATTGCGGTCGGAACGGTCAAGTCGAGGCTCGCCCGCGCACGGGTCAACCTGCGTGGAGCGCTGAGGGGATCGTCTGAGCGCGAGGGATAGACATCATGACGCTCGGCTGTGACGCGTACGGACACGATCTCGGCCCCTTCGTCGACGGAGAGCTCGACGGCGGCCGGATGCTGCGCCTGACGCGCCACCTGGAGGAGTGCGACGCCTGTGCGGCCGCGCTCGAGGAAGTCCAGCAGCTGGGACGGATTCTGCGCGAGTCGTCGCCGGTCGACGCCAGGCCGGGACGCTTCGACGGCTTTGCAGCCGGAGTCGTCGCCCGCAGCGTTGCGGAGCGGTCGATGTCGTGGCGCGCCACCTGGGAGCGCGCCATCGACGGCTGGCACTGGGTAATCGTCGGCGGGGGGTCGGTGGCTGCGACGTTCATCTCCACGTCGCTGCTGTCGGTGATCCTCGCATTCGGCGCGCCGCACCGCGAGGACTCGCTGTCGGCGATGGTCGACAACCTGTCGGCGCCGGCGGGCTTCCTGTTCGTCTACGCCTCGCCGGCCGGAGATCCCGGGCAGGATGTGGTGATGCTGCAGGTGGAAAACGGCCGACCGGCTGCGCCGCCGCTCATCTCCGACCTGGTCGTGTCCCGCACCAACACGCCCGCGACGGAAGCCGAGCTGGTTGCCCGCCTGCAGGAGCTGATTACCCACGATGGCCGCGTCATCTCGCTCGATGCGCTCACGCCCGAGCGGCGACTGGTGGCCGAAGCGCTGCTCGACGAAATCACGCGCCTGCGCGCCCGCACGACGCAGCCCACGCGTTCCTTCCGCGTCCACGAGATGCGCCTGGTCACGGGCGTCTCGGTCAAGCGCTCCTGACACTCGCGCGGCGGCGACCGCCGCCGGTTCACGGCCTCAACATCTTCGTCGCAGGCTCACGGCGCGAGCGAGCGCGCCGCGCTGTTCAGAAAGCGGTCGGTCGCCCGCACCACGACGTCGCCGGGCGACACCCCTTCCGGCAGCGTCAGCACGAAGCGTTCCACCGGTGAGTCCGCCAGGCCGTCCTCGGGATACACGGGCATCCACCGGCCGCCGGCAATCGCGTATTCCAGGCTTCGGACAGGACTCGCCGCGTCGCGGACGGTGAGCACGAGGCGCGTTCCGTCGCCTTCGTCGACCTCGATGATCGGCGGCGTGTTGTCGACCTCGACAATGTCGCTGTCCCGCCAGCCCGCCAGGGCGCGGTCGGTCGGGTTCGACAGCCGATCACTGGCAATCACACGGACAACGTAGCGGCCGTCGGCGACGGTGGTCGTGTCCCACACGTAGACCTGGCCGACGAGATCGTCGACGAGATTGCGCCAGGTGGCGTCGCCGTCGCGCCGATACTGCACGGTGTAGGTCAGCAGGTCGTTGTCGGCGTCTTCCGCGCGCCAGGTGATCGTCTGCAGTCCGCGCTCGAACATGCGCTCGCTCAGCGGCGGCGCGGCCGGCGGCTCGGCGCCAGGAGGCCGGCGCGCCTCGATCGTCGCTTCGTCCATGCCGGCAATCGCGGACTCGTCGTTCACGAACGGACGCTTGAAGACGACGCCCGGCGGATGAAGCGTCAGGGTGCGCACAACGGGGCGGCTGTTGCGCGGCAGATAGGCGAGCGTGACGGAGCGGAGCGCGGGAATTGCGCTGCCCGCTGGCGAGGTGAACACGGCGCGCCACTGGATGAAGCGCGCCGTTGGACTTGCGATCGGTTCACCTGAGCCGGCGCGATAGGGGCCCGCCCAGTCGCTCCAGGAGTCGTCGGGCCGTGCGGTGTTGCCCGAGCGGGTGAACAGCTCGATACCGCTCGTGCCGTCCCAGCGGATCAGCCCCCAGTTGGCGACGCTGCCGGTGTCGTGCACGGCCGAGGTATAGGTGGCCGGCGACTGGCGGCCACTGCCGACCGCCATCACACGTCCGGGATTCGCCGTGGCAAAGGCCGTCACGCCACCGGACGCGCCGGTGGCAAAACGGGTCACCTGGCGCGCGTCGACACCGGTAAAGAGATACACGTCGAGATCGGGAGTGACCCGGTACATCCGCCCGGCCGGGCCGGTCGCGACGATCACGTCGTCGCCGTCGAGGGCGAGGTCGTAGATGACGTCCGGTGTCGTCCAGATCTCTTCCCAGAGTCCTGAGGCGTCGATGCGGTAGAGCGAGGAGCGTCGCGGTGGCGACGTCGTGCTCGTGGAAGACGATCCCGCCGTCGAGCTCCCGCCAGCCGTCGCGGTTGCCGCCATGGTCACCGCGACCGACGTCGTTTCGCCAGCGCTGCTGCTTTCGTCGCCCTTCGCCACGCCTGCCGCCCAGATCACGTCGTCCGCTGTAACGACAAGGGCGCTGAGCTCGACCGTATCCGTATCGAGCAGCACGAACGGCCGGTCATCGTCGTAGCGGTAGAGCCGTCCGGGGGCTTCCGTGCCCGCGAGCACGCGTCCCTCCCCGTCGACTGCCAGCTCGACGACGTGCGATGCCTGAGGGCGATGAACGACTTCGCTCGTGCCGTCGGGGGCAACCCGGTAGAGCACGGCGGGACTGCCGGCGCCGACCCAGAGGCGCCCCTCGCCGTCGACGGCAAGCGCCCAGATGTAGGTCTCGCCCGGGTCGAACAGCACGCGGGCCGGTTCGTCGTTCTCGATGACGTAGACCTTGCCGTCGGGCGACGAGGCCGCGTAGAGGCGCGAACCGTCGATGGCGAGCGCGAAGATGTTCGCCTCCGGCGCGTCGAAGACCGTCTCTTCCTGAGTCGCACCGGGCGCCAGGCGCACGACGCGGCCGTCGCCACCGGTGCCTGCCCAGAGCGTGCCGTCCGGCGCCTGCAGCACGGACCAGACCTGCGCCGGCGTGCTCGTCAGTCGGTTCGCGAGCGCCGGGCCGGGCGTGATCTGGCCGGTCAGGCTGATGTAGACGCCGTCGGACGTGCCCTGGAGGAACTCGTTTGTCGTGCCGACGGTCCAGAACGTCGGGCCCGACGCTGCAACGGGTACGAGCAGCGCGGCGGTGAGAACGAGCAGAAGAAGAGTGTGATGGACGCGTCGTGGCATGTCGTCGTGGGGGTCAGCGGGCAGGCTCGAGCCTGAGCGTCAGCTCGTGCGAGCCGCGGACCGGTCGATCGAGTCGCACCTCCCATTCGCCGACCACGGCGCGGGAAACCGGTGTCGTCGCGACGGACGAATCGGCGCCGACGGCAGCCTGCACGGAGGGGGGAAGCGACGGCAGCACCCGGCCGTCGTGAACCGAGCCGGGCTGATCGGCAATGAGTCGGATGTAGATGCGGTTGTGACGCCGCGCCTCACGTACCCGGGTGAGCAGGTCGGCGAAACTCGAAGGGCTGGCGGGCCGCAGTTCGCGCCGCTCGAGATCCTGAAGCGACGGGCCGTCGGCGACGAACACCGTGAGCGCGCCGTCTACGTGCGTCGGCATCCTGACGGGCACTTCGATCGTGCGCGTGTCGCCGCGGTAGTCGCGCAGCTGGACGTGCAGCTGGTAGGTGCCTCCCCGTTCGGGACGAACCGTGTCGAGCCAGGCGCGCTCGATCGTGGACCAGACTTCTTCTTCAGCGGCCTCGACATCGAGTTCGAGCCGTTCGGCCGCAACCCTGCGATACGGATTGGGCAGCAGCGTACCGAGCGGCGCCGCGACCGACGAGGCGGCCAGCGCCAGCGCGTTGTCGCCCGCGTAGGCATCGTCGAATTCGATGACGCCGGCATCGCCGAGCGACAGCGTGCCCCGTACGTTGATCGACAGGACGCCGGTCTGCCGTTCCCAGGCCACCAGCGCGTTGAGTACCGCGGCGTACGTGAAGAGCGGCGTCAGCGACGGATCGTCGAGGACGAAGAACTCGAAACGCTGCGGTTCGGCGCCGCGCGAACGGAGCGTGAGCGTGACGTTGAGTTCGCGCGGCCCGTCGCCGAGCGCGCCGCCGACGACGGTCGGGCGATCCTGCGTAATGGTCCCGATAACCCGGCCGAGGCTCGCGAGCTTCATCGAGCTGTCGAGGCTCGGCAGCACCGTGACAACGTGCGCCTCGGTCATCGGCAGCTGAGTGGGGCCGAGGTTGAGGAACGGATGGCCGAAGGCGTACACGCGGTCGCCGTCGACATGCGTGACGGTTCCCGTCGCGCCCATCTCGAAGTCGCCCCGTACGAGCGCCATGCCAACGGGATCGCCGGGGCGCAGCGTGGCTGACGCGGTCGACGCCGGCGCTTCGGGTGCGGCGGCACGCGCGTCGAACGCCTGCTCGAGGCCGGCAGCGACGGCCGGCTCGAAGCCGTGCAGGGTGAGTGCGGCGCCGATCGGACGCAGCTGCGGCACGAGCTCGGTGAGACTTGCCGGCCCGATGAACTCCACCGGGTCGCCGAAGGGGCCGATGGGCGCCGCGGCGCGCCGGACGATCCGGCCAATCGCCTCGAACACCTGCGCAGGTGTGGCCGGCCAGTCGAGCGCGGGGACGGCCGACGCGCTGCGCGGCGCGCGCGACTCGATGTCCTCGATCATTTCTCCGATCGGCGTGATCCCCGCGATCGGCTCCTTCGGGAACGAGCCAAGAGAGTAGGAAACGGCGCCGATGAGCCGGCCGTCGACGTACACGGGGCTGCCGCTCATGCCCTGGATGACGCCCGTGTTGGCCAGCGGACCGCCCTCGAGGCGGGCGAGGATCAGGTTGCGCCGAGGTCCGATGACGTTGCGCATCACGCCGAGAATCGTGACGCGGAACTCCTCGAGGTTCTGGCCGGCGTAGACGGTGCGTCCGACGCCCACCATGCCGGGCCGGACTTCGTCGACCGGCATGATGCCCGCCGACTGGGGCGCGGCCAGGGCGACGACGCCCGCAAGGATCGCCAGGAGGACGGCAAGGGCCGGCACGCGCATGTGAGGTGGAGTCACTCCGTTCGATATATAACACGTAGGCATGGGGCGCATTGACCGGAGCCGGGGGCGTCTGTTACGCTCGGCAATCGTGAAGACGGCTTTCTTCTCCCATCGGACTGTTCCGGCGGCCGCCTGGTCGTTCCGCTGGTGGTACGTCCGCATGGCTGAAGAGGGCCGCATGCGCTGATCCACGCGAATGCGCGACAGTTCCCGGCCTCTTCAGCCTCGGCGCTGAAGAGGCCTTTTTTGTGTCTGTCGGAGTCCGATGCCCGCACTGATCGTAGAGACCGTCACGGCGTCCACCATGGCCGAGCTGCGCGCGGCCCGCGACCGCTCCACGGCGGACCTGGTCGAACTCAGGCTCGACGGCGTCCGCGACGTGGACGTGGGTGGCGCGCTCGACGGCCGGTCGCGGCCTGTCATCGTCACCTGCCGGGCCGCCTGGGAGGGCGGCGCGTTCGACGGCGACGAGCAGACCCGACTCGCCATCCTCCGACGGGCGATTGAGCTCGGCGCCGAGTACGTCGATGTCGAGTGGCGCGCCGACCGACGCAGCCTGCCGCGCCGGTCCGGTACGAAGATGGTGCTCTCGCATCACGACTTCACGTGCACGCCCGGCGACCTGGGCGACCGCGTGCGGGCCATGGCCGGCGAGGGCGCCGACGTCCTGAAGATTGCCGTGACGGCACGGCGGTTGAGCGACTGCGTGACGCTGCGCGACGAGACGGCCATCGACCATCCGCACGTGGCGATCGCCATGGGGCCGGCCGGACGGATCTCCCGCCTGGTGCCGCTGGCATTCGGATCGCTCTGGACGTACGGCGGGACGGCCGCGCCAGGACAGAGTCCGGTCGACGAGCTGCGCGAGACCTTTTGCGTCCACGCGCAGCGGCCCGACACCCGTCTTTACGCCGTGGCCGGAGCACCGCTCGCGCACTCGGCGTCGCCGGCCATGCACAACGCGGCGTTCGCCGAGCTGGGCATCGATGCGGTGTACGTTCCGCTCGAGACGGCCGATGCCGATGAACTGCTGACCGTGGCCGAACGCTTCGGCGTCGAAGGCATCAGCGTGACCGCGCCGCTCAAGACGGGGGTGTTCGCACGCGTAACGGACCGGGATGCGCTCGGGACACGCACCGGGGCACTCAACACGCTCAAGCGCGAACACGACGCGTGGGCGGGGCGCAATTACGACGTGGCCGGATTCCTGTCGCCGTTCGACCGCGAGGGGATCGCGCTGGCCGGGCTGCGCTGCGTGGTGCTGGGGGCGGGTGGCGCGGCGCGCACGGCGCTGTTCGCTCTTCAGGAACGCGGTGCCGGGGTCGAAGTGTCGGCGCGCCGGCGCGAGCGGGCGGCGCAGCTGGCGAAGGAGTTCGGCGTGCAGGTCGGTGAGTGGCCTCCGAGGCCCGGCTGGGATCTGCTGATCAACACGACACCGGTCGGTACGTGGCCCGACGTCGAGGCGATTCCGATCGCCGAACAGGCCGTGGCCGGCGCCATGGTCTACGACCTTATCTACAACCCCGAGGAAACGGCGCTGCTGAAGGCTGCGCGCCGACGAGGAGCCCGCATCATTGGCGGACTCGAAATGCTCGTGGGGCAGGCGTGTCTGCAGTTCGAGTGGTGGACCGACCGCCCCGCGCCGCGTGACGTGATGCTCGCGGCGGCACGACGCTTCCTGACACAGAGGCAGGCCGAGAGATGACCCAGACGACGTTCGAACAGTTCACCGAGATGGCCAGTCGCGGCACGTTCGTGCCGGTGTGCCGCGAAATCATGGCCGACCTGCTCACACCCGTCTCTGCATTCCTGAAAATCGCCGAGCACTCGGACTACGCATTTCTGCTCGAGAGCGTCGAGGGCGGCGAGCAGCTGGGGCGGTACTCGTTTCTCGGCAAGGATCCCTTTCTCGTCGTGCGCGGGCGCGGCGAGCGGGTGACGCTCGAGCAGGGCGGGGTCGTCACCGAGCGCGAGGGCGCGTTCATCGACGTGCTCCGTGACCTGATGGCCGAGTTCTCCGCGCCGCACGTGCCGGGCCTGCCGCGGTTCACCGGCGGGGCCGTCGGCTACTTCGACTACGACGCCGCGGAGTGGTTCGAGCCGGCCGTCCGCCTGCCGAAGCCGCCCGCCGACCGTGACCAGGCGGCGTTCATGGTCTTCGACACGATCCTGGCGTTCGATCACGTCAAGCACCGGATCCTGGCGATTGCCAACGCGCGCGTCCGGCCTGGCGAAGACCTGCGGACACTCTACGACTTCGCCTGCGCGAAGATCGAGTTCCTCGAGCGCGAGCTCGAGCGGACGATCTCCCGGCCGCGGCGCGAGCCCGGTCCCCCGCTCGTTGTCACTGCCAACCAGACGCGCGAACAGTTCGAAGCGTCGGTCCGGAAGATTCAGGAGGACATCGCGGCCGGTGAGATCTATCAGGCCGTTCTGTCACAGCGCTTCGACACGACCACGACGGCGTCACCGTTCGACGTGTACCGGGCGGCGCGGCACATCAACCCGTCGCCGTACATGTTCTTCATCCGCATGGGACGCGACGCGATCGTCGGTGCGTCGCCCGAGATGCTCGTGCGGGTCGAGGGCGATCGGCTTGCCACTCATCCGATTGCCGGCACCCGGCCGCGCGGTGCCACGCCCGATGAAGATCTCAGGCTCGCCGAGGAGATGGCAGCCGATGAGAAGGAGCGCGCCGAGCACGTGATGCTGGTCGATCTCGGCCGCAACGATCTCGGGCGGGTGTCGAAGGTTGGTTCCGTGCAGGTATCGCGGTACATGGCGGTGGAGCGCTATTCGCACGTCATGCACCTGGTGTCGCGCGTCGAAGGCGAGCTCGCGCCCGGACGCGATCGACTCGACGCGCTGGCGGCCACGTTTCCGGCCGGGACGCTGACCGGCGCACCGAAGATCCGCGCGATGCAGATCATTGGCGAGCTCGAGCCGACCCGCCGCGGACTGTACGGCGGCGCCGTCGGCTATCTCGACTTTGCCGGCAACCTGGACTTCTGTATCGCGATCCGCACGGTCACGATGCGCGACGGCCAGGCGTCGGTGCAGGCCGGCGCCGGCATCGTGGCCGACTCGAAGCCGGCGGCCGAGTACCAGGAGACCTGCGACAAGGCGCGCGCCATGCTGCAGGCGCTCGAAATGGCCAACGCCGGCATCTGACGGTGCCGGTGCGAGAAGCGCCGTGCAGGCGCGACGGAGAGGGCAGTGGTACTGTTGATAGACAACTACGACTCGTTCACCTGGAACCTGGCGCACCGCCTGGGTGAGCTGGGCGCCGAGGTGAACGTCGTGCGCAACGATGCAATCACCGTGGCGGAGATCGAGGCGCTCGCGCCCGATCGGATCGTGATTTCGCCCGGGCCGGGCCGGCCCGAGTCGGCCGGTATCACCATCGACGTCCTGCGCCGTTTCCACGGTCGGCTGCCGTTGTTCGGCGTGTGCCTCGGCCATCAGGCGCTCGGCGTGGCGTTCGGCGGACGCGTGGTCCGCGGCGCCGTTCCGATGCACGGGAAAGTGTCGCGGGTGGTGCACGAAGGGCAGGGGCTGTTTGCCGGCGTGGAGTCGCCGTTCGACGCGGGCCGCTATCATTCCCTGGTCATCGATCCGGATGCCGTGCCGGACGGCTTCTCGGTCACCGCGCGTGTCGAGGGCGAGGGCACGATTATGGGGATCGCGCACCGCGAGCATCCGACCTACGGTGTGCAGTTCCATCCGGAGTCGGTGCTGACGACGGTCGGCCACAGGATTCTCCGGAACTTCCTGGACGCGAAGTGACGTGATGTCGTTCCCCGCGCTGTTCGAACAGCTCAGACGCCACGAGGACCTGACGACGGAGCAGGCGGCCGCCGTGATGGGCGAGATCATGGACGGCCGGGCGCAGCCGTCGCAGATTGCCGGACTGCTGATGGCGCTCGCGCTCAAGGGCGAGCGGCCGTCGGAGATGGTCGGATTCGCGCGGGCGATGCGCGAGCGCGCCACGAAGCTGCCCGCGCCGGTCGACGACGTGTTCGATACGTGTGGAACCGGCGGCGATGGGGCGCACACGTTCAATGTGTCGACGGCCACCGCGCTGGTGCTGGCCGGCGCCGGGGTGAAGGTGGCGAAGCACGGCAACCGGGCCGTGTCGAGTCGGGCTGGCAGCGCGGACGTGTTCGAGGCGCTCGGTGTGAGTCTCGAGGCATCGCCCGAGACCGTGCATCGGAGCCTCGAGGCCGCCGGGATCGCGTTCTTCTTCGCACCGCTCTGGCACCCCTCGATGCGACACGCAGCGGTCCCCCGGCGCGAGCTCGGCGTGCGGACGGCGTTCAATCTGCTCGGGCCGCTGACGAACCCTGCCGGCGCACGACGGCAGGTGGTGGGCGTTTCGCGCCCGGAGCACACGGAACTGGTGGCGCGCACACTGGCGGCCCTCGGTACGACGCGCGCGTGGGTCGTGCACGGCGCGGGCGGACTCGACGAGATCTCGACGCTCGGGCATACGAAGGTGTCGGAAGTGCGTGATGGAACGGTCAACACGTTCTACGTGCACCCGGCCGATGTCGGGCTGCCGGTCGCGACGCGTGAGGCGCTGGCGGGTGGAACGGCCGAGGAGAACGCAGAACTGGTGCGACGCCTGCTCGAGGGTGAACCGGGACCCCGTCGCGACATCGTGCTGCTCAATGCGGCCGCCGCGCTGCTCGTGGCCGGTCGGGCGGCAACGCTCGGCGAAGGGCTGACGCTGGCGGCACGAAGTATCGACGAGGGGGCGGCCGCCGGGGCGCTCGATCGCCTCCGCACGGAGTCACGGCAATGAGCAGCCTTCTCGATGCGGTCACCGCGGCGGCGCGACGCGCCGCCGACGAGCGCGAGCGGACCGCTTCACCCGGCGAGCTCGAGCAGCTGGCGGCCGGTCGGCGCGGCGCCGGCGTGCGTTTCGGCGACGCACTCGCCGCGCCCGGCATTCGCATCATCGCCGAGTGCAAGCGGCGTTCGCCTTCGCGGGGCATTCTGCGGCAGGACTACGATCCGGAGGCCATCGCCACGGGCTACCAGGCCAGTGGGGCCGCGGCCGTGTCCGTGCTCACGGAGCCGACGTTCTTCGACGGTTCCCTCGACCACCTGCGCGCCGTCCGGAAAGCCGTCACGCTGCCCGTACTGCGCAAGGACTTCATCGTCACACCGTTCCAGATCCTGGAAGCCGCCGCGGCCGGTGCCGATGCCGTGCTGCTGATCGTCGCGTCGCTCGACCAGGCGGAACTCCGGGCGCTGTCGCAGGAGGCGAGGCGGCTGAACCTCGACGCGCTGGTCGAAGTGCACGATCGGCGTGAGCTCGATCGCGCGCTCGACGCGGGAGCGACGATCGTTGGCGTCAACAGCCGCAACCTGCGGACGCTGGAAGTTTCGCTCGACGTGTTCGACCGGCTGGCCGGACACATTCCCGACGGTGTCGTGGCGGTGGCCGAGAGTGGCCTGCGGACGGCAGACGATCTGCGCCGACTGAGCACGCTCCGGTACGACGCCTTCCTGATCGGCGAGCGCTTCATGACGATGCCCGATCCCGGCGCGGCGCTGGCGGGGCCGGTTCGCCGGGGCG
>QGVF01000039.1 GCA_003242705.1 Acidobacteriota bacterium
CGATCGCCCTGCGATCCGGGCAACACCCGTTCCGGCCCGCCGATCAGACGCGCGTCGACACGAGCACGCCGCGGACCGGTTTGATGCGGAGCGTGAGGAACTCGACGCCGGCCACCCAGCGCCCGCCCGTGCCTGACGCCTTCGCGTGGCGGACGACCGCGATGGCGCTGCACAGGTCGCACTCGATCTTGATGCACTCACCCGGCACGAGATCGAGGGCACAGTTCAGCCGCATGCCGCCAATCGAAATGTCTTCCGTCGTCGCCTGGCAGGGTGAATGCTGTGGCCACGACAGGTAGAAGTGCACCGGAATCTCGCGGTTCATGCGCTCCAGCGCGCGGCGGCTGCTCGATTGATGCGCGTGGCGCGCGGCCGGATAGAGCGGGCTCTCGCAGAACGTACAGGTGGCGTCGGGCCGCGCGAGGTCGTCGGAAGCGCACGCCGTGCTGCAGAACGGGCACACGCAGGGATTGACCACGGCCGGCTGCGGCGCGTGGGCCGGCCCGGTCGGCTGCCCGGCGGCACCGCGGCGGTAGCCGGGCAGGACCCGCTCGCGCGCGAGCATGCGGTCGTACGCCGCGCGCCGCACCGGGTCGACCAGCGTCGCGAACGCCTCGTTGATGAGCGCCGCCTTCCGGTGATCGCCGCCCAGGTCGGGATGCATCTTGAGCCGCCGCATCAGGGTCAGGTAGCTCATCCGGATGATCTCGGTCGGCGCGTCGGGCTGCACGTGCAGCACGCGGTAGTAATTGCGGCGGTTCATGGGGAACGGGTAATCGGACGCCGTTCCCGGAGGCTTTAGGCGCCACGGCCCCCGGCGCCGTCGTCCTGCGGCTCGAGCGCCCGGCGCATGGCGCGGAAGCGCCGGCGGTACTGCGCGGGCGTGAGGCCGACCTTGCGGCGGAAGAGCCGGGCGAAGAACGCGGCATCTTCGTAGCCGGCGTAGTTGGCGATGCCTTCGACCGGGTCGTCCGTGGCTTCGAGGCGGTGCCGCGCCTCCTCGAGCCGCAGCAGGTGGACGTACTCGATCGGCGACAGCCCCGTCGCGGCCTTGAAGCGGCGGGCGAATGATCGTTCCGCAAGGCCGGACAGACGGGCCATGGCCGCCACCGGCGCCGGCTCGCGAAAGTGAGTCGCAATCCACTCCTGGCAGCGGCCGATGATCGCGTCCGACGACTGCCGCGTGCGCGCCAGACGGGCGAACGGCTGCTGCCCGATGTCGTGCCAGTCGATCAGGTTGATGCGCGCGGTCTGCATGGCGACCTCGGGACCGGCCACGCGGGCAATCAGCAGCAGCGCGAGGTCGACCCAGGTGGTACCGCCGCCGGCCATCAGCAGACGCTGGCCCTCGCCGGTCGCTACGAGCGCCGCATTCCGCCGCACGCGCACGCGGGGGTGGCGCTGCTGGAGCACGTCGCAGTACGCCCAGTGCGTGGTCGCCTCCCAGCCGTCGAGCAGGCCGGCTTCGGCGAGCAGGATGGCGCCGGAACAGGCCGTGGCAATCGTCGCGCCCCGTTCGTGGCAGGTGCGGAGCCAGGCCGTTTCGACGTCGAAGCGTCCGTCGATCGGCTCACCGGGCGGCACGGCCAGCTCGGGAACGCAGATGTAGTCGAAGTCGAGCGCGACGTCGGCGGCGCCTGGGGCTCGATGAGGACCCCGTTGGCCGCTCGGAAGCTACCGGTCAGCCGGGACACCACCACCGGCCGAAGCAGTGACGGCCCAGGCCTGCCGTCCACGATCTGCCCCCAGTCACGTCCGGCCGACATGAACAGGTCGTACATGCCGTAGACGACCGAGGCGGTCGTTTCCGGCATGGCCACGATTGCAACCTGGGCAGGCCCCTGCATGACCGATCCGTCAGGATTCGGATCGAAATCGCTTTAGTGGTCGACGCGGCCGCTCGCTACGCTGACGCATGCGGACATCGGCGCGGAACATTTTCCCGCAGGTCCGCAGGAGTCATCATCATGAGCAGATACCGCCATCACCTCAACGCCCCACTCGGGCGCACGCTGATGACCGACGGCGGCCTCGAGACAAGCTCATCTTCCACCAGAACGTCGAGCTGCCCGGCATGGCGGCCTTCCCGCTGCTCGCCGACGAGGCGGGCACGGCCATTCTGCGGTCCTATTACGAACACTACGCCCGGCTCGCCGAACGGCACGCCATGGGCTTCGTGCTCGAGACCCCGACCTGGCGTGCCAGCCGCGACTGGGCCACGTCGCTCGGCTACGACGCGCACACACTCGCCGACCTCAACCGCCGCAGCGTCGCCCTGATGCTCGAAATCCGCGACCGCTTCGAACAGCCCGGACGCCCGTTCATTGTCTCGGGCAACATCGGCCCGCGGGGCGACGGCTACTTCCCGGATCGCCTGATGCCGGTCGACGACGCCCGTGCCTATCACGCGGAGCAGATTGAGACCTTTGCGGGTACCGACGTCGACCTCGTGTCGGCCTTCACGCTCAACTACACGGAGGAGGCCATCGGGATCGTGCAGGCCGCGCGCGAGCATGCGCTGCCCGTGGTCATCTCGTTCACGGTCGAAACCGACGGGCGGCTGCCGTCGGGCGAAACGCTCGCCGACGCGATCCGGCGCACCGACGATCGCACCGCCGGCTACGCGGCGTACTACATGATCAACTGTGCTCACCCGACGCACTTCGCGGCTGTCCTCCGGCAGGGCGGCGACTGGCTCGGTCGGCTGCAGGGCCTGCGGGCCAACGCCTCGAAGCGGAGCCATGCCGAGCTCGACAACAGTCCCGAGCTCGACACGGGCAACCCCGAGGAGCTCGGCCGCGAGTACCGCGACCTGCGCACCGCCCTGCCCCGACTCGCCGTCGTCGGCGGATGCTGCGGGACTGACCATCGCCATGTCGACGCCATCTGCCGGGCGCTGAAGCAGGAAGCCGAAAACGCAGCCTGAGCTCTGTCCCGGCCCGGGATCGGTCGGGCCATACGTGGCACCGGCCTGCCCTGCGCGCGTCCAGGCAGACCTGATCCTCCGACCTGTTGTCGGCTTCGGGGTGGTACCGCCCTTGAAACGTTCGTTGGAAACGACACGACGTTTCCGACTGACATTTCGAGAGGAGCACCGCCATGACACAGCAGCTCAACGGCCTGCGGGTCGCCGCCCTCGTGACGCACGGGTTCGAGCAGATCGAGCTCACAGAGCCGAAGCGCGCGCTCGAGGCGGCCGGTGCGCGCGTCGACACGATCGCCCCGGAGGCCGGGAAGGTCAGGGCCTGGAACGGGCGCGACTGGGGCGATGAATTCCGCGTGGACCGCACGCTCGGAGAGGTGCGCCAGGATGAATACGATGCCGTGCTGCTGCCCGGCGGCGTACTGAATCCGGACAAGCTCCGGATGAACCCGGATGCCGTCGCCTTCGTGCGTGAAGCCTACCTGGCAGGCAAACCGATCGCGGCCATCTGCCACGGACCGTGGACGCTGATCGACGCCGGCGTGGTACGCGGTCGCCGCATGACGTCGTACCCGTCGCTCAAGACCGACCTGGTGAACGCCGGCGCCACCTGGGTGGACGAGGAAGTGGTCGTCGACAGCGGCCTCGTCACGTCGCGTCGCCCCGACGATCTGCCGGCCTTCAACCGGAAGATGCTCGAAGAGTTCGGCGAAGGCCGTCACGAGCGGCCTGCACGGCAGGTGCAACCGAGCGCCTAGTCCGCTGTCCGCCGGGCGCCCGGCAACGTCCGGGCGCCCGACGCCCATCACACGGCCTCTGCCCGCGCGCGAACGGCCGACGTGCCTCTGACTCTCGTTTCGGAGCCGGCTCCGTGACTTACTCCCCGACGACGTGCACGACGATCGTCCGCTCGTGGCTGCGCGTCCGGTGCTCCCAGAGGTAGATCCCCTGCCAGGTTCCCAGCACCAGCCGGCCATCGTCGACCGGTACGCTCAGGTTGACCGTCGTCAGTGCCGTCCGGATGTGCGCCGGCATGTCGTCGTCGCCTTCGATCGTGTGAATGAAGAGCGGGTCGCCGTCGGGTACGAGCCGCGCGAAGAAGCGTTCGAAGTCGCGCCGCACGTCCGGGTCGGCGTTCTCCTGAATGAGGAGCGATGCCGAAGTGTGGCGCAGGTGAAGCGTGCAGAGCCCGGTGCGGATGCCGGCCTCCGTCACCTTCTGCTGCACCCGGCTCGTGATGTCCGTAAACCCCCGCCCACCGGTCCGCACCGACAAGCGTCCAAGCGTCTGTCGCAGCATGGGTGTAGTCTCTCAAATCGATGGGGACGACCCGCGTCAACGAGTACGGACAGCCGATCGGTGAGCCGCTCCCCGACTGGACGCCACCGCCACCCCCACCGCGCGTGCGTCTCGTCGGACGCTACTGCGAGCTGCGACCGCTCGAGCCGTCGACGGCCGACGGACTCTGGGAGGCCTTTTCGCTCGACCCCGATGCCCGCGAGTGGACCTATCTGCCCTACGGCCCATTCCCCGACCGCGAAGCCTTCAGGCAATGGGTAGAGGAATGGTCGACGACGAACGACCCGCTGCTTTACAGCATTCACCCCGAGCCCGACGCGCAGCCGGAGGGGCTGGCGGCGTACCTGCGCATCATGCCCGCAAGCGGCTCGATCGAGGTGGGACACCTGCGCTTTTCGCGGCGACTGGCCCGGACGCGGGCGGCCACCGAGGCGATGTACCTGATGATGCGCCAGGCGTTCTCGCTGGGATACCGGCGCTACGAGTGGAAGTGCGACGTGTTCAACCAGCCGTCGCGGCGGGCCGCGCTGCGTCTCGGGTTCACGTTCGAGGGCATCTTCAGGCAGGCCACCGTCTACAAGGGGCGCTCGCGCGATACGGCCTGGTTCTCGATCATCGACACCGAGTGGCCGGATCGCGCGCGGGCGTTCGAGGCCTGGCTGGCCGCCGACAACTTCGACTCACGCGGGGTGCAGCAGCGATCGCTCTCTGACTTCATGACGCACCGGATCGGAAGCGCGCGGGAATAAGCCCGGGCGCCACCCGGTCTACACCTTCAGGAGACGTCACGCGTGTCAGGACCCGCCAGGGGCTTCCCACCCGAAGATGCCGACGAGGATCGGGACCTGGTCGATCGCGCGCGGCGCGGCGACCAGGAGGCCTTCCGGCGGATCGTCGAGAAGTACGAGCGCCGGGTACGGGGGCTGGTGTGGGGTCTGGTCGGCGATCGCTCGGATGCCGAGGATGTGGCGCAGGAAGCGTTTCTGCGCGCTTTCCGCAGCCTGTCGTCGTTTGGCGGCCGGAGCAGCTTCCGGACCTGGCTCTTCCAGATCGCGCTCAATGCCGCCCGTACGCACCGGCAGAGCCGGCGCTCCCGGCTCCAGCCCGAGGCTGTCGACCCTGCCGATCTCGAGCGCGCTCCGGAGACCGGCTCGGTCGAACAGGGACTCATCGCGCGCGACCGGCTCCGCCGCGCCCTGGGGCAGCTGCCCGCCGATATGCGCGAGGCGGTGCTGCTTCGCGACGTCGAGGGCTTCGAGTACCGCGAGATCGCCGAACTGCTCGACATCCCGATCGGCACGGTCGAGTCGCGCATCTTCCGCGGCCGGGCCCGCCTGAGGGAAGCCCTGGCCGCGCAGACGATTCCGGAGACCTGAGATGGACCATTCGACGACCCGCAGTCCCGGCGCGTGCGACGAGTACGTCGACCTGCTTGCCCGCAGTGTCGATGGCGTACTCACCGAAACCGAGCGCGTACGGCTCGACGCGCACGCGGCCAGCTGTGCTGCCTGCCGCCAGGCACTGGCCGATCAGCAGCTGATCCGCACGAGCCTGTCTGAAGCGCTGTCGCTCGACGCCTCGCCCGCGTTCGTGGCGCGCGTGCTCTCGCAGCTGCCGGAGTCCGGGCGCTGGTTCGATCGCCTCGACTTCCGTCGGCTCACCTGGCGTCTGAGCCCGGTCGCTGCCGGACTCGCTCTCGCCGCCGCGTTTGTCGTCGCCACGGGGCAGCCGACGGTCACCGACGCGGCCGGTCCCGACTCGATTCCTCCCGCCGCCCTGTCGTTCGACGAGGTGATCGAGTCGTCGGACATGGTGACGCTGCTGTGGCAGGCGGAAGGCGGGCAGGTCGAGGCCGGCGGTAACGGAGAAGGAGAAGTCATCCCATGATGTCCGCCTCACGCTGGTGGTTCGCTGCGTTCGTCGTGGCCGTCTTCCTGGCCGGCACGTCGGTGGGCGTGATCGTCGATCGGGTCTGGCTGCTGCCGCGTCCCGCCGGCATCGGCGCAGGCGTCGGACTGCGGCCGGCTCCAGCCGGACGTGGCGCGACCGCCGGCCGGGGCGCCGTCGCGGCCGAAAGTCTCGTCGACCGCAATCTCAGGCGCATGCAGGCGCGCCTCGAGCTGACCGACGCGCAGACCGAGCAGGTGCGTCCCCTGCTCGATGCCTGGCTGCAGCGCATCGCCATCCTGCAGCGCACGACGCGGGAACAGCTGCTCGACGAGACGCGGCAGCTCGAGCAGCAGCTGGCCGACGTGCTCACGCCCGAACAGCTCACGCGCTTCAGCCGCGGGCGCGGCGTGCTCCTCGTGCCGTCGCCCGGTCGTGAGGGCCGATTCGGTCCGGGCCGCGGTGCGTTTCGTGACGAGAATCCCGGGCCCCGGGAATAACCGGCCCGGGTCGACGGTCTACCCGATCAGAACCGCTGAATCATCCGCAGCGGCATCGTTCAGGAGACGTCATATGCGCAGGACCATGGTTCTCTCACTTGCGGCCGTGCTCGGGCTCACGGCCGGATCGGTTGCTCTTCACGCCGAAGCTGCAGAAGCCCTGCAGCGCGACAGGCGGGATCGCCCCGCCATTGGCCGTCGCGCCGACGTCGGTCGGGGGCCGATGCGATTCGGTGGCGCCCCGCTGGGTCCGGGACGGGCCTTCGGTTTCGGCGTCCGCAATCTCGACCTGACCGCCGAACAGCGCACGAAGATGCGCGAGCTCACCACGGCCGCGCGCGAGCGCACCGAGCCCATCGTCACGGAGCTGCGGAATACGCAGCGTTCCCTGCGGCTCGAACTGTTCGCCGACGCGCCCGATCGCGCGAAGGTCGAGGAGCTGTCGAAGCAGGTAGCGTCGCTGCAGACGCAGCTCACCGAACGGCGTCTCGAAACGACCGCCCAGCTCGCGGAGGTGTTGACGCCCGAACAGAAGGCCAGGGTCCGCGAGGCGGCCGGGCGCGAGCAGCCACGAGGTCCGGCCCGCGGCGGTCGCGGCCCGGCCCGGCGCTGACGACACGCTGACGTGCACGTTTGACAGGATGCCCGGAGCGTCGCTGACCGACGGTCCGGGCATCGTTTGTCTTCTGCGCCGTGCGAGACGCCGCGCGCGGTCGGCTCAGCCGAATCACCCCGGCGAAAGCGACCCTCGACCGTACTGGCGCCTCGCGATCAGCGTCTGACCGACACCGACAGTCCCTCGCTGCCGGCCGACACGATCGACGTGACGAGGTCGGGACTCCGCTCGATGGCCTCGAGGAAGTCGAGCATTTCGTCGCGCTTGTTGATCACGTTGTGCGCCACGAAGACGCCGCCGCGCTCGAGCCGTGGCAGCGTCAGCTCGAGAAACTTCACGTAGTCCGGCTTCCAGGCGTCGAGAAACACCATGTCGAACGTGCCGCTAAGCGCCGGAATCTCCGCGAACGCATCCCCCGCAATCACGCGGACGACATCGTCGAGTCCGGCGGCGGTGATGTTGGCCTGGAGCGCCCGCGCGCGATCGGGGTCGTACTCGATCGTCACCAGCGAACCGCCCGTCTCGCGCAGGCCAAGTCCCATCCAGATCGCGCTGTAGCCGCTCGCGCCGCCGATCTCGAGCACGCGCTGTGCGCCGGTCGCCAGCACGAGCGTGCGCAGGAACCGGCCGTCGGCTTCCGATACAGCCAGCTGGTCCGTGTCGGACTCGCGGATCGATTCCAGAAGCTCGACTATCGCCGGCGTGAGTTCAGCGCGCGTCGCGACACCCCCCGCCCGGCGGTCGACGGGTGATGACGACGAAAGAGGCGCGTCGCTGGACGGGGCAGATGCCGTGCAGGCAGCAGCGGCGAGCGTGAGACAGAGGGCGACGGCCACGCCCATCGGTCGTGAGGGCATGCGCGGCATGTTACCCCGCAGCTCCGTGGATCCGGCCGGGGTCGGCCGAACGACGCCGCACGCGAGCGGGGAGGAAATGGCGGAGAGAGAGGGATTCGAACCCCCGGTACCGTTTCCGGTACTGCGGTTTTCAAGACCGCCGCCTTCGACCGCTCGGCCATCTCTCCGCGCGGCAGGCTTCAGCGATGATACCGCGCGCCCCGGCGGCGGATCAGGCGATCCGCTCGAGACCGCCCATGTAGGGCCGGAGGGCTTCCGGGATGATCACCGAGCCGTCGGCCTGCTGGTAGTTCTCGAGGATCGCGATGAGCGTCCGGCCGACGGCGAGCCCGGAACCGTTCAGCGTGTGCGCAAACTGGTTGCGCCCGCCGCCCGCCGGCTTGTAGCGGATCTGGGCGCGACGCGCCTGGAACGCCTCGGTGTTGCTGCACGACGAAATCTCGCGGTAGCTGTTCCCGCTCGGCAGCCACACTTCGATGTCGTAGGTCTTCGCCGCGGCGAACCCCATGTCGCCCGTGCACAGGACGACCGTGCGGTACGGCAGACCGAGCCGCTCGAGAATCGACTCGGCGTTGCGGACGAGCGACTCGAGCTCGTCGTACGACTGCTCGGCCGTCGTGATCTTCACGAGCTCGACCTTGTCGAACTGATGCTGCCTGATCAGGCCGCGGACGTCGGCCCCGTACGAACCGGCCTCGCTGCGGAAGCACGGCGTGTAGGCGGTGTACTTCAGCGGCAGCTGGCGCCCGTCGAGGATCTCCTCACGGTGCAGGTTCGTCAGAGGGACTTCGGCCGTGGGGATCAGGTACAGGTCCCAGTCGCCGGCAATCCGGAACAGGTCCTGCTCGAACTTCGGCAGGTTGCCCGTGCCGGTGAGCGCCGCGGTGTTGACGAGAAAGGGCGGCTCGACCTCGCGGTAGCCATGCTCGGTCGTGTGAACGTCGAGCATGAAGTTGATCAGCGCGCGCGCCAGCCGCGCGCCGGCGCCCGACAGGACCGAGAAGCGCGCCCCCGACATGCGCGCGGCCCGCTCGAAGTCGAGGATGCCGAGCGCGCCGCCGATCTCCCAGTGGGGCTTCGGCGCGAAATCGAACGTGCGCGGCGTCCCCCACCGGCGGACCTCGACGTTGTCGGCCGACGAGGCGCCGACCGGCACGCTCTGGTGCGGCAGGTTGGGCAGCGTAAGCAGCAGCGCCTGGCGCCGCGCTTCAATCGCGTCGAGCTCCGCTTCGTGCTCCTTGATGCGCTGGGCGCGTTCCTTGTTCGCCTGGAACAGCGGCGTCGGGTCGCGCCCCTCGCGACGCGCAATCGCCACCTGCGCCGACGCTTCGTTCGACTCGCGCTTCAACGTTTCGACAATCGGGATGAGCCGTCGCCGCTCGGCATCGAGCCGGGTCAGCTCGGCCAGTTCCGTCGAGGGATCGATGCCGCGCGACCGCAGCCGCGTCTCGACGCCGGCCGGGTCTTCACGCAGGAGCGCAGGGTCGAACATGGCCATCCATGCTATACCGCCTCGTCCGCCCTGCGATACGATGCACGACGTGGCTACTGCGAAGCAGCAAGTACGGAAAGCCGTGTTTCCCGCCGCCGGGCTGGGGACCCGCTTCCTCCCGGCAACCAAGGCGCAGCCGAAGGAGATGCTGCCGCTCGTCGACAAGCCGATCATCCAGTACGGCATCGAGGAGGCAGCCGCCGCAGGCATCGAAGACATCGTCATCGTTACCGGGCGGGGCAAGAACGCCATCGAGGATCACTTCGACGTCTCGGTCGAGCTCGAGACGTTCCTCGAGGCGCGCGGCAAGCAGGATCAGGCGGCCGAGATCCGATCGATCTCCCGCAGCCTCGCGTACGTCCGGCAGGGCGAGCCGCTCGGCCTCGGTCACGCCGTGCTGACGGCCCGGCCGCTCGTCGGCGACAACGCCTTCGCCGTCATCCTGGCCGACGACGTCATCGACGCGACGCCGGGAGCCCTGGCGCAGATGATCGAGGTGTTCAACGAGGTCGACGGCCCGGTGCTGCTCGTCGAGCGCGTGCCCAGGGAGCAGATCTCCGGCTACGGCGTCATCGCCTACGAGCCGGTGCGCGAAGGCGTCTACCGCGTGACCGACCTTGTCGAAAAGCCGAAGCCCGAAGACGCCCCGTCGGAGCTGGCCATCATCGGCCGCTACGTCCTGACACCCGACATCTTCGACGCCCTTGTCGAGGAGGCTGCGGCCGTGCGGTCGGGCAAGGTGCAGGGCGAAATCCAGCTCACCAACGGCCTGCGCCGCCTGCTCGCGAGGCGCAACGTATACGCCTGCGAGATCGAGGGCGTCCGGCACGATACCGGCAACAAGCTCGGTTTCCTGAAGGCCGTCGTGTACTTCGCTCTGAAGCGGCCCGATCTGGCAGGGCCGCTCCGGGCGTATCTGGAAGCGGTGGTCGGCGGGAAGGAAGGTCCGCGGTAGCGCGGCCGGGCCGCGCACACAAGGGAAGGAAAAAGCCGAGGCTTTACGCCTCGGCCTTGGCTGTCGTCGTCTCGCTCGATCCCGACGACGAGCCGCTCGTGTCCGCGCTCTTGCTGGAGCTGGACGCGGAGCCGCTGCCGTCCGACGACTTCGACCGGGCGTAGTCGGTGATGTACCAGCCGGTTCCCTTGAACTGAATCGCGGGCGACGAAATCAGTCGCTCCACCTGCGCGGCACCGCACGACGGACACTCGGACACCGGGGCATCCGAAAACTTCTGGATGCGTTCGAACCGGTGCCCACACGAACCACACAGATATTCGTAGAGAGGCATCAGATCACTCCGTCCAACGGTCCATTATAGGGAACGCCATGACCGGCACGCTCTACGTGGTGGGGACGCCTATCGGCAACCTGGAGGACCTGACCTTCCGCGCCCTCCGGGTCCTGCGCGAGGTGGACCTGATCGCGTGCGAGGACACGCGGCGGACCTCCCGACTGCTGGCCCACTACGAGATCAGCAGGTCACTGGTGAGCCTGCACGAGCACAACGAGCGGCAGGTGGCCCCGCGGCTGGTCGACCAGCTCCGCGCCGGGTCGTCGATTGCGCTCGTGAGCGATGCCGGGACACCCGGCATTTCCGACCCGGGGACGCTTCTCGTGCGGCTGGCGCGCGAGGCGGGCGTGAAGGTGACGCCCGTGCCGGGCCCGAGCGCGATTACTGCTGCTCTGTCGGTCAGCGGCATTCCCGCCACTCCCTTCACGTTCCTCGGGTTCCCTCCCTCGTCCGGCCGCGCGAGGGCAGAGTGGTTCGCGGAGCTGCGGGAGACGCCGGGGACCGTGGTCTTCTTCGAGGCGCCGCATCGGATCGAGCGAACCCTGAAGGACCTGCAGGACGAAGCAGGCGGATCGGTCATACGACCAATAGTCATTCACAGAGAAATATCAAAGATTCACGAAACTTCTGTCGAATGGCCCAACAAGCCAACGAGCGGCCGCGACGAGGACGTGATGTCGAAGCTCCCGGAGCGCGGAGAGTTCGTCGTGGTTGTCGGTCCAGCACCTCCAACGCACCCTCATGGTCTGGATGCCAGCGTAGTCGTTAGGATGTACGACCAAATCGAGACATCTGGGGCACTGGAGCCCGACCAGATAGATCAGGCGTTGGCCGCCATTCACGGCGTCCGGCCTGCCCGCATCCGCCGAATCGTCAAGGAAACCCGGATTGCGGCCAGACGCCGGGCGCGCGTCGAGCCGGATCCCCCCGTGCCTTGACGCTTTCGGCGGCCTTTGTTACCGTCTCCCCCGGATTCCCAGCAAAGCGAGGTCGGACGGAATGGCGAAGTCGAGCCAGAGCCGCGCGAGCCGCTCTGCCCGCCCCACCGGCGACGGCATCGTCGGCGGAACGGAAAACGGTGCCGCCCGGACGTCGGTCGTCTGGGCCCCTCCCCTTTCGGGTGAGGACGCTCAGGGTCCAGCGCCCGAGGCGATCGCCGCCTTCGAACGGGCCATGACTGCCCTGCAGCGGCACGACTACCGCACGGCCCTCGAAACCTTCACGCGTCTGATCGAGGAGTTCCCCGCCGAACGGGCGCTGCTCGACCGGGCCCGCGTCTACGCCACGCTTTGCGAGCGCGAACTGCAGCGTCCGGCTGCCCGTCGCCCGCAGACGCTCGAGGAGCGCCTGACAGCCGCCACGGCCGCGCTCAACAACGAACAGAACGAGCTGGCCGAACAGCTCCTGGTGCAGATCGTCGAGGAAGCGCCGCAGCATGAGCTCGGACACTACCTGATGGCGGTCCTCCAGGCACGTCGTGGAGACTTCAGCGACGCGGTCGAGTCGCTTCGCCGGGCCGCCGCCATCACCCCCGAAGTGCTGGCGCAGGCGCGCCACGACGAGGATTTCGAGAACCTGCGCGGCCTCGATCTGTTCGAACAGCTGCTCGCGGAAGTGCCGGCCGGCCGCCCCCCCGGAGGGGCGGGAGGCCTCGTCCGGTAGATAATCAAGGGTCGGCAGGCGCGCCTCGCCTGCGGTGACCCATGACCAACCTCCACGTCGTCATACTGGCCGCCGGCAAAGGGACACGGATGAAGTCCGCCGTGTCGAAGGTCGTTCACCCTCTGGCCGGCCGCCCGCTCATCGAGCACGTCATCCGGACCGCGGCTGTTCTCGAACCGGCCACCATCACGGTCGTCGTTGGCCACGGTGCCGACGACGTGAGAGCCGCCCTCGCGAACTGGCCGAACGTGCGCTTCGTCGTCCAGTCGCCGCAGCTCGGCACCGGCCACGCGCTGCTCCAGACCGAGCCGGTCCTGGCGGGACAGCAGGGCAGGGTGCTGCTGCTCTACGGCGACGTGCCGCTGCTGACCGTCGACACGCTGCGGCAGCTGCTCGACCGTCATCAATCGACCTCGGCCTGGCTCACGGTTCTTACCGCAACGGTTCCCGACCCGTACGGCTACGGGCGAATCATCCGCGACCAGGGCCGGATCGTCCGCATCGTCGAAGAGCGCGACGCAGGTGAAGGCGAGCACGCCATCCGCGAGATCAACAGCGGCATCTACGTCTTCGAGCTCGATGGCCTGTTCGGGGCGCTGCGCTCGCTGGCGACCGACAATGCGCAGGGCGAGTACTACCTCACGGATCTCGTCGCCGGGTCGGTCCGCGAGGGTCGTCGCGTCGAAACGCTTCCGATCGCCGACCACGTCGAAGTGCGCGGCGTCAACACGCGTGTCGATCTCGCCGAACTGACGCGCGTGCTGCGCGATCGCACGCGACGGCGGCTGATGCTGGCCGGCGTGACGCTCGAGAATCCCGATTCGGTCTACGTCGACGATGGCGTCGAGATCGGCGAGGACACGGTGATCGGTCCGAACGTCGTCCTGTCCGGTGCGACCCGCCTCGGACCCGGCTGTCGCATCGGTCCCGGCACCCGCATCACCGACTCGGTCCTCGGCGCGGGCGTCACGGTCCTCGATCACTGCGTCATCGTGCAGTCGACGATCGACGACGGCTGCACGCTTGGTCCGTTCGCCCACCTGCGGCCGGAGTCGCGGCTCGGCGCCGGCGCCCGCGTCGGCAACTTCGTCGAGCTCAAGAAGACAACGCTCGGGCCGAATTCGAAGGCGAACCATCTCGCCTACCTGGGCGATGCGGTGATCGGCGCGAACGTCAACATCGGCGCCGGCGTCATCACCTGCAACTACGACGGTGTCTCGAAGCACCAGACCCGGATCGACGACGGCGTGTTCGTCGGGAGCGACTCGCAGCTCGTCGCCCCGGTCCACGTCGGCCCGGGGGCCTACGTCGCCGCCGGTTCGACCATTACCCGTGACGTGCCGCCCGGCTCACTGGCGGTGGCGCGCTCGCACCAGATCAACAAGGACGGCTGGGCCGAACGCCGCGCCAGCCGCCTGAAAGACAAGGACAAGGCGCGCTGATTCATGTGCGGCATCGTCGGATACCTGGGTCACAAGCCGCTCGTTCCCGTCCTCGTCGAGGGCCTGCGGCGGCTGGAGTATCGCGGCTACGACTCGGCCGGCATCGCGGTCGTACGCGACGGCACCGTGCACGTCCGCCGCAGCCCCGGCAAGCTGTCGAAGCTCGAGGAAGTGCTGGGCCGCGAGCCGGTCGACGGTGAGTTCGGCATCGGCCACACGCGCTGGGCGACCCACGGCCGTCCGTCGGAGGAGAACGCCCACCCGCACCGCGACTGCTCCGGCCGTATCGTGGTCGTCCACAACGGAATCGTCGAGAACTACCTGGAGCTGCGGCAGGAGCTGACCGCTCAGGGGCACCGGTTCTGCACCGAGACCGACACCGAAGTGGTCGCGCACCTCGTCGAACGCGAGTGGCGCGACGACGGACTGGCCGCGGCGGTGCGACGCGCGCTCACGCGGCTGCGGGGACTGTTCGCGCTCGTCCTGATTTCGGCCGACGATCCCGGCACCATCGTCGCGGCGCGCAACGGCCCGCCGGTGGTCATCGGCATGGGCGAGGACGAATACTTCGTCGCGTCCGACATTCCCGCCATCCTTGCGCATACCCGCGAGATCGCCTTCCTCGACGATCAGGAGATGGCGGTCGTCACGCGCGAAGGCGTCGCGTTCACCGACTTTGCCGGCGCCGCACGCGAGAAGACGCCACAGCACGTCGCCTGGGATCCGGTGATGGCCGAGAAGGCCGGCTACCGCCACTTCATGCTCAAGGAAATATTCGAGCAGCCGCTGGCGGTGCGCGAGACGATCATCGGCCGGACGTCGGCCGAAACGGGACATGTCTTCCTCGAAGAGATGAAGCTCGGTGCCGACGTGCTCGCAGGCATCGATCGCGTCGTGATCCTGGCCTGCGGTACGTCGTGGCACGCCGGCCTGGTGGGCAAGTTCCTGATCGAGCAGATTGCGCGCGTACCGGTCGAGGTCGACTACGGCTCCGAGTTCCGCTACCGCCGGCCGATCGTCGACGGCCGGACGCTCGCCGTGGCGATCACCCAGTCGGGGGAAACGGCCGACACGCTCGGCGCGCTCCGCGAGGCAACCCGGCTCGGCGCGCGCAGCGTCGCGATCTGCAACGTCGTCGGCAGCATGGTGACGCGCGAGGCCGAAGGGACGATCTACACGCACGCCGGTCCCGAGATTGGCGTGGCGTCGACGAAGGCCTTTACGACGCAGCTCGTCGCCCTTCACCTGCTCGCTCTGGCGATCGGGCAGGCGCGCGGTACGACGCCGGAAGAGCTGTCACGGGCGCTCGTCCGCGAACTCGATCAGCTGCCGATCCGGATCGAGGAGGCGCTGCAGGTCAACGACGCCATCGAGGAACTCTCGGCATCGATCCAGAACCGGCGCGACTGCCTCTACCTCGGGCGCGGCGTCAACTACCCGATCGCTCTCGAGGGCGCGCTGAAGCTCAAGGAGATCTCCTACATCCACGCCGAGGGCTATCCCGCCGGCGAGATGAAGCACGGTCCAATCGCTCTCATCGAAGAAGACCTGCCGGTAATCGTCCTCGCGGCCGACGACGGACTGTTCGAGAAGGTGGTGGGAAATATCCAGGAGGCCAAGGCGCGGGGCGGACGAATCATCGCCATCACCACGCACGGCCAGGCGCCCGCGCTCGAGCAGGTGCTGACGGGCGGCCAGGACGCAGTCCTCGCCGTCCCCGATGCACACCCGCTCGTGCTGCCGGTGCTGATGACGGTCCCCGTGCAGCTGATCGCCTATCACGTGGCGGTGCGCCGCGGCTGCGACGTCGATCAGCCGCGGAATCTCGCCAAGAGCGTCACGGTCGAATAGAGGTGGGGTCGATCCGGGGCGGATCGACGGCCGCGCCGGTCGGCGGGCTCAGCTCGCAGTCGCGCGCTGCCCGGCCATCACCGCGTCGGCAATCGCCTTCAGGTCGTCGTCGGTAATGGTCTTCTGCCGATCGGCCAGCGCGATCATGCGCTTGTAGACTTCGTCGAGGTCGCGCCGCGCAAACGAAAGCCCGAGCCGCTCGCACGCCTTCTGCACGGCGTGCCGGCCCGAGTGCTTGCCGAGCACGAGCGTGCTGGCCGGGACGCCGACGTCCTCCGGCCGCATGATTTCGTACGTCCGACGATCCTTCAGCATCCCGTCCTGGTGGATGCCCGCCTCGTGCGCGAACGCATTGCGGCCGACGATGGCCTTGTTGACCTGGACGGCCTGACCGGTGAGCTCGGTCAGCAGCTGGCTCGAACGGTACAGCTCGGTCGTCACCACGTCGGAGCGGACCGGCACGAGGTCCGGGCGCACGTGGGTAATCATCACGATTTCTTCGAGCGATGCGTTGCCCGCGCGCTCGCCGATGCCGTTGATCGTGCACTCCACCTGGCGCACGCCCGCGCCGATCGCGGCCATCGTGTTGGCGACGGCCAGACCGAGGTCGTCGTGGCAATGCGCGCTGAAGATCGCCTTGTCGGAATTCGGCACGCGCTCGATGACCGTGCGGAAGAACGAGGCAATCTCGTCGGGCATCGAGTAGCCGACCGTGTCGGGCAGGTTGATCGTCGTCGCCCCCGCGTCGATCGCATGCTCGACGACACGACACAGGAAGTCGATGTCGCTCCGCGTGGCGTCCTCGGCCGAGAACTCGACGTCGTCGGTCGTGTTGCGCGCGCGACGGACCGCGTCGACCGCGAGCTCGAGACAGGTCTCGCGGGTCATGCGGAGCTTGTGCTGGAGGTGAAGATCGGAAGTGGCGATGAAGGTGTGGATGCGGCGGCGGCGCGCGCCCGAGAGAGCTTCGGCCGCCTTGTCGATGTCGCCCGCCGAGCAGCGCGCCAGCGCCGCCACGACGGGCCTGCTAACCGATCGGGCGACCTGCCTGACCGCCTCCGCGTCGTCTTCCGACGCAATCGGAAAGCCCGCTTCGATGACGTCGACGCCCAGCCGCTCCAGCTGCAGGGCGAGCCGGACCTTTTCGTCCACGCGCATCGAGAAGCCGGGCGCCTGTTCGCCGTCGCGGAGGGTCGTGTCGAAAATGATGAGTCGGTCGGACATCAGGAGTCAGTGTCGGGGCTCACGAACCAAAAGTCAACGTTATGATATTTAGATTAGTAGTGAGTATGTTTATCACCCGCCCGACCGTCCTCCGGGGCCAGCCATGACTTTCGAAGACCTGCGCGTGTTCTGTACCGTTGCCGCCGAACGGAGCTTCTCGCGGGCTGCACGCAAGCTGCGGCGCACGCAGCCGGCTGTCAGCCAGGCCATCCGGCGGCTCGAACAGGCCGTCGGCGAGCGGCTGATCGATCGGTCGTCGCGCGACGGCACGCTCACCGACGCCGGGCAGCTCCTGCTCGACTACGGCGGCCGGCTCCTCACGCTGGCCGACGAGGCCACCCAGGCGGTCAATGCGCTGCGCGAAATCCGCCGCGGCCGCATCGTCATCGGCGCCAACGAGGCCGGCGTCTACTCGGTGCTGCCGCTCATCGCGCGGTTCCGCACCGATCACCCCGACATCGTCATCGACGTCCGCCGCGTGGCTGCGCGCCAGATGGCCCAGGAGGTCCTGCTGCGGTCGATCGACATCGGCGTCCTGACGTTCAACCCGCCTGAACGCGAGCTGCAGTCGGTGGTGATCAACACCGACGAGCTCGTCCTGCTCGTCCGACCGGATCACCCGTTCGCCGAGCGCAGCCACGTGACACTCGAGCAGATCGGCGAACAGCCGGTCATCGCGCACAACGAGTCGTCGCCGCTGCGCGATCAGGTGCTGCGGACCTACGAGCAGCGGCATGCGCCGCTCAACATCCGGCTCGCGCTGCCAAGCCTCGACGGCATCAAGCGCGCCGTGTCGATGAACCTCGGCGTGGCGCTGCTGCCGCGGCGCTGCGCGCAGGAGGAGATCACCAGGGGCGAGCTCGCGGCGATTCGCGTCCCGGAGCTGCGGGCAACGCGCCAGGTGCGCCTGGTGGCCCGTGGCGACACGGCGCTGTCGCACGCGGCGCGCGCGTTCCTGCAGATGGCCCGGGAGCTCGACAGCGGACAGACGCCGGCTGCGCCGTCAGCGTGAGGCGGCGGGCGACCGGCAGAACCGCAGGAAGAAGAAGGAAAACCGAAGGAAGCGGAACGGATCGCGCCGCCTAGACGGCCGCGCGATCCCAGCCTGAAATGTACGGCAGTCGTGCCGCCGTCGCCTCGACCTCTTCGTAACGGTCGAGCAGCAGCGCCGTCGCGTCCCAGTTGCCCGAGAGCAGCGCACTGCGGACGGCATCGGTCATCGTCACCGGCACGACGCGATCGCCGGCCGACAACGTCCGCTCGTGGATATCGAGCCGGAACTCGAGGTCGGGCTGCTCCTCGGCCAGCGCCATGAGCTGCTGCAGCTGATCGGCCGGCAGCGTGGCGCACGCCATGCCGATCATCAACGAGTTGCCGAAGAAAATCTCGGCGAACGACTCGGCGATGATCGCGCGGATGCCCCAGCGCTTGATCGCCTGCGGCGCGTGCTCGCGCGATGAACCGCAGCCGAAGTTCGCGCCCGCGAGCAGGATCGTGGCGCCCTGGTGCTTCGGCTCATCGAACGGGTGGACCCGCCCCTGCGCTTTCGCCTCGAGCCGATCGTCCTCGAAGACGTGCTGTTCGAGGCCCTCGAAAGTGATGGTCTTCAGAAACCGCGCCGGAATGATCCGGTCGGTGTCGATGTCGTCGCCGTGCACCGGCACGGCACGCCCGCGGACTTCTTCGATCTTCGACATGCTCGTTCTCGCTCCGGCGGACTAGGCGAGGGCCGGGACGGCTTCCGGCTTCCACGTCCGGATATCGACCACCTCGCCGGCGATGGCCGCCGCGGCCACCATGGCCGGACTCATCAGGAGCGTGCGGCCGGTGGGGCTGCCCTGCCGCCCCTTGAAGTTCCGGTTCGACGACGAGGCGCAGACCTCGCGGCCCGAGAGCCGGTCCGGGTTCATGGCCAGGCACATCGAGCAGCCGGCGCGACGCCACTCGAAACCGGCCTCCTGGAAGATGCGGTCGAGCCCTTCGCGCTCGGCGGCCGCGGCCACTTTCTGCGAGCCGGGCACGACGAGCGCGCGCACGTGCGGCGCCACCTTGTGCCCGGCCACGACCTGCGCCGCTTCGCGCAGGTCCGACAGCCGGCCGTTCGTGCACGAGCCGATGAACGCCACGTCGATCTTCGTGCCCAGCACGCGCAGCCCGCCGTCGAAGCCCATGAACTCGAGCGCCTCGACGATGCCCGCGCGCTCCGAGTCGGGAACCTCGTCCGGGTGCGGCAGCCGGCCGTCGACCGGCACCGACTGCCCGGGATTGATGCCCCAGGTGACCGTCGGCGCGATGTCAGCCGCGTCGATCCGGACGACGTCGTCGTAGACGGCGTCGGGATCGGACGCCATCGACTTCCACCAGGCCACGGCCCGATCGAAGTCGGCGCCCTGCGGCGCGTAGGGCCGATCGCGCAGGTACTCGAACGTCGTCTCGTCGGGATTGACGTAGCCGACGCGCGCGCCGCCCTCGATCGACATGTTGCAGATGGTCATGCGCTCGTCCATCGACATGCGATGGATCGTGTCGCCCGCGTACTCGTAGGCGTAGCCCGTGCCGCCCTTGACGCCCAGCTTCCCGATGATGTGCAGGATGACGTCCTTCGCGAACACGCCCGGCCGCAGCTGGCCGTTGACCTCGATCCGCCGCACCTTCAGCGGCGAAATCGACATCGTCTGCGTGGCGAGCACGTCGCGCACCTGCGAGGTACCGATGCCGAACGCGATGGCGCCAAAGGCGCCGTGCGTCGACGTATGGCTGTCGCCACAGGCGATTGTCATGCCGGGCTGGGTCAGCCCCATCTCGGGTCCGATGACGTGGACAATGCCCTGTGCACCGCTCGCGAGGTCGAAGAACCGGATGCCGTAGTCGCGACAGTTGCGCTCGAGCGCCGCCGTCATGCTTTCGGCCATCAGGTCGGCGAACGGCCGCGCCTGGGCCGCGGTCGGCACGATGTGGTCGATCGTCGCAAACGTCCGGTGCGGCGCCTTGACCGTCCAGCCGCGCTCACGGAGCTCGGCGAACGCCTGCGGACTGGTCACCTCGTGGACCAGATGCAGGCCGATGTAGAGCTGAGTCTGACCGTTCGGAAGCGTCCTGACGGCGTGGAGGTCCCAGACCTTCTGGAAGAGCGTGCGGGCCATACAGATCACCAATCGTATCAGGACCCGTGCCCGTCGGCGACGCCCGGACGCATCAGGCGCGATGCCCCCGGGGAGCCCCGGCCGCCGGCAGGCGGTCGTCTGCACGGTCAGGACGCGCTGAAGCGCCCCGCGGCGATCCGCTCCGGCCCGGCCGCCGGGGCGACGCGAAGCTTGACGGCCATGCCAGCATTGATCGCGCAATGCACGGAAGAGGTCTCCCGGCGCCAGGCCGCCTGCTCGTCTCGCTCATCGCGGTCTGGTTCCTGACTACTGGCACGGTCGCCGCCTCCGACGACCAGGACTGGCTGCTCCTCGTCGAGCGTTCCCGCGAGGCGCTGTCGTCGCTCGCGCCCGACCCGGCCGCACCGGAGGCCTCGGGCTGCCTGCGGACGATCGTCGTCGGCTTCACCGGCGGCCTCGAAGGCGGCGAAAGCCGGATCTCGGGTGTCGTCCGGCTGCGGAAGAAGATCGAACAGTCGGCCGCTGCCGGGCACGACGTGGCGGCCTTTACCTACAACAACCGCGAGTGGGCGACGGCTGCCGCCGACGTGCTCGCGCTGATCAGGCGCCACACGCCGCCGCTGGCCATCGCAGCCGATCGCATCGGGCCGCACGAAGCCGCGGCCGATGATGGCCTGCCGGGCGCGCGCGCGACGGAGGGCGGCAGCGGCTGCGACGAGCTGCCGCTCATCATTGCCTACGGCCACAGCTGGGGCGCCGGCGCGGTGACGAAGTTCGCGCGGCGGCTGGGCGAGGCCGATGCATCAGTGGCGCTGGCGATCTACATCGACGCCTTTTCGCTCCGGAACCCGCGCGTACCTGCGAACGTCCGGTACGCGGTCAACGTGTACCAGCGGACGGGCATCTTCCGCGGCTTCCCGCTGCGGGGCAAGAGCAAGCTCGTGCTCGAGGCACCCGAGTCGACCGTCGTGCTCGCCAACCTCCGGATCAAGCCCGAGACCGAGCACTTCGGCTGGCACTGGAACCTGGTCCAGCCGCTCCTCTACCGGCACCACCACCGCATGAGCCACGACGTGCGCCTGCAGCGGTACCTGCTCGAGCTTCTTCCGGTGGCAGAATCACCCGACGCTCCGGTTGAGCCGCACGCCCCGGCACCCGGCCTCGCAATCGATCGACTGGAGCCCGGCGAGGCGGCCGGCCTGCGATACTGAAGAGAACGCTCCGTGTCTTCTGCTCCCGTCGATTTCGTTTCCACGCTCAACCCTGCGCAGCGGGAAGCGGTGCTGCGTACAGAAGGGCCGCTGCTCATCCTGGCCGGCGCCGGATCGGGCAAGACGCGCGTCATCACCACGCGCATCGCGCACCTGATCGCCAGCGGTCTGGCCGAGCCCGGCCGCATCCTCGCCGTCACCTTCACGAACAAGGCGGCCGAGGAGATGCGGCACCGGGTCGAGCAGCTGATCGGCGGCGACTGTCGCGACATCTGGCTGTCGACGTTCCATTCGCTCTGCGCGCGCCTGCTGCGCCGCGAGGCGCCGGCGCTCGGCCTGTCGCGTGACTTCGTGATCTACGACACGTCCGATCAGCTTGCCGTCGTCAAGCAGGCACTCAGGACGCTCGATATCGACGATCGGATGCTGCAGCCGCGCGCGGTGCTGAGCCGCATCAGCCACGCGAAGAACCGCATGGAAACGCCCGAGACGATGAAGAGCTCGGGCTGGAACGTGCGCGACCAGCAGATTGGCCGCATCTTCGAGATCTACCGGCGCACGCTCGAAGACGCCGGCGCGCTCGACTTCGACGACCTGCTGCTGCGCACCGTCGAGCTCATCGAGCGGCACGAGCACGTGCGCGCCCGTTACGCGGAGCGATTCCGCTACATCCTGGTCGACGAATATCAGGACACGAACCGTCCGCAGTACATCCTGATTCGCCGCCTCGCCGAGGTGCACCGCAACCTCTGCGTCGTCGGCGATCCCGACCAGTCCATCTACCGATGGCGCGGCGCCGATCTGCGCAACATCCTCGACTTCGAACGCGACTTCCCCGACGCCCATATCGTCAAGCTCGAGCAGAACTACCGCTCGACGCAGGTGATCCTCGACGCGGCGTCGGCCGTCATCCAGCGCAACCGGAACCGGCGCGACAAGACGCTCTGGACCGACAGGCAGGGCGGCGATCCGATCCTCTACGTCCGCGCCGGCGACGAGATCGAAGAGGCCGACTACATCGCGCGCGCGATCCGTGAAACACAGACCGCCGACGTCGATCGCATGGTCGCCGTCCTCTATCGCACGAACTCGCAGTCGCGCGCGATCGAAGACGCGCTGATGCGGGAGAACATCCCCTACCGCATCATCGGCGGCGTCCGGTTCTACGAGCGGAAGGAAATCAAGGACACGCTCGCCTACCTCCGCCTGCTCATCAATCCGCACGACGATGTGAGCTTCCGGCGGGTGGTGAACGTGCCGACGCGCGGGATCGGCAAGGGCGTGCTCGACGGCCTCGAGAAGGTGGAGCCTCCGGCCGGACCCGAGGCCGACATGCCGCTGCTCGCCGCCGGCCTGCAGCCGGTGGCGGCGCCGCGGTCGCTCTGGGCCCGCCTGGTCCTCGCCGTCGACCGGCGGCTGCTGCCGCCCCGCGCCACGACCGCGCTGAAGAGCTTCCGCGATCTCGTCGCCTCGACGGCCGCCGAGGCGGCCGGCGCCGGTGTCGCCGACGTCATCACGCTCATCCTCGAGCGATCGGGCTACCTGAAGGCGCTGCGCGACGAGCGGAGCGAGGACGCCGAGGCGCGGCTCGAAAACCTCATGGAACTCGTCTCGGCTGCGCGCGAGTACGAGACGCGCGAGGCCGATGCGTCGCTCGGCGGGTTCGTCGACCGGCTGTCACTGCTCTCGGAAGCCGACGAGGGCAAGGGGACGGCTGACGCCCGCGTCTGGCTCATGTCGATGCACGCGGCCAAGGGCCTCGAGTTTCCCGTCGTGATCGTGGCGGGCATGGAAGAAGGACTCTTCCCGCACGCACGGTCCGTGGAAGACGAGGAAGAGGTCGAGGAGGAACGACGAATCTGCTACGTGTGCATCACGCGGGCGCGCGAGCAGCTCATCCTCACGAGCGCCTCGCGCCGCCGCGTCTTCGGTGAGTACCAGGCCACGACGCCGTCGCGCTTTCTCGACGAGCTGCCGCCCGAGCTCGTCCGCCGCATCGAGCCGGCCGGTCCCGCGCCGCGCTGGCAGCCATCCTACGAGCTGCGCAATCCCTATGCGCACCGCTCCGGCCCGCGCTTCCGCCGCCCGTCCGAGCCGTCGTTCTCGTATGAAGCCGAAGACCAGTCACAGACGGCGGCAGGCGTCCGTCCGGGAATGCGCGTCCGCCACCGTCAGTTCGGCGCGGGCACCGTTCTCGACATCGAAGACTACGGCGACGACGTGAAGGTCACCGTGCGGTTCGCCGGAGCAGGCGTGAAGAAGCTCCTGGCGCGCTACGCCGGTCTCGAGCCGGCGTAGCGCGTCGCAGGCGTTCGACTTACTCGTCCGCCGTGGCGGTATCCGACGCCTCCGCGTCCGGTGCAGCGGTTTCGGATCCTGCGGTGGCATCGGCGCCGTCGTCACTGCCTCCGCTGCCCTCGCCATCGCCGTCGGGCTCGACGAGCGTGGCCAGCGAGACGACGCGATCCTCAGGCGCCAGATCCATCAGCTTCACGCCAAGCGTGTTCCTACCGATCGGCCTCAGGTCGGCGGCGTTCGTCCGGATCACCTGGCCCTGCTCGGTGATGAGCAGGACTTCGTGCCGATCGGTGACGCACGCGACGCCAACCACCGGGCCGTTGCGGTCGTTGGTCAGCACGTCCTTCAGGCCGATGCCGCCACGCGACTGCACCCGGTACTCGTCGACGTCGGTCCGCTTGCCGTACCCCTTCTCGCAGACGGTCAGCAGCGTCGCGCCCGGCGTCATCACGTCGATGCCGACGACTTCGTCGCCATCGCGCAGCTGCATGCCGCGGACGCCCCGCGCCGTGCGTCCCATCGGCCGCACGTCGGTCTCCTGGAACCGGATCGCCATGCCGTTGCGCGAGGCGAGCACCAGATCCGAGTTGCCGTCGGTCTCGACAACGCCGATGAGACGGTCGTCGTCGTCGATGTGGATGGCGATGATGCCGGCCGCGCGCGGATTCGAGAAGGCGTGCAGGTCGGTCTTCTTGATGACGCCCCGGCGCGTGCCCATCACGATGAAGCGCTCGCCTTCACCCTCAGGGAAGTCCTGCACGCGAAGCAGCGCCGCAATGCTCTCCCCTTCGGCCATGCTCACGAGGTTCGCGATCGATTTGCCGCGGCTGTTACGGCCGACCTCCGGGATGTCGTACACGCGCAGCCAGTAGCAGCGCCCGCGGTCGCTGAAGATCAGGATGTAGGCGTGCGTGTTGGCCACGAACAGGTGACGCACGACGTCCTCGTCGCGCGTCTGCATGCCGATCAGGCCCTTGCCGCCGCGGCGCTGCTGCCGGTACTCGTCGAGCGGCGTCCGCTTGATGTAGCCGGTATCCGTCGCCGTGATCACGACGTCTTCGTCGGCGATGAGATCCTCGATGCGGAAGTCGCCGCGATCCTCGACGATGTCGGTCCGGCGCGCGTCGCCGAACTGCTGCTGCACCTGCCGCAGTTCGTCGACGATGATCTGCATCAGCAGCTGGTCGTTCGACAGGATCTCGCGGAGCCGCGCAATCGTCCGCTGCAGCTCCTCGAGCTCGTCGAGGACCTTCTGCCGCTCGAGGCCCGTCAGCCGCTGCAGCTGCATGTCGAGAATGGCCTGCGCCTGAATCTGCGTCAGGCCGAACCCGGACATCAGGCCCGTGCGGGCTTCGGCGGGGTTGCGCGATCCGCGGATGAGCGCGATGACGGCATCGAGGTGGTCGAGCGCGATGCGCAGGCCCTCGAGCACGTGGGCGCGGGCCTCGGCCTTGCGCAGGTCGAACTCGGTGCGCCGCCGCACCACGTCGCGGCGGAACTCGATGAAGTGCTCGATGATCTCGAGCAGGCTCAGCACGCGCGGCCGGCCGCCAACGATGGCCAGCAGCGTGATGCCGAAGTTCATCTGCAGGCGCGTCTGCTTGTAGAGGTTGTTGAGCACCACGTCGGGCAGCTCACCGCGCTTCAGCTCGATGACGATGCGCATGCCCTCACGGCTCGACTCGTCGCGCAGATCGGCGATCCCGTCGATCTTCTTCTCGCGCACCAGCGCGGCGATCTCCTCGACCAGGACCTTCTTGTTGACCTGGTACGGAATCTCGGTGACGACAATCGAGACGCGCTCGGTGCGCGGGTGCTCCTCGAACGTCGCGCGCCCGCGCACGGTGATGCTCCCGCGCCCGGTGCGGTAGGCGCGGTAAATGCCCTCGCGCCCGACGATGGTGCCGCCCGACGGGAAGTCGGGGCCCGGGATCGCCTGGAGCAGCGCGCGGAAGCGATCGTCGGCCGACTGCTCGCGCCGCTCGATGACCGCCAGTACACCGTCGATCACCTCGCGCATGTTGTGCGGCGGGATGTTCGTGGCCATCCCGACCGCGATGCCGGTCGACCCGTTGACGAGCAGGTTCGGGAACGGCGTCGGCAGGACGGACGGCTCTTCGGTCGTCTCGTCGAAGTTCGGCCGGAAGTCGACCGTGTCCTTCTCGAGATCGGCCATCATCGCCTCGGCGAGCGGGCGCAGGCGCGCCTCGGTGTACCGGTAGGCGGCCGGCATGTCGCCGTCGATCGACCCGAAGTTGCCCTGGCCGTCGACCAGGGCGTAGCGCATGTTGAAGTCCTGCGCGAGGCGGACGAGCGTGTCGTAGGCTGACGCGTCGCCGTGCGGATGGTAGTTGCCGATGACCTCTCCGACGATCTTCGCGCACTTGCGGTAGGGCCGGTTCGACGCCAGGCCCATCTGCCGCATCGCGTACAGCACGCGGCGGTTGGCCGGCTTCAGGCCGTCGCGTACGTCGGGCAGCGCGCGCCCGATGATTACGCTCATCGCGTAATCCATGTACGAGCGCCGCATTTCGTCTTCGATGTTGACCGGCTGCTTCGCGGAGAGGTTCTGATCCATCAGATATCCAGGTTCTTCACGTCGAGGGCGTGTTCTTCGATGAACCGGCGCCGCGGCTCGACGTGATCACCCATGAGCGTGGTGAACATCAGGTCGGCCTCGGTGTGGTCCTCGGCCCGCACCTGCAGGAGCGTGCGCCGCTCGGGATCCATCGTCGTTTCCCAGAGCGTCTCCGGATTCATCTCGCCGAGACCCTTGTAGCGGTTGATCGCGAGACCGCGCCGCCCGGCCGCGACGAAGTAGTCGACGAGCTCGTCGAGATCGGCCGCCGTCGCCGTGCCGCGCGCGGCGGGCTTCGGCGCCGGGGCCTCGCCTTCGCCCGGCGCCGGCATCGTCGCCACCGCGACCACGTCGTCGATGCTCTCGATCGTCGTCGGACGTGCCGCGGTGGCGTCGTCGGCCCCTTCGGCGTCGGTATCCGGCTCGGCCTCGGCGGTCTCAGCCGCGGCGGCGGTCCGGATCGTCACCGGTCCCTCGAGCAGCTCCCTGACGTCGGGATAGGCCGCGGCGAGCGTGCGGAACTCGCCGGCAGTGGCGAAGTCGACGTCGAGCCGGTAGCGGCGGCTGTAGCCCGATTCGCCGTCCTCAATCT
>QGVF01000163.1 GCA_003242705.1 Acidobacteriota bacterium
TGCCCCCCCCCGGCGTAGAGCCCCGGTTTCTTGGCCAGGGCGAAGCCGCCATCGGCGGGGGCCCCCGCACCCGCCAGCTCGGTCTCGTCCCACCCCTTCTCGATGCCGTGGGCGGGGTCCGCCGCCAGCGCCTCGAGCAGCCCCCGGACCCGCTGCTTCAGCGCCTGGTCGTCGCGGTTGCGGAGGTAGACGAAGCCGGAGCCGCCGTTGCTCTTGAAATAGACCTGCCAGTCGGTGATCGTGCCGCTCGCGTTCGTCCGGATCAGCCCTTCGCGCTTGAAGACCACGTTCGGGTGCAGCTGCTTCTCGAGCGGCAGGAAGCCGTGATCGGAGACGATCACGATGTCGGTGCGGTCGGCGATGCCCGCCTGCCCGAGCGCGGCGATGGTCGTCGCCACGTGCCCGTCGGCCTGTTCGAGCGCGGCCTGCGCTTCCGGCGAGTCGGGGCCATCGGCGTGTGACGCGCTGTCGGTGTCGAAGATGTGCAGCAGCGTCAGGTTCGGCTTGAACGTCCGGATGATCCACGCGGCCAGTCCGGTGCGCTCGGCGTCGGTGAACGGCCAGGCGAGCGGGCCGTTGGCAACCTCGTAGCCGTCCATGAGACGCGGCGGGAACGACAGCGCCCTGAGCAGATTCAGGGCTTCCGGATGCCGCGACCGGTTGAGCTCGGGCACGTTGTAGTCGAGATCCATGCCGACGCTCACCGGCCAGCTCACCGCGGCGGCCGTCAGTCCGCGCGCCCGCACGGCCCCGGGCAGTGTCGTGGTCCTGATGTCGCGGGCATACCAGTACCAGGCGCCGGCAGAGCGGCCGTCCGGATCCACGTACGTGTTCATCGGGATGCCGTGCCGCGCCGGCTGGACCCCGGTGATCAGGGTGGTGTGCGAGGGATAGGTGACGGTCGGCAGCACGCCGATGACGCCGCTGGCCCAGGCGCCGCGGGCCGCCAGTGCGCGCAGGGTGGGAATCTTCGCGGGGCCCGGCGTCGTGTAGCTGGCCGGCCGCATGCCGTCGATCGAGATCATCACGACGTGCCGGTCGGTCTCCCGCGCGCTGACGGCGGTGAGCACGAGCGCCGCAGCGGCGAAGGCGAGGCACATCGCCCTGAATGCGTGTCGGGTCATGCGGTGATTCTGTATCACACCGCCGCGCGCCCGGGCGACCGTCGTTCGATAGAATGGCGCAATGGTCCGTGAGCGGCAGGAAACCGTCGGCGGCCGCCGGGTGCGCTGGCTCGAGGCCGGCCCCGAATCGGACCGGGTGCTGGTCTGGCTGCACGCATTCCCGCTCTCGGCGGCGATGTGGGAGCCGCAGCTCCAGGCGCCGCCGCCCGGATGGCGGCTCGTGGCGCCGGACCTTGCGGGCTTCGGCGGAACGGCCGATCACGACGGGCCTCCGCACATCGACGACTTCGCCGACGATCTGGAGCGGCTGCTTGCGCATCTGCAGGCCCCGCCCGTGGTGCTCGGGGGCCTGTCGATGGGCGGCTACGCGGCCTTCGCGATGATGCGCCGCCATCCGTCCCGGGTGCGGGCGCTGATTCTCGCCGACACGCGCGCCGGGGCCGACTCGGCCGAGGCGCGCGCCAACCGCGGCCGCCTGCTGTCGCTCGTCCGCGAGTCCGGTGCGGCCGGCGTGGCGACGCAGATGCTGCCGACGCTCGTCGGCGAGACGACGAAACGGGATCGGCCGGAGGTGGTCGCGCGCGTGCGGGCGCTGATCGAGGCGAACAGTGCGGCCGGCATCGCACGCGCCATCGAGCGGCTCAGGGATCGCCCCGATTCGACGCCGCTGCTGAAGGCGATCGCGATCCCGGTGCTCGTCGTCGCCGGTGCGGAGGACGTGATCACGCCGCCCGACGCCGCGCGCGAGCTCGCCGCCGCATTGCCGCACGGATCCGTCGCCATCGTGCCGGCCGCCGGGCACCTCTCGAACCTGGAGCATCCGCAGGCGTTCGACGCCGCCGTCGGCGGCTGGCTGGCAGGAGTGTGACGTGAGGAGAATGACGTGGGTCGCCGTCGCGAGCCTGCTGCTCGCGGCGGTCGGGATCGCGCCGGTGTCGGGGCAGGCATCGCGCGATGCGCTGCACCGGCCGTTCGACGAGCTGCTCGACCTGTACGTCCGCGACGGCCTCGTCTACTACAACGCGCTGCGCAGCGATCGCAGCCGGCTCGACGCCTACATCGCATCGCTCGACGGGCCGCGCGCCGCCGGCGTCGACAGCTGGCCGCAGGAGGACCAGATCGCGTTCTGGCTCAACGCCTACAACGCGTGGGTGCTGCGTGCCGTCATCGACCACTATCCGATCCGCGGCCGCGCCGCGAACTATCCGCCCGGATCCATCCGCCAGATCCCCGGCGTGTTCGACCGGACGAAGCGCCGGATTGCGGGACGCAGCCTGACGCTCGACGAGATCGAGACGACGGTGCTGCCCGCATTCCGCGATCCGCGCCTGTACCTGGCGCTGGGACGCGGTGCGCTCGGCAGCGGCCGCCTGCGCAGCGAGGCCTACCTGGGGTCGCGCCTCGGCGCCCAGCTCGACGCGGTCGCCAGGGAGTTCGTCACCAACGGCCATCTCTTCCGCATCGACGAGACCGCGAACGTCATCCACGTGACCCCGATCGTCAGCTGGCGCGAGCAGGACTTCGTGGCGGCGTATGCGGGAGCGGCGCCGGATCGCTATGCGCAGCGCAGCCCGGTCGAGCGGGCGATTCTGGCGTTCGTGCTGCCGTCGCTGCTGCCGCACGAGATCGCGTTCGTCGAGAAGAACGAGTTCGCCGTGCGGTTCCGCGAGTTCGACTGGCGTCTCAACGAAATGGGTGCGCGGCGGTAGTCCGTGGCCCTTCCGATCACCGAGGCCACAGCGATCACACAGCGCACGGAGAACACGGACGAGTGAACCGCAGAGGCACGATGGGATGACCACGGAGGACACGACGGGATCTCCGGGATTCGAGCCTCTCTGAGGCTCCACCTTTCCCGGTTCTCTGTGGCCTCCGTGCCCTCTGCGCCCTCCGTGTCCTCGAGGGGGATCACCGAATGGATCTGCAGCTGAGCGGCAAGGCCGCTCTCATCACCGGTTCGAGCCGCGGGCTCGGCCTGGCCAGCGCGAAGTCGCTGGCGGCTGAAGGCTGTCGCGTGATGCTGACGGCGCGCGGCGTCGAGCGGCTGCGAGAGGCCGAGGAGGAAGTGCGCGGCGTCGCGGCGGACGCCGACGGTGTCGCGTCGATTGCCGGAGACCTGGCGACGGCAGACGGCATCGCGGCCGCCGTCGAGGCCACCGTCTCGCGGTTCGGCCGGCTCGACATCCTCGTCAACAACATGGGCCTCGCGCGCGGCGCAGGTCTGCTCGACACCTCGGACGAGGAGTGGCAGGAGGCGTTCGACCAGACGCTCTTCCCGGCCATCCGCGCGTCGCGTCTGGCCGTGCCGCACATGCAGCGCGCCGGCGGCGGCGTGATCATCATGGTCACGTCGATCTGGGGACGCGAGGCCGGCGGCCGCATGACGTACAACGCCGTCAAGGCCGCCGAGACGAGCCTCGCGAAGGCGCTGGCCCACCAGCTCGCGAAGCACAACATCCGCGTGCTCAGCGTCGCGCCCGGCTCGATCCTGTTTCCCGGCGGGTCCTGGCACCGCCGTCAGCAGGCCGATCCCGAGGGCATCGCCGAGTTCATCCGCCGCGAGCTGCCGTTCGGTCGCTTCGGTCGCGCCGAGGAGGTCGGCGACGTCGTCGCCTTCCTCGCGTCGCCGCGCGCCAGCTGGATCAGCGGCGCGTCGATCGTGGTCGACGGAGGACAGTCGAGGTCCAACCTGTAGAATGGCGCGCGGATGATCTCCTCTGCGCTCGCCCAGGCGGTGCAGGCCACGGCCGACGCGCTCTTCGTGCCGTGGCTGCTGATCCTGCTCTTCGGCACGGGCCTGTTCCTCACCGCCCGCACGGGCGTCGTCCAGGTGCGCCGGTTCGGCGAGGCCTGGCGGACCTTCGTGGCGCGCCACGACCTCAGCGCCGGCGGCGTGCTCTCGCCGTTCCAGGCATTCATGACGGCGATGGCGGCGACCCTCGGCACGGGCAACATCGCCGGTGTCGCCGCCGGCATCGTCTCGGGCGGCCCGGGGGCGCTGTTCTGGATCTGGTGCTACGGCCTCGTCGCGACCGCGCTGAAGTTCAGCGAGGCGGTGCTCGGCGTCCAGTTCCGCGAGGTGCGGCCCGATCGGACCCGCACCGGTCCGATGTACTACCTGCGCGACGGGCTGAAGTCGCCGGCGCTCGCGTGGATCTACGCGCTCGTGGCCGGCGTCGCCGCCCTGACGACCACGCCGTTCACGCAGACCAATTCGATTGCCGTCGTTCTCGACTCCCAGTTCGCCATCCCGACCTGGCTCTCGGGCATCGTCATCGCGGTGCTCGCGTGGCTGGTGATCATCGGCGGCATCCGGTCGATCGGGCGCGCCGCCGAGCGCCTCACGCCGCTGAAGGTCGGGCTGTACCTGGCGGGCGGGCTCTTCGTGATCGTCAGCTTCGCCTCGCGCATCCCCGAGGTGCTGGCGCTCGTCGTCCGCGAGGCGTTCTCGACGAAGGCCGCCGCGGGCGGCACGCTCGGCTTCGTCATCGCGATGCGCTACGGTCTGGCGCGGGGGATGTACGCGAACGAGGCGGGCTACGGCACCGCCGCCGTCGCCTACGGGACCGCGCAGAGCCGCCGCCCGCTCGACCAGGGGCTCAACGCCGTCACCGAGGTCTTCATCGTCTCGTTCGTGACGTCGACGATCTCGGCCATGACGATCCTGCTGACCGGCGCGTGGGTCTCGGGCCTGACCAGCACCGCCGCGGTCGCCTTCGCGTTCGATCAGGCGATTCCGGCGGCCGGCGGGTGGATCGTCGCGTTCTGCGTCTTCCTGTTCGGCTACACGACGCTCATCGGCTGGGCTTACTACGGCGAGCAGTTCCTCGAGTACATCTTCGGCCCGCGCATCGTCATGCCGTACCGCTGGGTGTACTGCCTGCTCATTCCGCTGGGGGCCGTGTCCAGGGTCGAGCTGGTGTGGGCGTGGGGCGATCTGATGAACGCCCTGCAGATCTTTCCCAACATCATCGGCGTGCTGGGGCTGAGCGGGCTGGTTGCCAGGATCGCACGGGAACGCTCATGATCGAGTGGCCGTGCACCGCCTGCACCTCATCAAGCCGGACGGCCGCTCGCTCTGGCTGTACTCCCGCTCGCCGCTTCCGGCGTCGCTGACGGCGCCCGCGTCCGGCTCGCAGCCTGCGTCACCCGACTCGCACCTGCGCTGGCATCCGCTGCGAGGCGAGTGGGTCGCGTATGCGTCGCATCGTCAGCATCGGACATTCCTGCCGCCTCCCGAGTGGAACCCGCTCGCGCCGATGACGGATCCGGCCGTGCCGACGGAGCTGCCGGCCGGTCCGTGGGAGGCCGCCGTCTTCGAGAACCTCTTTCCGACGCTGAGCGGAAGGGCCGGTCCGCCGCCGCCGTCGATCGTCGAGACGCGGCCCGGCCATGGCGCGTGCGAGGTCGTCGTCTTCACCCAGGATCCGTCGACATCGCTCGGCCGGCTGCCGCTCGACCGCGTCGCGCTCGTGCTCGACGTGTGGGCCGACCGCTGCGAGGAGCTCGGCCGGCGCGACGATGTCGCGTACGTGTTTCCGTTCGAGAACCGGGGTGTGGAGGTCGGTGTGACGCTGCACCATCCGCACGGGCAGATCTACGCCTATCCGTTCGTGCCCCCGGTCGCGG